>NZ_WJEB01000023.1:0-106282 GCF_010994085.1 Gracilibacillus saliphilus | reverse complement strand
TGTTTTGTTCAGTTTTCAAAGATCAAAGCTTGCTGTCTTTTTTTGCGACAACTTTTATATCATACCATCTCATTCATTTAATGTCAACAACTTTTTTTGTTTTTTTAAAGTTGTCCGAGATGTTTTTTGTCCTGTCGTTTTCAGCGACAATTAATAATATAACACGGCGATTAATTATTATGCAAGAGGAAATTCGTTAGAAATATATTCCAAGGGGAAGTGTTGAAAAATCCCCTTGGTATAATAGAATTAAATTTGCACCCAAGTGTATGTCTCTCCCCAGCTTTCTCTTGCTATCTTCTCCACTTTTCTACATACTGATTGTCTAGTGCGTATGCTTCTCCTTGTTCATATGGATTGTAGTGAAAAGCATACAGCCTAACTACAAATTCATAGAATGGCAACGAAGATTCACCCAGCAAATCTCCATGCCTTTTAACTGTTGGAGTAATCCCTTGCCCCCAAACTTGTGCGCAATCATTATTAGCGTATGGCAGCACTCATCAAAATGCCATATGGAAGAGAGCAAATTCATGCCAAAGTTATTTCAGAGTATATGGATTATGTGAAGCTTTGTAATTAATTTTCATCAAAAAAATAACTCTTCCTATAATAGAAGAGCTATTTCTAATATTCATATGATTAAATAACAAAAACACTGATAGCAGTTAAACAAGCAATCCCTGGAATACCTAACATTCCGACAATCACCGCTGTAAAAACATTGATAGGTATATGCAATCCAAAAGATGCACCAAACAAGTTAAAGAAGAACAGAAATAAAACACCAACCGTAACTTTCATCACAACTTGCCCACTACCTTTAACGAAATTCACCGGAATTCCTTTCGTTAGCAAAATAACAATTAATACTACTATTCCTGCTATAATCCACCAATTCATATACTTGTCCCCTTTAACATATAAAATATTACTCTATCTATATGAAGAGAAAACAAGAAATAGAAGCAAAACTATTTAATAGCAGATAAATTTCGTACTTTAGCTTCTCTTAGCAAATAAAAGTATTTTGCCTTTGTCATTGCTAAATCAAATTGACCGTGTTCACTTGGCTCAATGCTTCGATTCAAAATATCCTCTAAATAATTCCATTCCTTTTTTAAATGAAATATTTTATCTAAAAATTCTTGATCTAGTTCTGCTTTTTTTATTTTTTTGGAACGAAACATATTCTTCACCTACTATTACACTTCTCTTCTGCCTTCTAATGCTTTGGAGAGTGTTACCTCATCGGCATACTCTAAATCCCCTCCCATTGGCAGACCATGAGCAATTCGTGTAGTTTTTATACCCGAAGGCTTCACCAATCTTGAGATATACATCGCAGTTGCTTCACCTTCAATATTCGGGTTTGTTGCTAAAATCAATTCTTTTATTCCTTCATCTTTTAATCGGTTAATCAATGAGGGTACATTAATATCTTCTGGACCAATCCCATCCATTGGAGATATTGCACCATGTAAGACATGATACTTACCATTGAATTCTTTCATTTTTTCCATTGCAATGACATCTTTTGGATCTTGCACAACACATATTAAAGACTGGTCACGCATGTCATCCTGACAAATGGCGCACGGATCCTGATCTGTAATATGCCCACATGTACTGCAATGCGTCAATTCACGTTTTGCGTTGGCGAGCGCTTTTGCAAAGTCCAACACATCATCTTCTTTCATATTTAAGACAAAAAAAGCCAGGCGAACGGCAGTTTTTGGACCGATTCCTGGCAGTTTGGTAAAGCTGTCAATCAGCTTTGATATCGGTTCGGGATAATACATGAGAACCCTCCTAGAACATGCCTCCAGGTAAATTTAATCCTTTAGTAAATTTGCCCATCGTATCATTTGTTTTATCTTCTACTTCTTTAAGCACTTCATTTGTAGCTGCTAAGATAAGGTCTTGAAGCATTTCGATATCATCTGGGTCTACTACTTCTTCCTTGATTTCAATATCGGTAATTTCCTTCTTTCCATTCGCTACTACTTTTACCATTCCACCACCAGCGGTAGCTTCAAACGTCATTTCTTGTAACTCTTCTTGAGCTTTCATCATATCCTTTTGCATTTTCTGCATTTGTTTCATCATTTTATTCATGTTTCCTCCACCACGCATGGAAAACCCTCCTAATAAAGATCTATTTTTTAATCATGTATTTCTAATAAGTCATCACCGACTAACTCCCTGGCAGCATCTACTACCGGATCTCCTTCTTCTTCTGATGATGAAGAGCTATCCGATTCATCCGCACCGTCATCTTGTTGTTTTTGTTTACGCACATATTCTTCACGTAAACTAGTCCATTCTGCTTCTGGAATTGGAATAAAAGATACATTCTGCCCGATAGCCTCAGATAACATTAATTCTATCGTTTGTTTATGTTCTAATGCAAGTGAACAGTGAATTTCATATCGAAAAGCAATAATAATTATATCTTCTGACGCTGCACTCGGCTTACTATTTTGTATGGTCGCATGTGCCGGGGCACTTTGTTTCTTTAAAGCCTCCATAAAAGCAGGCCACTGCGATCTAACTTTTTGAATCGCAGTCTTAGAAGCGTCATTCAAAACATGCCTAATTCTGTCATAAGGTACTTTATAACCATTACGATTCGTTGATGTACTTCGTTTCGGTGCAGGCTGCTTTCTTTCTGTTTGTGCAGCTTGACTTGGTTGTTTCTGAATGTTCATCAGTTGCTGTTCTAATTTTTGAATCTTTTCATTTAACTGTTCTACTGCAGGAATTGAAGCAACATCTGCTTTTGCACCAGTTTCTTGATTACAAATTTTTAATACAGCTACCTCAATAAAAACTTTCGGACTATTAGTCCACTTAATTTCCTGCTGACACTGATTCAATTCTTTGATTGCCATTTGAATCCATTCAGCATCAAGCTTTCCTGATAATTCTTTAAAAGACTCATCAACAATTGCCCGCTCCAGAACATTTTCGAGAGATGGAGCCGTCTGATATAACAATATATCACGCAAATAGTAGATAAGATCAAAAACAAAACGGCCAGGATCCTTACCTTCCTGGATCATCCCGTCAATCTCCAGTAATGTTGCTTTCACTTCATTTATATGCATGGCACTGACGACTTTTGCCAATTTAGCTTGTGAAACAGATCCAGTTACAGCGAGTACGTCATCAATTGTTACTTGATCTTCACTGTAAGAAATAGCTTGATCTAACAAACTCAATGCATCACGCATACCGCCTTCAGCAGATAAGGCAACCGCCTCTAACGCTTCATCTGTCACAGCAATTTCTTCCGCTTCAATAATCTTCTTCATACGATCAACCATAGCCGATTGAGCGATTCGTTTAAAATCAAATCGTTGGCATCTCGAGATAATGGTTAACGGAATTTTATGTGGCTCCGTTGTCGCTAGCACAAAGATAACGTGTTTAGGTGGTTCTTCTAATGTCTTTAACAATGCATTAAACGCACCAATGGATAGCATATGAACTTCATCAATAATATACACTTTATACGTTACCGCACTTGGGGCATATTTTACTTTGTCACGAATATCCCGGATCTGTTCAACACCATTATTGGAAGCTGCATCAATTTCTACCACATCTGAAATTGAGCCATCCTGAATCCCGATACATGCATCACATTGATTACATGGCTCTAAGGATGGCCCATTCTGACAGTTAACTGCTTTGGCAAATATCTTAGCCGCACTTGTTTTTCCCGTACCTCGGGGACCTGAAAAAAGGTAAGCATGGGTAAACTTATCTTGCATGATCGCATTTTGTAAGGTACGTGTAATATGTACTTGTCCTACTACATCTTCGAAATTCTGTGGACGCCAGACACGATATAATGCTTGATAGCCCATAACTGATCCCCTTTACTAATAATCATCGATTTCTTCCTCATTTTATTGTATCAAATCCAAGCTCGAAAAACGAGTAATAATTGAGTAGGACGTTTCTATCTGCTCTTTGATCAAGCTTACGGACACTTTATTTGAATATTGTAATTCTTTGGGCAGTTTACATTCAACCTCTAATAACAAAAACCTCTTGTATAATTACAAGAGGTTGAATCTTTTTATTTAACGCCGTGCACCAAGCTTCGATGACATCACCTCAAGCGTTACTCAAGTTGATAGCTCGACCCAGGCTTCCCTGCGGCACACAGGAGAATTCGCTTAATGCTGCTTCCTTCCGGACCTGACATGGTTCACGAGTTCCTGTTGCGCAGGACCCGAGTGTCAACACTACTCCCTTAAGGCAGACCTTAAAGTGATGGCACCTCAGCAAGGCATTCAGTCTCGCTATAGCGGATTGCGAGTACAGGGCACCGCTACCTCCCCACCTAGCACGGCAAATTTACTAACATATTCAATTGCGCTCAATTTAAAAGCGCAAATATTAGTATAACCTTTTTTTAGAGAAAATGCAATCGAAAACAACATCTAATTTCTACCATATTAACTTCACCCATAACCGTTTTATTCTTTCCACTACTGAAAAACCTTCACAAACACTCGAAGGGTTAGCCACATCCAAATCAACGCCAGTAAACTAAACGTAAAAAAAACTAAAAGCACCGGAAATTCCAATGAAAAAAACATAGTGGAAAACATCAGTAACATGATTGTAATCGTAATATGGATTTTGGATATTCCAATAATTAATGCATTTTTTAATTGTTGAATAACAGAAGCATAGTTATGAACAATAAGTGGAAATGCCCAGATTACCATAGTGAAATAAAGAAATAAAAGGAAGTAGAAGATAAATGGGACAACAAATAGTATCTCTTCCTGGGAACTGCTTATGACCTGAAAATTTAAATAGAACAAAAAGCCAATAATCGTAAGAATCCAGCCGATCATATTCGCGTACTTAAATTCCTCTTTGTATACCTTTTTAAAGGTCGACCAAATATGGATATCCTTATCACCCATTAACCACTTTCTAACTACTCCAAGTGCTGCAGCTGTTGCTGGAAACACACCGAGAACACCTAATCCTATTAAGGTAAAAGCTATCCAAAGTATATTTAACAATGCTAATTTAGTTGTCCATACAAATACTTTATCTAATGTTGTTGTTATAAATTTGCCGTTCATTATTTAAGCCATCCTTCTGCACTTTACTACTATTATAACACGAAAAAAAGCCATAGTCTTCGTAGCATACTATGGCTTTCAACTAGTAGACAATCTGTTATCCTTTTACACCGCCAGACGTTAATCCTGCAACAAAGTAACGTTGGAAGAAAATAAACAGAATAACGATTGGAATAATAGTTAAAACAGATCCTGCGATTAAGATATCATAATTATTCCCATATGGAGTTAGTAGTGTCGCTAATCCAATCGGAAGTGTAAACATATCATTTGAACGCAATACAAGCAACGGCCATAGGAAGTTGTTCCAACTAGCTAGTCCTTGCAAAATCGCCATTGCTGCCAGCGAAGGCCCCATTAAAGGAAGCATAATCTTAAAGTATATCCCATATTCAGTACTTCCATCTATTCTCGCTGCGTCCATCAATGCTGTTGGCAGACCTGTAGCATATTGCCGGAAGAAGAATACTGCAACAGGCGCGACGATTAACGGAAGAACTACTGCAAAATAACTATCCACTAACTGTGCACCTACCATCATTTGATATAAAGGAAGCATTAGTATCTCGAACGGAATCATTAGAATCAATAATACTAATACGAAGAATAAGTTTCTTCCTTTAAAATCGTAAACAGCCAACGCATAACCAACCATCGACGAAAAGAATAAAGATAGTACAATTGTCAATGCCGAAATAATTATACTGTTCCCATACCAGCTCCAATAAGAAGCAGCTTGTTGGAAGATATACATATAGTTATCCATGTTTAATTGACTAAAATCAATACTAAATGTAATGCCATCTCGCATTAGATCTGATGATGGTCGAAAGGACGAAATCAACAATCCAATAATCGGAAATAATATGATTAATGAGATGAGCGCAAACCCAACAGTGGCTACCCACGTCAATCCACTATTTTTCTTGTTGGTATCCATTATTCATCACCTCGTTTGAACGTACCTGTTGCTATTAAGTTAATAATACTAATAACAAAGATTATTAACATGAGGACAACCCCGATAGCAGAACCGAATCCCATATCGTTTTGCCCGATCCCTTGTTGATAGATGTAACCTACTACCGTTAAACCGATATTCCCTGGTGAACTTGTTTCCCAGAAGACGAAACTTTCTTCAAACATTCTAAATCCATTGATGATCGTAATTGTACTAACAAAAATCGTAATCGGTTTTAAGTGTGGAATGGTAATATATCTTAATTTCTGAAATGCACTAGCACCATCAATATCCGCTGCTTCATATAATTCATCGGATATATTTTGAAGCTGTGCTAAGAAATATAAGACATTGACACCTATCCACCGCCATGAAGCTAAGATCACCATTAGGAACATCGCAGACCAAGCATTATAGCGCCAGTCAATCGATTCCATCCCTAAAAAGTTTACAATTTGATTAGCTACAGACGAATCTGCCTCACTAAACATTAACCTAAAAATCATACCACCAACAATGGTTGAAGTTAAAGCTGGAATGAAAATAGAGGCTCTAAAAATTGTTTTAAATTTTACTAATTTAGAGTTTAGTAATATGGCTAAAAGCATTGGAACAAGCGTTAAGATAATAACGGTCAGTATTACATAGATCGTTGTATTGGATAACGCTTTATAGAAATTAGGATTAAATACCCGCTCGTAGTTTCTTAATCCAATAAATTCAACTTGCCCTGGCAATATACTTTGAAAACTCATGATGATCCCGTGAATAGCGGGATAAAGTGTTAAGATTAAAAAAGACAAAATAAATGGTGAAACAAAAATATAGGGAACTACTTTTTTTGAATTTAAGAATCTTAAAAACTTGTTTGGTTCTTTATATGCTGTTTTTTCTAAGCTGGCACTTGCATTAGATCCTTGACCTGGAGATGACACGATAATACCTCCTTTTGATTTACCTATTTTAGGAGACAGATTTCATGTATCTAATCTGTCTCCTAAAATGATAGTGAAACATATTATTCCATTTCTGATCTTACTGCTTCTGCAGCCTGCTCAAGTGCTTCTTGAGGTGTTTGAGAATCATTACGAATTGTTTGTTGTGTAACATTTGTATGGAACTCACTGATTACATCTGGCGTATTTTCCGTAAAGTTCAATTGATTGATGTCATCTCTCACATCTAGAAGCATGTCAAAGATTCCATCTCCGAAGTAATCGTAATATTTGTTATCTGCTTGTACTTCTTCACTTTCCCAAGTATCCCAGCGTGGTGGATCAAATCCTAACACTGTCCAAAGATTAATATTACCTTCTTCACTAAGCTTCGCGTATGCTAAAAATTCTTTTGCTAGTTCTACATCTTCAGATTGATTTGTTACAACTGTACCTGTTCCACCCATACCAGCAGAGCGTTTTCCGCCTTCTTCCCAAGCTGGCATCGGACGAATCGCAATTTTACCTTCTAAATCAGGCATATTATCCAAGAATCTTCCCATATACCATAATGGAGCTAAAACTGAAGCTGAACCTCCATCTGAGAAGTATCCATAAAACTCTTCTGATTGATTCATACCACCTGGTGTTACTTCAGCGATTTCATGTTCATAAATAACATCTTGCAAGAATTGTAACGTATCAATATTTGTTTGATTATCTAATGTCAACTCACCATTTTCATCAAACGCATCGGAATCTTGTTGTGAAATCATTGGCCACATATCCATTAACCAATCTTCTGTTCCAACATTCCACATCATTGAATCTGTATTTGCTACCACTTGTTCACCAGCTGCTACGAAGTCATCCCATGTTTCAATTGCATCAATGTCAACTCCAGCTTCATCCATGATTTCTGTGTTATAGAACATTACGGTTGCACCAACATGTGTAGGTAGACCATAGTAGTTTCCATCTTTAGCATAGTTTTCAAATCTTGATGTTACCGCATTCTCTAATACCGGCTCTACATATTCATTCAATGGCTCTAACTGAACTTCCCCTTGTAAATAGTTCGGGAATTGTCCAATTTCGATATCAGCAATATCCGGACCACCTTGACCAGATTGAATCGCTAACAATAAATTGTTGTGCATTTGCTCAAACGGATACGTTTCAGCAACTAATTTAATTGCTCGATCTGGATTTTCTTCATTCCATCGTTCTGCTGCATCACTGTATAGATCAACGTGTTGTCCTACGAATGTCCAAAATGTAAGTTCTGTCGCATCTTCAAGATCCTCACCAATTACTTCTACTTCTTCTGCTTCACCAGAGGAATCATCATCTCCGCCTCCGCCACAAGCTACTAAAGCTACAGATAATAAACCTAAAAGTAAAATGAGTAGACTTTTCTTCATCTTAATACCCCCTATTTTTATGAAACGCTTTCAAATGTTACAAAAAAATTATACTTACTACCATGCATGATAGGCTTTAAATTACTAATTTGTTATTCATAAATAACATCTTTAAATAGAGATTATCATTATATTAACCAGTTGTCAATAACTACTTTAATGTTTTCGTTAAATTTATACGTACATGTTAAAAGATAGTGTATTCAAGTAATCAACCATTATTTACTTTGATTGCTCAAAAGGTACACGTAATAAATAATACTCTAGAATCATACAACTTTAATTAATATTTTTGTTTCACTTTTGATTTCAAACATATAAAAAGGTAATTAATAAGTTTTTTTAGATGATTACATTTGAAAAGGTTATAGATAAATACTATAAGACTTGAACTTCCACGTTTTTTTCTGCACTATAGTAGTAAATATTAAAAGTGTGGGATGATAATGACAGATCAGGAATATATGTTAATAGCTCTAGAAGAGGCAAAAAAGGCTGAGGTACTGGGGGAAGTTCCGATTGGGGCTGTAATCGTTCATCAAGAAGAAGTGATTGCAACAGCATTTAATTTACGTGAAAAATTACAGACAACCAACTCTCATGCGGAAATGCTTGCAATAGATAAGGCAAATCAAGTACTAGGTAGTTGGCGATTAGAAGATTGTACATTATATGTCACTTTAGAGCCATGTCCAATGTGTGCAGGTGCTATATTGCAATCAAGAATATCACGTGTTGTATATGGGGCAAAAGATAAAAAAGCAGGATGTGCCGGTTCCTTGTACAATTTCCTCCAGGATGAACGTTTTAATCATCAAGTAGATGTAGTAGCTGGTGTAATGGAAGAAGAGTCCAGTCAATTATTATCAGACTTTTTTAAAGCATTGCGACAAAAGAAAAGATGAGAAAAACCTGCAAATCCTGCCGGTCCTTTATTAAATGCTAATTGGCTGTGCCGCTCGAAAAAGTGGATCTTCAGGCCAAACAATTCCCACAGGAGTGAAAGTGTAAGGTATGCCATAGGAAATTACTAATAGGGGTTATAAAACCAATATCTTTTTCTGTTATTCGTTGTAGAAAAAGTATAGCGAAGGCCGACCGTTTCGACTCCTTTAGCTTTAGCATGACCTGAAGATCCACATTTACAGGAGTATATACTCCTGCAAAAGTTTGATCCAGCCTAAACATACGAAAAAGTATCTAGACAACAAAAGAACTGAGGTGTGAGCATGAATAAAACAGCTGTATTATTCATTGATTTAATCAATGATTTTACATTTCATGAAGGAGATTTACTTTTAAATAATACGAGAAAGATTTTACCTAACATTAAGAGGTTAAAGCAATATGCAAAAGAACGTAATTATCCGATCATTTATATTAATGATCATTATGATACATGGGAAACAGATTTCAAACAAATTGCCCAGACATGTTTATCTTCAAAGAATGAAGACATCATCGAACAAGGAATGCCTGACAAAGAAGATTACTTTATTATGAAACCTCAAATGTCAGGCTTTTTTCGTACACCATTACGTTCTTTATTAGAACAATTAGAAATAAGGCACTTAATGATTGCAGGCATTGCAGGGAATATTTGTGTGCTTTTTACCGCCAATGATGCTCATATGCGTGGTTATACACTTCATGTTCCAGAAAATTGTGTTGCATCGAATACCGAAAGGCATAACCAGGAAGCCATTAAACTAATGGCAGAAGTATTTAATGCCGAAACGAAACCCATCTAAATATTCAAGCCCCATTGTTCTATTTCTCCTTTCTAATCATAAAATTAAATAGAGAACATCTTTTTATTAGAAAGGAGAACTTTTCGTGCAAATTTATGTAGTAAAACAGGGGGATAGTTTATATCAGATCGCCAATCAATTTGGAACTTCCTATGAATCGATTGCCAATGCAAATGAAATAGATCCCGAATTGCCACTAGTTGTTGGTCAAGCTCTTGTTATCCCGATTTATGGGCGCTTTTATGTCGTCAGACCAGGTGACAGTTTATATACGATTGGGCAAAGGTTTGGTATATCTGCCGCTGAACTTGCTAGTATCAATCAAATTAATATGTATCAACCACTTTCTGTCGGGATGACATTATATATACCAGAACCTGCTAAATCTTCAATTGAAGTCAATGCATATGTTGAACCCACTGGAGGGACGGTCTCAGAAACACTGGAAAACGCGGCGCGAAAACATGCAGGTAACTTAACCTACTTAGCTCCTTTCTCCTACCAAGTAGACCGACAAGGAAACTTAAGTGCTCCCCCATTAAATCAATTTGCAGCTATTGCAAACGAACATAATGCTACACTGATGCTTGTTGTTACCAATCTCGAAGAAGGTGCTTTTAGCGCAGAATTAGGTCGAATCATTTTAACTGATGAAACCGTCCAAAATAATTTACTCGACCAAATTATTCAAACTGCTCAGGAGATTGGGTATGGAGATATTCATTTTGATTTTGAATTTTTACCTCCTGAAAATCGTGAGGACTATCGCAGCTTTTTGGAAAAGGCAACCACTCGATTACATCAAGAAGGATTGTTGGTATCAACTGCCCTTGCACCTAAAACAAGTGCTGAACAACAAGGAGAATGGTATGAGGCTCATGATTATGGCGCACACGGAGAAATTGTTGATTTTGTTGTCTTAATGACATACGAATGGGGATATAGTGGTGGCCCTCCGATGGCCGTTTCACCGATTGGTCCTGTCCGGGACGTCGTTAATTATGCCTTAACAGAAATGCCTCCAGAGAAAATTTTATTAGGTCAAAATCTGTATGGTTATGACTGGACACTTCCCTATGAACCTGGTGGTGAAATGGCGCAAGCTATTAGTCCACAACAAGGAATCCAAATAGCTAGAGAAAACAATCAATCGATCCTGTATGATGAAGAAGCACAAGCCCCTCATTTTAATTATACAGCTCAAAATGGAGAAGAGCATGAAGTCTGGTTCGAGGATGCCCGCTCCATCCAAGCTAAATTTGATCTTATTAAAGAAAAAAACTTACGAGGGATCAGTTATTGGAAACTAGGGTTGGCCTTCCCGCAAAATTGGTTGTTACTCGAAGATCAATTTACAATAGAAAAAAGAGGATAGCTTTAATAAAACAGAGGAGTAATCTATTTATGATTGCTCCTCTTTTATATCCATTAATGTTCTTAAATCATCTTTGTTCACAATCAAATCTGCTAAAGTATATTGATTTAATACTTCAAAAAAGGCACGCATCGCTTCTCCTACAACTGATCGTAATTTACAGGCAGGTGTAATCACA
The DNA here is from genome assembly GCF_010994085.1 of Gracilibacillus saliphilus. Taxonomy (NCBI): domain Bacteria; kingdom Bacillati; phylum Bacillota; class Bacilli; order Caryophanales; family Bacillaceae; genus Gracilibacillus; species Gracilibacillus saliphilus. The sequence goes on along the minus strand of NZ_WJEB01000023.1, from coordinate 94,541 downwards.
CATTGATTGTGCTCCCCGTCAAAACATTCCACTAAATAGAAATCATTTTCCATTAAACGAATGACTTCTCCAATATTTATCTCATCCGGATCTTTCATTAACAGAATACCGCCATTTCGTCCCCGTGTGGTATTGATATATCCTTCCACACTTAATTGGTGAACTACTTTGCGGATATGCTCGGTTGATATATAAAAAGTATCCGATATTTCTTTTATGCTTACTTTTCTTTCACTCGTTCCTGTATAAATCAAAACTCGCAATGCAAAGTCTGTGTATTTTTTTAAACGCATGAAATACTCCCCTTCTCTACTTCATTTTACCCGAAAATAGTCAAAATCGCTATCTCGCTTTTAACAGAATTGTCATAACTTTAGCCAACAGGCTATTGAAAAACTTTCCAAATTTTTTATATAATTAAACATGTATTTTAAATACATGTTTGTAATTAATGTTTGATTAAAGATCGAATGAGTAAAGCTAAGTCGAAAAACGGGCTTAAATTTAATTCACAAGGAGTGTTCGTGATGTCACAATCTACTCAAGCGCTTGAAGCGAAAACAATTGAAACAGTAAAAGCAACTGTTCCCGTACTAGCTGAACATGGAACTGCGATTACTTCGAGGTTTTATCAATTACTTTTTACCAACCATCCGGAATTGAAAAATATTTTTAACCAGACTAATCAACGAAAGGGGAAACAACCTCAAGCATTAGCAAACGCAGTGTATGCTGCTGCAGCAAATATTGACCAATTAGAAAACATTTTACCAGTTGTAAATCAAGTTGCTCATAAACATCGGAGTTTGAACATTAAACCAGAGCATTATCCAATTGTTGGCGAAAATTTACTAAAGGCCATGAAGGATGTCTTGAAAGATGCAGCAACAGATGAAATTATTACAGCTTGGGCAAAAGCATATGATCTGATTGCCAATGCTTTTATTGAAGTCGAAAAAGAAATGTATGAAGAAACTGAACAGAAACCAGGGGGATGGATTGGGTATCGTGGCTTTCGTGTCATTCAAAAAGTGAAGGAAAGTGATGTAATTACCTCTTTCTATTTGAAACCAGCTGATAATGGGCTTCTACCAGATTTTGAAGCTGGTCAATATATAACAGTAAAACTCGATATTCCATCGATTCCATACACTTGTCAGCGTCAATACAGTTTATCCTGCAGACCAAATAAAGAATTTTTCCGTATTAGTGTAAAAAGAGAAGATGGTATTGGAGATAGCCCTGACGGAGTAGTATCTACCTATCTTCATGAGTCCATTCATGAAGGAGACGTGATAGAACTTAGTGCACCAGCTGGGGATTTTGTACTTAATCAGAAGAAGAAGCCACTTGTACTAATCAGTGGTGGTGTTGGTCTAACACCGTTAACAAGTATGTTAGAAACAGTAGTAACACAACAGCCTAATCGTGAAGTTTATTATATTCATGCCGCGCAACATGAAAGGGTACATGGTTTAAAGGATACTGTGAAGCAAATTGCGGATCAGTATGACCATGTTCATACTTTTACTATTTATGAAAAACCTGAAGATGCTAATGCTTGTGATAAAAAAGGTTTTATCGATTTAGCATGGTTACAATCTGTTTTGCCAACGAATCAAGCATCCTTCTACTTCTGTGGTCCTGAGCCATTTATGAAGGCGATTTATAAGGCATTAAAGGATTGGCAGGTGGATGAAGAAGATATTCATTATGAATTCTTCGGCCCTAAAGGAGATTTAGAAGCATAGCTCATAAAGTAAGAGGCTGGGACAAAAGAGTAAATAGATAGGAAAAATCCGAACGTTATTTTCTGAATACACAACCGCTTCGGCAAAATACTTCGCTTTCCGTGGGCACGGCCTCAGCTAACTGTGTGAAGAAGAACACTTCACACAGTGGATCTTCGACTCGTGCTGTTTCCACAGGAGTCTACGTATTTTGCCTACGCTTAGTTTAGATTGTTCGGATTTTCGTTCTACCTATTTAGTTATGTCCCGCTCTCTTTACTTTATTTATTGTTTACCTTTACCATTTCCGTTTAAATCGACTCCAATTGCCGCTCCGTTTCTTCTATTATCTGCAACACCTTTTAATAATCCTCTATCATGATCAAGTAAAATACTTTGAACATTACCAATGCTTGTTGGAGAAGACCCGAATTGATGCCCCATAGAATTTAACTGATTGATAACCTCACTTCCGATACCATTTTCATAGCGATAGGAGTTCAGGTTGTTCGTATAAATCCTAGGTTCTGCAACAGCATCTTCTGGTTCCATTCCATATTCAACCACATTAATAATGGTTTGCAAGACGGAAGTAATAATAGTAGGACCGCCAGGAGAACCAACCGTTAATACTGGTTGATCATCTTCAAATACGATCGTTGGTGTCATACTGCTTAACGGACGTTTATTAGGCTTTACCTCATTCGCACCACCTGGTACAGCATCAAAGTCGGTTAACTCATTGTTCAACATAATTCCATAGCCTGGCACCATAATTCCAGTACCAAATACTTGTTCAATCGTTGTAGTATATGAAACAACATTGCCATATTTGTCAGCCACAGTAAAATGTGTCGTTTCTCCATATTCTCTATCATCTGGCTGTTCTGTGATCTCATAATCAGGTGATGCATGCTCATATAACCATGGATCACCAGCTGTTGGAATTTGATTAACAGAATCTAAATCAATTAGTGCCCTACGTTCAGCAAGGTAATCGGGATGAAGGAGACCGTAAACCGGAATATCAACAAATTCCGGATCTCCAGCATATGCAGCACGGTCAGCATATGCCAAATGCATCGTTTCCGCTAATAAATGATATTTTTCCCAAGATCTTGGTTCGTACTGGGATAAATCAAAATCATCTAGAATCCCCAACATTTGTAGAAGAAATACTCCACCAGAGCTTGGAGGTGGCATGCTGGCAATGTCATATCCTTGAAATTCGCCCCATACCGGTTCGTCTATCGTCACATCATATTGTGCTAAATCTTCAACGGTCATGGAACCACCAAATTCTTGGGCGGTTGTTGCCAGTGCTTCTGCAATTTCACCATTATAAAAAACATCCGTCCCCTTTGCCCGGATCAGTTTAAATGTTTTTGCTAAATCTTCCTGAATAAGAATCTCACCCTCTTGCAGTGGTTCTCCATTTGGAAGAAATACCTCTTGAGCTGCCGTTCTTCGTATTTTATTTTCATTGTTCACAATAGATTGAGCAAGATAATCATCTACAGGAAAGCCATTTTTAGCAAGCTTAATTGCAGGTCCAATCAATTGTTGAAATGGAAGAGTGCCCCACTTTTCATGAGCTGTTTCTAATCCTTTTAATGTCCCTGGAACGCCAACTGCTGTCCCTTGTGTGATTCGCTGACTAAAAGGAATAGGATCACCATTGTCATCTAAAAACATGTCTGGAGTTGCACCAGCCGGAGCACGTTCACGACTATTTACAATAGTTGTTTCATCCGTTTCACCATTGTAAACCATCATAAAACCGCCACCACCGATTCCAGACATCATAGGCTCCACGACGTTTAATGCAAACTGGATGGCAATAGTGGCATCCATTGCATTACCGCCCTTTTTCAGAACATCGGCACCTACCTGCGTTGCTATTCCATGAGATGTCGATACCATTCCTCCATTTGAGGTAGCAACTAAATCAAAGTTTTCATAATCCGTATCGTACTTTGCTGCCCATGCAGCGGTTGGAAGGGTTCCTGCTGTAATGATTAAAATCATACATAAAAATGTTATTCGCATGCACAACTTTTTCATCCAATCTCTCCTCCCTAAAAATATGGATAATAGCGAAATTTGGTAACCAAATGTCCCTCCTTCAACATTCAAATTGCTATAACAATTCGTGCTTTTATTCTCCATTTCCTCCCATAATAGTAAAAACAGTTCTTTCGTCTTGGTTTTAAAAACAGGCAAGTAAATTTGTCCTAAATGCTATAAATAATCACTTCGTTTAACACGGTCATTGCGCTGGTTTTATACTTTCTTTCCATACAAGCTAAAAGGCTAGCACAATGATGCTAGCCTTTTATTCTTACTTATTCTTCTAACGTAGAGGTGTCTCCTGTTGGTAAGCCTAGTTCCCAAGATTTTAATAGCCTACGCATAATTTTACCGCTTCGTGTTTTTGGAATACTATCCTTAATTTCAATTTCACGAGGGGCAGCGTGTGCACTTAAGCCAGTTTTAACAAATTGGCGAATATCCTCCAACAATTCATCCGAAGCCTCATACCCCGGATTTAACGTAATAAAAGCTTTAATAATTTCTCCACGTTCTGGATCAGGTTTACCGATAACCCCTGCTTCCGAGACTGCCTTATGCTCAATTAATTTACTTTCCACCTCAAATGGCCCGACACGTTCACCAGAAGTATTGATTACATCATCTAAACGACCTTGGAACCAAAAATAACCATTCTCATCCATATAAGCGCTGTCTCCAGAAACATACCAATCTTTTATAAAATAACTTTCATATTTTCCCGGATTATTCCATATTGCACGCATCATCGATGGCCAACCTTTTTTAATTGCTAAATTCCCCATTTGATTTGGCGGTAATTCATTACCTTCGTTATCTACTATGGCTGCTTCTACCCCTGGAATTGGTCTTCCCATCGAACCTGGGCGAATTTCCATACTTGGCAGATTGACAATTAACATCGCACCTGTTTCTGTCATCCACCACGTATCATGAATACGCAAATCCAGTACCCGTAATGCCCAAGTAATCACTTCAGGATTTAATGGTTCTCCGACACTTAAAATATGACGTAATGTAGATAAATCATAGTTTTTCACTAATTCGTCACCAGCGCTGACAAACTTACGTAAAGCAGTTGGTGCTGTATACCATATCGTCACATGATGTTTTTCTAACGTTTCATACCAAGATTCAGGTGAAAAACGACCACCTCTAATAACATTGGTTACACCATTTAACCATGGAGCAAAAATACCATAACTTGTACCTGTTACCCATCCTGGGTCAGCTGTACACCAATAAACATCATCTTCTTTAAAGTCAATTACCCATTTACCTGTTGCATAATGTTGAATCATGGCATTATGGACATGATAGACCCCTTTCGGCTTACCAGTAGAACCCGAAGTATAATGCAGGAGCATACCGTCTTCTCTATCTACCCATTCTATATCAAATTCATCAGATGCCTCTGCCATTTCTTCCTCGAAATCAATATAATTATCACCTTTAACATTATCTGTACCGCCTACTAAAACAATTTGCTTTAAATCAGGTAACTCATCAACAGGCACACGGTTTAGAAGTTCAGGTGTTGTAATTAACATTGTCGCTTCACTATCTTCCAAACGGTCACGTACCGCTTGTTCCATAAATGCCTCAAATAATGGTCCGGCAATAGCACCTATTTTTAGAATCCCAAAAAAGTTTGCATAAAACTCTGGACTTCTTGGCATGAACAAGAAAACGCGATCTCCTTTTTGAATTCCGTACTTTTTAAATATATTTGCTGTTTGATTACTTTGCTTGCTTAATTGATCAAAAGTGACACTTTCTTCACGGTCTGGTGCGGAATATAACAATGCCACTTGGTCTTTTTTATTCGGATTTTCTGCATGGCGGTCAATTGCTTCATAAGCAGCATTAACCTTACCAGTATTATACCAGCTAAAATCTTTCTTAATTTCTTCCCAGTCGAAATCTTTTCTTATTGCTTCCAGATCCTTTACATTATGTGTTCCCGGTCTTGGCTGTACTTTTGTCATATCCATCGTATCACCTCTCAAAAAATTATGAACATTTTTCAACAATTGAAACCCCTTACAATACATTTTAACGGATAAAGTAAAGAAATCAAATATTTAAGTCCCATTTTTTACAACTTCATTTAATGCATATTTCAATAAAAAGCTGTAAAGGCTATTCATCAGATAAGATTCACCAAGAAGGAGTTTAACTCGATGCGTTCACTTTCTGGTCAGCGAAAAAGTAAGTCCAGACCATCTCTCAAAAATATCTCATCTTCATTATCTAGCAATATTCAAGAGATGAAACAATTATTCTCATATAAATTAAATAAAGATTTTTCAATGAGAACATTGAAACTGAAGTTCAATCAGAAAGAAGCATGCCTTTTTTATTACAGCTCCATAGTTGATGGTGCAAGGATCAATTTAAATATTATTAAACCTCTATTAGAAAATAATGGAGATTCTGTTGATAATGTAGTATCTATTGAGAATATTGAAGAAGTTTTAGATTTCGAAACTGTAAATGAAAATATTAATAGTGGGAAAGTAATTTTATTTATAGAAGAAGACAAAACGGCCTACGCTATGGATGTTGCAGATTTCCAACATCGAGCTGTCTCTAAATCTGAAAATGAAACAACGATCAAAGGCCCTCAAGATGCCTTTACTGAATCAATGAACACTAATATTTCCTTGATTCGAAAACAATTACATAATAGCCAACTCATCAATGAAGGTATTCAAATAGGTGAACGTTCAAAAAATGAAGTTAACCTTATCTATTTAAAAGACTTAGTAAATAACGATATTCTGGAAAATCTCAGATCTAGACTAAAAGATATCAAAACAGATAGTGTACGGAACATTGAAATGTTAGAACAGTATTTAGAGGAACGTCCTTATTCATTATTACCAACTATTCTATACACGGAAAAACCGGATAAAGCAACTTCGTATATAGAAGAGGGCTTTATTGTAATATTAATGGATAGTTCTTCTGCTTGTCTCATTGTCCCTGTTACTTTTTGGTCATTTTTCCATTATCCAGAAGATCGTTACTTACGGTTTTTTTATGGGAATTTTACTCGAGCAATTCGCTTACTCTCTTTCTATTTAACCCTAATGATTTCAGCAACCTTTGTAGCAATTGCTAATTTCCATAGTGAAATGATTCCTCCAGATTTATTATTGGCTATAACAGCTTCACGGGAACGTATACCTTTTCCATTAATATTTGAAGTATTAATTATGGAAATTGCTTTTGAACTAATTCGTGAAGCAGGATTACGTATTCCTAATCCGCTTGGACCAACAATTGGTATTGTTGGCGCACTAATTTTGGGACAAGCTGCTGTAGAAGCAAATATTATTAGTCCGATTGTTGTGATTGTTGTTGCATTATCTGGATTATCGTCTTTCGCTTTAGCAGATCTTAATATTAATTTTACAATTCGAATAATGCGTTTTCTGTTCATTCTAGCTGCTGGGACATATGGCATGCTCGCATTGACTGGTGCATCTTTATTATTTTTTATGTACACGGCATCAATCAAATCATTCGGTATCCCGTTCTTTTCACCAATGTCACCACACTTTATTTCATCAGAGGATACCGTATTTCGTAAAGCACTAAAAAAGGAATTGTTTCGCCCGGAATATTTACGTCCAAAAGATATACGAAAAAAGGCGAAATCATAATGAAGTAGGTGGTGGGATATCATGCAAAACAATGGGTTTTTACAGACAAAAGAAATCCTTGCGATTACTTTAATCGTAATAGGAAGCAAATTAGCAGATTCCACCCCTGCACTATTGGCTCAAAAAGCTCAAAATGGTTTTTGGTTAATTCCAGTGATCGCGTTTGTATGTATCTTCCCTAGCTTTTTGATCATGCTTTACCTACTGAATAGATACCAACATAAAAATATGATCGAATTAATAGAAACCATTACTGGAAAATGGGTTGGTAAAATAATTGGACTTTTACTTTTTTTATTCACTTTTCTCACGCTTACTTTAAACAGTCGTAATTATGTGGAACAAATTAAACTTTTATATTTTCCTGAGTCTCCTACCGAAATAATTTATCTCATTTTTTTTGGTATTGTCTTTTTTGGGGCAAAGAGAGGATTTGAGGTGATAGGCTATACCTCTTGGGTTGCACTTCCAATTATCAAACTATCTGCAGCCTTAGTTATTATTCTCATCATGGGTAATATCGTCATACAACGCGTCTTTCCTATTTTTGGATCTGGTTTACCAATCATGTTATCAGAAGGGGTTAAAACTACAGCTATTTTTGCTGAGCTTTTTTTTCTACTCATTGCTTACCAATCTGCAAAAAAGACACAAATGTTTACTAAAGGAGTGATAATCGCCAGTATTATCGCTATATTAGAAATCGTTTTATTTTATTTCGTTTATATTACAGTATTTGATTATAATTCAATAGGAAAAATAGCATTCCCTTTCCATGATATTATACAATATATTCAATTTGGTGAATTTTTTACGAATATTGAGACTATTTTTATGGTTTTCTGGCTTTTTGCCGCTTATTTAAAGTTTATTATATTTATTTACATTACAGCTTGGATATTTGGAGAAATATTTGCGATACGAAATTTTGAACCACTTCTTTTACCTTTTAGTTTTTTAGTGATAATGATTGGTCTTTTACCAATTAATTCCGTTACAAATGAGTTAGTACTCCATGAATCGTTAATTACAATCATGTCACCTTTTTTAATTATTCTTCCGGTTCTCTTATGGATCATCGCTTTAGTTAAAGGAGATTTGAAACGATGAACAGAAAGCCATTTGTTTTTCTTTTCATAATGTTACTACTTGCTGGTTGTTATGATCGAATCGAGCTTGAACAACAATCATATGTGGTTGCGATGGGTATCGATAAAACGGATCGAAAAGGAGTATACGCCTTTACATATCAAATCGCCAACCCTGAAGTAGGATCTGCTGCAGGACAAGGTGGCGTTGATGAAGCTCCGGCAGAAATTGTTACTGTAGATGGTGCAGATATCCTCAGCGCTACCCATACAGCTAATTCCTTTGTGACTAAAAAGATTACATTAGATCATACCAAGGTCATCGTAGTTTCAGAAGAGTTAGCGAGGGATGAAGACTTTATTCGAGTTATTCAATCTGCTTCAAGATCACCGCAAATACGAAGAGGGGTACAATTAGTTGTTTCAAGAGAGGATGCAAGTGATTTCATTAATAACAATAAACCGCTAATGGAACAAAGGCCACATAAATATTATCAATTTATGCTCAATCGTGCTACTCAAACAGGAATTATCCCAGAAGCAACCTTACACCGTTTCTTTCAAATAACCGAAGGAGATGCAGACCTATTCTTAGGGATTTATGCTACAACAGAGCAATCCGATCAAACAGAAAATAAAAAAACAGAAGATCAATATATCGCTGGTGAAATACCACAAATTGGGGGGTCACCAACTCAATTCATGGGATCTGCCGTGTTTAAAGAAGGTCAAATGATCGATACCTTAACTGGTGAAGAAACGCGTTTAGCTCAAATATTAGATAATACATTAGAAATGGAAACCTTATTTGCAACTATTCCTGATCCATTAATGCCTGAATATCAAATCGCGTATAATTACTCACAAAAAGAAGACCCAAGCATCAACATACAATATCATAAAGAAAAACCAACCATAATTGATGTACAAATTCCTTATCAAGTAGAAATTTTAGCGGTACCTAGTTTAATAAAATATTCTCAAAATAAAGATGACCAAAAAGTATTAAAAGAAACTCTTACTAAGCGATTAAACGAAAAAACAGCTGAATTAATCCGTAAATCACAAGAGGAGTACCGTTCTGATCCATTTTATTGGTCACTGTATGTGCGTAAATATTTTAAAAGTGTGAAAGACTATGAAGAGGCTGATTGGCATAAGAAAATATATCCAAATGCAAAGATTACTGTTAACTATAAAATGGAAAAATTAGAATTTGGAAAGATGATTAATGATTCTAATCTAGATGAAGTGAGGGACTAAAATGTGGAGCATTATTCCGATTATGTTAGCCATCTTCATTTGCTATCGCCTAGTTATGCATAGTCTAGCAACATTTCACGATGGTAATAAAATGGGGGGGATAGCCATTTTATCGATCATACCTTTTATTATCTTCATCACCATTTGCTATCAACTATTCAAATAATATACGACCCCGAGAGGATTCGAACCTCCGACACCTTCTTTAGGAGAGAAGTGCTCTATCCTACTGAGCTACGGGGTCATGATATAAATACTTAATGAGAAGATCAGGAGAGACACCACTTTATATCTTAATAAATCTTAAGATAAATGGCAAGGCTCTCCTTCCTCACTGTTTATTTTTCAAACATTTCTCTAAGTTCTTTTGATCTTTTAGTAGTCTGCTCTAAGCATGCAATGACTGCTTGTTGAAATTCATGTTGTGCTAATGTTTTAAGTCCTGCTTCTGTCGTACCACCAGGGCTTGTAATTTTCTTTCGTAATGTTGCCGGTGCCTCACTTGTTGTAGCTAACATCTCTGCAACACCTTTAATCGTTTGTGCCATTAAAGGCTTCGCTGTTTCTTTATGCAATCCTTGTTCCTCTACAAATTGCTCCATTGCTTCCACCATGTAATAGTAAAACGCAGGTGCACTGCCCGCTAAAGCCGTATAAGCATCCATTTGCTCTTCTTCTATTAATGTTGTCGTACCGATGGATGTCATCAGTTGCTTTATTAAACCGACAGTTGAAATAGTAGCATATCGTCCTGCAGTTATCGTTGTAGCAGATTGTCCAATCATTGCCGATGTATTAGGCATAACACGGACAACTGCATTACGGAGACCTATTAGTTGCTCCATATATCGAGTAGAGATACCAGCCAATAATGACACAACAATTTTACTTTCACTTAGATACTGTTTTATTTCAGTAATGGCAGGTTGAATATCTTTCGGTTTCATCGCCAAAATAATGATATCACTTTGACTAACTACATCCTTTTTCGATTGTGATGTTCTAATACCATATTTATTTTCTACTTCTGTTAAACGTTCTTTGTTGGAATGATTAGTCGCAATGATTCGATCAGCAGGGACTATTTGTTTAGCAATCATCCCAGCGATAATCGCCTCTGCCATAGAACCCGCACCTAAAAAAGCTATTCGTTTCTCCCGTAAATTCATCATAAGCCCTCCATCATATGTATACTCTTCCCCTATTATAAATGATAACAAGAAGAGGGCAACAAGAAAAAGATAATAAAAGTTTGTTGAACGGACATTTAATCCTTTATTGGAAATTAGCGCTATTATCTATGAATAGCGGAGTAAATGTCCGCGCAAAGAACAAAAAAAAAACCGCTATCTCATGATAACGATTCTCGTACATATATAATCTCCAATTTTGTGTTCAAATAATGGCGGAGGAGGAGGGATTCGAACCCCCGCGGGCCGTGAAGCCCCTGGCGGTTTTCAAGACCGCTCCCTTCAGCCGGACTTGGGTACTCCTCCGTATTTGCTGACGACAAGTAATAATATAGCATACTCCCAAAATAGAGTCAATAGTTTTTTTCTTCTATCTCAATTTTTTTTCGGATAGATGCTAACACACTGATAAGTGTAGCTAATGATCAGTGGGAGTAAACCCTCCACTGATCATAGTCTCACTTTATTGAATCACTGTTTTCCCACCCATATATGGTACCAATACTTCTGGAACTTTTACAGTACCATCTTCTTGTTGGTAGTTTTCAATGATAGCAGAAACAGTACGACCTACTGCTAACCCAGAACCGTTTAACGTATGAACAAACTCCGGTTTTCCTTTCTCTTCGCGACGGAATCGGATACCAGCACGTCTTGCTTGAAAATCTTCAAAATTAGAACAAGAAGAGATTTCACGATACGTATCATTGCTTGGCATCCATACTTCAATATCGTATTTCTTTGCAGCTGTAAAACCTAGATCAGCCGTACACATACTCATTACACGATAAGGTAATTTTAGCAGTTGAAGCACTTTTTCCGCATGCCCTGTTAATTCTTCTAATACATGATAAGAATCCTCTGGTTGTACAATTTGCACCAATTCTACTTTGTTAAATTGATGCTGACGAATTAAACCTCTAGTGTCTCGTCCTGCTGAACCTGCCTCAGAACGGAAATTGCTACTATAAGCAGTGAATTTTTTTGGTAGTTCTTCTGCTTTTAATATTTCTTCACGATGATAATTCGTTACAGGAACCTCAGCAGTTGGAATTAAGAAATAATCCCAACCATCTACTTGAAAAGCATCTTCTTCAAATTTAGGTAATTGACCCGTACCTGTCATGCTTGCGCGATTTACCATATGTGGTGGTAATATTTCTTGATAACCATGCTCATCTGCGTGTAAATCCATCATAAAGTTAATGAGTGCACGTTCTAAGCGAGCACCTAATCCTTTATAAAAGACAAAACGGCTTCCTGTCACTTTTGCAGCCCTTTCAAAGTCTAATATGTCTAATTCTGTTGCTAGATCCCAATGTGGTTTTTCTTCAAAATCAAAGCTTGGTACTTCTCCCCATTTACGTACTTCTACATTGTCATCTTCTGTCTCTCCAATAGGAGTAGATTCATGTGGGATATTTGGAATAGATAACATCAATAATTCCAGTTCTTCTTCTACTTGTCGAAGTTCTTGATCAATTGTTTTGATTCGATCGCCTACTTCACGCATTTCAGTAATCATGTCATCTGCATTTTTCTTTTCTTTTTTCAATAAAGAAATTTGTTTAGATACTTCATTTCGCTTCGCTTTCAATTGTTCTGTTTCAGCGATAAGATCTCTTCTTTTCTCATCAAGATCTCCAAAACGATCCAAATCGGTTAAATCTTCACCTCTGTGTGCTAATTTCTCTTTCACTTCAGCAAAATTTTTACGCAACATTTTCATGTCTAACATAACGATTACCTCCTAAAATTTTTTATTTACTTTTTCCCATTATTTAAGTGTTGAAAGTAATTTGATCACTACGGAATATGTTCATTTTTGAATATAAAAAACTCCCGCCCCATACTGTTAGTAGGGACGAGAGTTTACCCGCGATACCACCCTGATTGGAGAATAGACTTCTCCCGGCTTCTTTCAAAATAACGGCTTCTTGCCGGGTACATGTACTATGATTTCCACGCACCACTCCAGGATGGATTCGCTTATCTTTTATACCGATTTGCACCAACCACCGGCTCTCTTATATAAAACAATAAGCTACTAGTTCCTATCATTGCTTTTTGATATCAGTTTTTCAACAAACTATATTTATTATTATATTATTTTTCCACCATTTTGACAAAGTATTCTGTTAAACGATGGTCTTCGGTTAGTTCTGGGTGAAAAGCACTGCATAGATAATGACCTTGTTGTGCTGCAACAATTTTATCCTGATAAGTAGCTAATACGTCTACTTCAGGTCCAACCTCCATGATGTATGGAGCGCGGATAAAGACTGCTTCAAAATGATCTGCAACACCTTTTATATCTATTTCAGCTTCGAAAGATTCACGCTGTCTGCCAAAAGCATTGCGTTCAACCTTCATATCCATTAATGATAAATGTGCATGATCTTGTCCAACAATATCATTTGCTAACAAGATTAGGCCTGCACAAGTACCAAAAATCGGCTTTCCTTGTTTACCAAAGTCAACTAATGCCTCAAAAAAATCATATTTATCGATGAGTCGACGCATCGTTGTACTCTCGCCACCAGGTATGATTAGTCCATCTATATCAGTTAATTGTTCTTTATACTTAATAATGATCCCTTCAGCTCCAGCTGCTTCAACGGAACGAATATGTTCACGAATCGCACCTTGTAAACCTAATACTCCTATTTTCACCATTACTTTTAACTCCTCACTACTTACCAACCACGATCTTGCATACGCTCTTCAGGAGCAATTGTACTAATTTCTAAACCTTTCATCGCTGTACCAATGCCTTTGGATACTTTTGCAATTAAGTCGTAGTCTTCATAATGTGTTGTTGCTTCTACAATTGCTCTTGCAAAATTAGCAGGATTATCTGATTTAAAGATACCTGAACCAACAAATACTCCATCTGCACCTAGTTGCATCATTAGTGCTGCGTCTGCTGGAGTTGCTACACCACCCGCAGCAAAGTTTACAACAGGTAAACGACCATTTTCTTTAATCTCAAGAAGTACTTCGTATGGAGCACCTAATTCTTTAGCATATGTCATGATTTCATCTTCATTCATATTAACTAGCTTGCGAACTTGTGCATTTACTTCACGAATGTGACGAACTGCTTCGACAATGTTGCCTGTACCAGGTTCACCTTTTGTACGTAACATGGACGTACCTTCACCGATACGACGAGCTGCTTCACCTAAGTTACGACAACCACATACAAATGGTACAGTGTAATCTCTTTTATTTAAGTGATACACTTCATCTGCTGGTGTTAATACTTCACTCTCGTCGATATAATCTACACCCATTGCTTCCAGTACACGAGCTTCTACAATATGACCGATACGGGCTTTTGCCATAACCGGAATAGAAACAGCATTCATCACTTCTTCTACAATCGTAGGATCTGCCATACGAGCTACTCCACCTGCTGCACGAATATCAGATGGTACTCGTTCTAATGCCATAACTGCTACAGCTCCAGCTTCTTCAGCGATTTTTGCTTGTTCTGCATTGACAACGTCCATAATAACGCCGCCTTTTTGCATTTCTGCCATACCTCTTTTAACTCTATCTGTACCTACTTTAGACATTCTTATGTTCCTCCTAAAATTATGAACTATAAAACGATCTATTTCATCCTCTTACATTATATAACAAAAAATACACAAATGCCAACTGCTGTCATCGGAATTAAATTAACTGAATAAACCTTTAAAGAAATCTACCACTGTTGTAAAAACATTCGCAAAGAAGTCTCCAATCGCACCTAGTGCTAGCATAAACCAATTCTGTTTTTCAACTGCATCAGTCGTAACTAGATCTACACGTTGATCCGCTGTATCTCCACCAATATAACCGTAATCTATATCACCATTATACTGAAGAACGGCTTCTCCTATTTTTTCTCCCTCTTCAAGTGGGGCTTCTAATGCTCCGTCTTCTGTTAATTTATCTTCATCAAGCTCATATCGTACATCATATAAGTCTTCTTCACCTGTTTTGATCATTGTTTCAAACGCTTCTGCTGTTTCAATACCTACTTCTTTTTCTTTCCCTTTTGAAACAGAAATATTAGACTCTCCTTCTAATTGGAAACCAGTTGGAAATAGTTCTGCTGTTTCGAATTGGGAGAACCCATATTCCATTAATTTTTTCGTTTCAACAAAACGTTCGCCTTCACTACTCGTTTTCATCACTACTGTAATAATGCGACGATCTCCTTGTTGGGCTGTACCTGTAAAACAATGTCCTGCAGCATCTGTATGACCTGTTTTCAAACCGTCTACACCTTCATATGAATATTGAGAAAAGTTATCATTATCCCAGTCAGGCAACATCCAATTCCAATTTTCTAACACTCTGTCATCTAATTCAGTTGTCGTCTTACTGGAATACTCCAAAGCCTCAGGATAATCATTAATAAGATGATAGGCTAGCAAAGCTGAAGAACGTGCTGATAACAGGTTATCTTCATTTGGTTCAGTTCCCTCTGGGTGGTAATCACCTAAATCAGAATTCGCTAAACCGGTAGAATTAACAAATTTATATTCTGGTAAGCCCATTTCCTCTGCTTTTTCATTCATCATTTTTACGAATTCGCCTTCTGATCCTGCTATTAACTCTGATAGTGCAACCGTTGTACCATTATCAGAGTAAATTGCCATTGCTTCATATAATTCACGGACTGTATAGTCTTTATCCTGAACTAAACCAATCCCCGAAAAATTATTACCAGGAGATGCTAACCAATAAGCGTAATCACTAATTTGAGTAGTTGTATCCCAGCTGATTTGACCTTCATTAATGGCTTCTAGCACCAAATATTCCGTCATCATTTTCGTCATACTAGCTGGAGGTAATTTTAAATCAGATTGTTTCTCATATAAAACTTTCCCTGTGTCAGCATCGACGATGATAGCAGATTCTGCATTAATTTCTATATTCTCTGCGGCTTGTACTTGTAAACTATTCATAGAAAATGTAGTGATCATTAATAATGCAACCACTACCAAAACACTTATCTTTTTCATTACATCTTTCACTTTTCCTACCTCCGACTATTTTTTTACACGAAACAATTTTATCACAACTACTTCAAATAGAAAATAACGCTTTATGACTATCATTAAGAAAAGCGCAAAGCGCCCGCTTAGAAACGTAGCGGCTTCAGAATGAACTGAGATAAAGGAATCATGGTGAGTTTACGAACCAATGATGACTTTCACAGTGCGACTAAGCCTCAGGTTTCACCAATCGGCAAGTCTTCTTTATCGTAGGGCGATTCGTGAAGTCGTCTAGTTTCTGGCGCTTTTTATACTTTCCTTCCTCGTCAGATAAAGAAAACTTGGGTAACCCCAAGTTTTCCTCTATCCTTATTACTATATGTTGAATTATGATAGGGAATAGTTTGGCGATTCTTTCGTAATTTGAACATCATGTGGATGGCTTTCGCGTAATCCTGCCCCTGTCATACGAATAAATTTGGCATCATTTCGTAACGCTTCGATATCAGCAGACCCGCAGTAACCCATACCAGATCTGAGACCACCAATCAATTGATGAACCGTATCGGCTAAAGGTCCTTTATAAGCTACACGACCTTCAATACCTTCTGGAACCAGCTTCTTAGCATCTTGTGAGTCTTGGAAATATCGATCATTAGAACCAGATTTCATGGATGTTACAGATCCCATACCACGATATACTTTATATCTTCTACCTTGGAAGATTTCTGTTTCACCAGGGCTTTCTGATACTCCTGCAAACAAGCTTCCTAACATTACAGCATGCGCACCAGCTGCAATTGCCTTGGCGATATCACCAGAGTACTTAATACCCCCATCAGCAATAACAGGAATATTGTACTTTTGTGCTTCCGTTGCACAATCATTAACTGCTGTTATTTGAGGGACCCCTACACCTGCTACCACTCTAGTTGTACAGATAGAACCAGGGCCAATCCCTACCTTGATAATATTCGCTCCTGCTTCGATAAGTGCTCTTGTCGCTTCAGGAGTTGCGACATTACCAGCAATAATATCAGTATCAGGGTATTTAGTTCGAACGCGTTTAACTTGTTCAATAACACCTTGTGAATGGCCATGTGCTGTGTCAATAACTAATACATCTACACCAGCTTCTACTAGTTTATCAATACGCGTCATCGAATCAGCAGTTACACCAACAGCAGCACCGGCTAATAAGCGTCCTTGCTTGTCCTTAGCAGAATGAGGAAACTCAATTACTTTTTCAATATCTTTGATTGTAATAAGTCCTTTTAACACATTATCATTATCAACTAGTGGCAATTTTTCAATTTTATGTTCTTGCAAGATTTTACTTGCCTCTTCTAATGTTGTACCAACTGGTGCTGTTACTAGGTTTTTACTTGTCATCACATCAGCAATTTTAATCGAATAGTCTTCAATAAAGCGTAAGTCACGATTGGTTAAAATCCCTACTAATTTTTGCTCTTCCTCATTATTTACAATAGGTACACCGGAAATACGGAATTTGCCCATTAAATGTTCTGCATCAAAAACTTGATGATCAGGCAATAGGAAGAATGGATTCGAAATAACGCCACTTTCAGAGCGTTTCACACGGTCTACTTGTTCTGCCTGTTCCTCAATCGACATATTTTTATGAATAATACCGATTCCACCTTGTCTGGCAATCGCAATAGCCATCTTCGCTTCTGTTACAGTATCCATTCCTGCACTTAAAAATGGAATATTAAGCGTAATATTTTCTGATAGCTTTGTCTTAATTGATACATCTCTAGGTAGTACATTTGATTCCGCTGGTAATAATAACACATCGTCGAACGTTAAACCTTCTTTACTAAATTTATCTGTTCTCATCGGTGAACCTCCTTAAATTTTTTGGTTATATTGTGAAATAATGGATGGGAAATGAAGCTCTCTATTACTAGAGTTTCATCTATTTTTTGAGGGTTATATCCTTAACTATTGTTATTTACAATACGATATGTTTTAGGGTTTTTCAACCTTTTTTTTTCGCTATTCCACTCGCTTAAAATGGCGATATGATCAAATCAATAATGTAAGAGGTTACAACATATAAATTTTTTTTACATTAATAGAATATACTATGAACCAAAGACATAACCCCATCCACATCTCTTCTAAATCACATTAGATATAAACTGTGAAGTAGCTTAGTTACAAAGTTAACAGGACTTCTCTTCCGGGGATATCCTTTTCCATATCCTACGTTACTTCGCAGTATATGAATTTTGTGCACTATATTTTTCATAAAAAAACAGGCAACCGTTGTGGTCACCTGTTTATTCTGTAATAATATTTTCAATAAAGATTGCTTGTTTTTCGTCTAGCTTAATGATTTCATCGCTATCCATTAATCTTACCATCGGCCTTGTTGGTTGATTGGAATCAACGAAAATAATATACGCCTCTTTACCAGTTGAGAGCATAACACGGGTACCGATCGTGTAATTCATAAGTGTATCAATAAATTTTTGCAGTACTGGATAATCAAATTTTTGATACTTCAACTTCAACATCTCTTCCATTACCTTAAATGGTGATTGCTTTCTACGATAAACACGTTCTGACGTCATGGCATGGTAAGTATCGCTGACTGCAATAATTTTAGCAAAAGGATGTATTTTCTCATCTTTTACTCCAATTGGATATCCACTACCATCTATTCTTTCATGATGCTGTAATATCGCTATTTTCATATCTTTTGTTACATAAGGAATATCCTCGACCATTCGATAGGATAATGTCGGATGTTTCTTTATTTCCTCATATTCAGCAATGGTTAATCTTGATTCTTTCATGAGCCAATTTTTACTTAATTTAGCCATCCCACAATCAGCCAAAATAGCTGCAAGCCCTACTTGGACCCAATCTTTTTGATAGCCTAGTTTTTTAGCTAGATGTGCGGATAGCAAGGCAATGGATACGCCATGATGATAGAAATAGTCTTCTTTTGAAGCAAATTTATGCAATAAAAATAAATCTAAATTAATATCTTTTACATAATCAAATAATGGCATCATTAATTTTCTTACTTGATAGATATCAATAGAACTTCCACCTTGCCATTTT
The DNA here is from genome assembly GCF_010994085.1 of Gracilibacillus saliphilus. Classification (NCBI taxonomy): domain Bacteria; kingdom Bacillati; phylum Bacillota; class Bacilli; order Caryophanales; family Bacillaceae; genus Gracilibacillus; species Gracilibacillus saliphilus. The sequence continues at coordinate 75,439 of NZ_WJEB01000023.1, read as the reverse complement.
TGAAACATTGCTTTGTATCCTGAGACAGCATTAAGGTATAAAGTCTCAAAGGAATCTCGTGAGTCCCTTTGGACATTTTTTCGTAAAGCATGCTCAGTATCGATAACTTTTTCAGGGGTGAAAAGACTCCCAGATGCTAATTTTTCCGATACCTCTACAAAATCAATATTAAAGTGTTTTAAAACTTGAATATGTTCTTCTGTAATGACTGTATTTTTATCAATAATTGGATGCTTAGTTTTCCCTAATATTGGTTTAGTAACAATACATCCTGGTATGAGTTGTTGTGGATGCACCTGCAAATAGATCACACCCTTTACTATTTTTCTATCTCTTCTTCATTACCTTCTTCAACAATCTCTTCTTCACGATCCACCTTAGCTACTGTTGCAACTTTTTCCTCTTCCTGTAGTCTAATCAGTCGAACCCCTTGTGTATTTCGACCTGTCGTTGAGATACCTTCTACCTGCATACGAATGAGGACACCAGATACTGTCATAATCATAATATCCTCTTCAGTCGTTACATTCTTCACTGCTACGACTCTACCAGTTTTTTCAGTAATGTTAGCAGTAAATATCCCTTTACCGCCACGATTGGTTCTACGATATTCGTCAACAGGTGTTCTTTTTCCATAACCATTCTCGGTTACGTTCAGTACATACTGGTCTTCCTCCAGAATTTCCATCGAAACAACCTCATCATCTTCACGTAATGAAATACCTTTGACACCTGCTGCTGTTCTTCCCATAGCACGGATTTGACTTTCTTCAAATCGAATGACATAGCCATTCTTAGTACCAATTAAAATATCTTTATCGCCATCTGTTAAACGAACAGAAATTAATTCATCGCCTTCTCGCAAGTTTAGTGCAATCAAGCCACCTTTACGGATGTTTGCAAATTGAGGAAGTGACGTTCTCTTAGATATACCATACTTGGTTGTGAAGAATAAATACCAGTCTTCCTTATACTCACTGACCGTGATAACGGCATTAATCCATTCGCCTTGTTCCACTTCTAATAAATTGATAATCGGAATACCTTTAGCTGTACGATTAAATTCAGGAACTTCATACCCTTTAGAACGGTATACCTTTCCTTTATTAGAGAAAAACAGAACCGTATCATGTGTTGAACAAGAAACTAAATGTTCGACAAAATCATCATCATTCGTACCCATTCCCTGTACTCCACGACCACCGCGTCTTTGTGCTCGATAGGTCGAAGCCGGTAGACGTTTAATATAGCCTCTGTGTGTCAATGTGATAACAATACTTTCCTCAGGGATTAAATCTTCATCTTCAATCAGATCTATTCCACCAGATACAATTTCTGTTCTTCTTTCATCATTGTACTTCTCTTTAATTTCTAATAATTCTTCACGAATAATTTCGAGAATTTTCTCTTCATTCGCCAAGATTTCCTTCAATTCTTTAATTAACGCTACAATCTGGCTATACTCATCTTCAATCTTTTCCCGTTCTAAACCAGTCAGACGTTGTAGACGCATATCTAAAATTGCTTGCGCCTGTTTTTCGGACAGGTTAAATTGATTCATTAAGCCATCACGAGCAATTTCAGTTGTTTTGGATTGGCGAATTAAAGTAATAATCGCATCAATATGATCCAATGCCGTCCGTAAACCTTCGAGGATATGTGCACGTGCTTCCGCTTTATTTAAATCATATTGCGTTCTTCTCGTAATAATTTCTTTTTGATGCTCTAAATAATATACCAGACACTGTTTCAAGTTTAATACTTTCGGCTGTCCATCCACTAAGGCTAGCATGTTGATACCAAAAGAAGTTTGTAAGGATGTCTGTTTATATAAATTATTTAATACGACGTTTGGATTCGCATCACGACGTAGTTCAATTACAATTCGCATACCATTACGGTCTGACTCATCTCGTAAATCAGTGATACCTTCGATACGTTTATCTCTAGCTAAATCAGCAATTTTTTCGACTAGCTTAGCTTTATTGACTTGATATGGAATTTCTGAAACAAGGATTCTTGATTTACCATTCGCTTGTTCTTCTATCGCTGTTTTGGCACGAATGGTAATGGATCCTTTACCAGTCTCATAGGCTCTTCTAATACCACTTCGACCCAAAATTTCACCAGCTGTCGGGAAATCAGGGCCATAAATATATTCTTCCATTAATTCACTAATAGAAATTTCTGGATTCTGACTAATTGCTAAGATAGCATCAATCGTTTCACCTAAATGATGTGGAGGGATATTAGTTGCCATCCCTACAGCAATACCAGAAGCACCATTCACTAACAGGTTAGGGAACTTAGCAGGTAATACTTTCGGTTCTCTTTCCGAACCATCATAGTTATCCATGTAATCAATCGTATCTTTATTAATATCCCGTAACATTTCCATTGAAATCTTAGACATTCTGGCTTCTGTATAACGCATTGCCGCTGGTGGGTCACCGTCAACTGAACCAAAGTTTCCATGGCCATCAACAAGCATATAGCGATAACTAAAATCTTGTGCCATTCTTACCATTGCATCATAGACAGCAGAGTCACCATGGGGGTGATACTTACCAATAACATCCCCAACAATACGAGCTGATTTCTTATATGCTTTATCCGCATGCATACCCTGGTCATTTAACGCATATAATATTCGACGATGAACAGGTTTCATCCCGTCTCGAACATCAGGTAATGCACGAGATACAATAACACTCATTGCATAATCTAAGAAAGATGTTCTCATTTCTTGCCCTATATTAATTTCTTGAACTTGTGGACGGTTTTGATCCACCATATTTGATTACCTCCTATTTCACTGCAGGAAGACGTGAAAATTGCTATTCTGTTCAAACTGGATTAGATATCTAAATTTTTAACATATACCGCATTATCCTGAATAAAATTACGGCGTGGTTCTACTTTATCTCCCATAAGCATGTCAAAAATTTGATCAGCTTCCATTGCATCCTCCAAACTTACTTGCAACAATGTACGTCCTTCAGGATCCATTGTTGTTTCCCACAGCTGTGTTGCATTCATTTCTCCTAAACCTTTGTAACGCTGTAAACCTGGTTTTGGCTGTTTAGGTAATTCTGCTAATAATTGATCTAACTCTTTATCTGAATAAGTGTAATGTACAGCTTTACCTTGTTTGATTTGATAAAGAGGTGGCTGTGCAATATAGACATAACCATAATCAATCAACGGTCGCATAAATCGGAAGAAAAAGGTTAATAACAAGGTTCTAATATGTGCACCGTCAACATCTGCATCGGTCATAATGACAATTTTGTGGTAACGTGCTTTCGAAATATCAAATTCTTCGCCAATCCCGGTACCAAGTGCCGTAATAATTGAACGAATCTCATTGTTAGATAAAATCCTGTCTAATCTTGCTTTTTCGACATTCAATATTTTACCTCTCAATGGCAAAATCGCTTGGAAATGACGATCTCGCCCTTGCTTGGCAGAACCACCTGCAGAGTCCCCCTCTACAATATACAGTTCACTAATCGTGGCATCTCGTGACGAACAGTCGGCTAGTTTCCCTGGAAGATTGGAAACTTCCAAAGCACCTTTACGTCTTGTTAATTCTCTAGCCTTTTTCGCTGCCATTCTAGCTCTTGAAGCCATTAAGCCTTTATCGACAATAATTCTTGCTGTATTAGGATTTTCAAATAAAAACTTCGAAAATAGCTCACTAAAGGCTGAATCTGTAATGGTTCTTGCCTCACTATTACCTAGCTTCGTCTTCGTTTGCCCCTCAAATTGTGGATCTGGATGCTTAACGGAGATAATCGCTGTTAAACCTTCTCTTACATCATCTCCGGTCAAATTCGGGTCGTTTTCTTTGAATAAGTTATTCTTGCGTGCGTAATCATTAATAACACGAGTAAGGCCCGTTTTAAAACCAGATTCATGTGTACCACCTTCATGGGTACTAATATTGTTGGCAAATGAATAGATATTGCTTGCGAATCCATCATTGTATTGTAATGCTACTTCTACTTGAATATTATCTTCTTCTTTTTCTGCATAAAACGGCTCATGTAATACTTCTTTTGAACGGTTCAAGTGCTCCACGTAGGACCCGATTCCACCTTCATAATAAAAGGTTTCTGGCTCACTGTCCTCTCGATTATCTTGAATGGAGATTCGTAAACCTTTATTAAGGTAGGCTAATTCCCGTAATCTTGTCGCTAAAGTTTCGTAGTTATATTCAGTAGTTTCTGTGAATATTTCAGGATCTGGTTTAAAACGAGTTCTAGTTCCTGTGATATCCGTTTCACCAATTAATTCTAATTCTTTGTTCAGTTTACCGCGTGAAAAACTAATATAATACAATTTCCCATCACGGTGAACATGCACTTCTAGTTCAGTAGCTAAAGCATTTACGACGGAAGCCCCAACTCCGTGCAGACCACCTGATACTTTGTAACCACCGCCACCAAATTTTCCACCAGCATGCAGGACAGTCATAATGGTTTCTACTGCAGGTCGACCTGTTTTCTCATGTAAACTTACTGGAATTCCACGACCGTTATCGACTACTGTTATACTATTATCTTTTTCAATAAAAACCTCGATATGATCACAGTAACCTGCCAGTGCTTCATCGATACTGTTATCAACAATCTCCCAGACTAAATGATGAAGTCCTTTTTCATTGGTAGAACCAATGTACATTCCCGGCCTTTTTCGTACTGCTTCCAAGCCTTCTAATACTTGAATTTGATCTGCATCATAGGCTTGTTCTAGTGGCGTATTTTCTTCCATTGTCAATTCAATCACCTACATTCTCTCTCATTGATTATCTTTATTCTTCATCACCATTTTCAGAATAATCCTCTAATCTGCTGATAGTGGAAATCATACTGGCTCTTTTCTTTAATGTTAAAACCGATAACGGGCTATAATATACTTTGTCAGCAGTAATTACTACTGCCTTTGTTACATCTTCTTCTGATACAACGACCTGTTCATTCTCTTTCAGTTCTTCTAGCATCTCCTCGTTGATCGTAGAGGAAGTTACTAAACTGTAATCAATTATTCCTATCACATCTTTAGATTGAATAACATGGTCATCTCCAATGTGAATAAACATAATATCCCTACTTTTTACTCGATTATTTTTCCGTTATCTATTCTAAAAATCTCTGCCTTCTCCAGTGTCTGATGATGAATACCATCCACACTGGTTGTAGAGACAAAGGTTTGGACTTTTCCTTCAATCGTATCTAATAAATGGGACTGTCTGAAATCATCTAATTCACTTAAGACATCATCTAATAACAAAATAGGATAATCATTAATTTCCTGATAGATCAGTTCTATCTCTGCGAGTTTCAAAGATAGCGCAGTTGTTCTTTGTTGGCCTTGTGACCCAAATGTTTGAACATTTTTATCATTAACATAGAAGACTAAATCATCTCTGTGTGGACCTATTAAGGTTGTACCACGCTCAACTTCTTTCGTTTCTAATTTCTCAAATGACTCTGCTAGAACTGTTCCTATTTTTTCCTTTTCATCTGTCTCTGATACATCAATAGTAGGAGTATATTGTAAATCCAAATCTTCGATTCCTCTGCTGATTCCTCGGTGTATCTCATTGGCCCAGGCACGCAGACGCTTCATAAACATAAAGCGTTTTTCTAAGATAATAGCAGCATGTTCAATTATTTGCTCTGTCAGGACACGCAGCATGGTGAGATCATTTGATTTACGTTTTTGCAATTGCTTTAATAAATGATTTCGTTGTTTTAGGATTTTGACATATTGTCCAAGATGATAGATATAGATTGGTTGGATTTGGCCTATTTCCATGTCAATAAAACGTCTTCTAATTTGAGGGCTCCCTTTCACAAGATTTAAATCCTCAGGTGCAAACATCACAATGTTTAATGCACCAATATAATCACTAAGACGTTTTTGTTCTAAATGGTTTAATTTAGCTTTTTTACCTTTATTGGTAATTTGTATTTCAAGTGGGAACTGTTGCTTTCTTTTAAATACACTACCTTCTATTTTAGCATAATTTTGCTCCCATTGGATTAATTCTTTATCTTTTGTGGTTCGATGTGATTTGGAGAATCCTAACACATAGATAGCTTCCATTAAGTTTGTTTTGCCTTGAGCATTTTCTCCAATGATCACGTTTATTTTATCGTCGAACTGAACAGATAACTGATCATAGTTGCGATATTGAGTTAAACTTAATTGTTGTATATACATTCGAATTTCCTTCCGAATTTAACCTTTATTCCGCGCTTTTTATTACTACGAACGTACCAACATCTTCTACATAGACTGTATCCCCAGGATAAAGTTTTTTACCACGGCGTGTCTCTAATTCGTCATTCACATAGACACCATTTTCTTGTAAAAAAACTTTAATCATACCACCTGACTCGAGTATATTGGCTAATTTTAAAAACTGTCCTAAAGGGATATAATCTGTTGAAATTTCAATTTTTTCTTCCATCATTTCACCTACTTTGTTATTAAGAAAGATATTGGTTATAGTATAGCCCTTCTATCTATTTTACTAAACATTTGCTAAATATAAAAGTAAACCTACGAATTATTTTTTTCTAAAGGGTAATATGTTGATAATCTAATTTTTTTGACTCACAAAGAAGAAATATACTTTCCGACTTCATAAAGAAAAAATACACGCGTTTCAGTGATAATGAAACGCGTGTATACTTTTTCAACTAACTTGTTTATTAATTAAAATGTTCTTACTGGTAAAATAAGTTGTAAAATTTGGTCGTGATCGATTGGTTTGATAATGAATGGACGCATTGCTCCGGTAAATTCAATTTTGACTTGTTCTGTTTCCATTATTTTTAATGCATCAATCATATACTTGGAACTGAATGAAATCTTTAATTCTTCTCCATCCATACTAGCTACAGTTATTTCTTCTTCTACCTTACCGATTTCTGGAGAATTACTAGAGATCTCTACGATTTGCTGGTCCTTCGTTTGTAATCTGATCACATTATTATGATTATCTTTTGCGAGTAATGATGCACGGTCAACTGCTTGTAGCAATGTTTTCGTATCAGCATGGATCACTGTTTTACTTTCTTCTGGGATTAAGCGTGATGTTTCTGGATATTTTCCATCCAGTAAACGGGATAAAAAGTATAAGTGATTCGTTTGAAATGCGATTTGATTTTCACTAATGCTAATTTGAATTTTATCTTCCGTATCATCGAGAATTTTGCTTAGTTCATTTAAACTTTTACCTGGAATGACAACTTGTTCAAAAGGAAATTCAGCGATGCTTTCTTGTAAAGGTAATTTACTTGCTGCTAAGCGATGACTATCTGTTGCAACAAAGTGCAGTTGCTCACCTTCCACTTTAATATTAACCCCCGTTAAAATCGGACGTGTTTCAGACGTCGACACCGCAAATACCGTCTGTTTAATCATATTTTTTAATAGATTAATTGGTAATTCGAAATTGGTTTCTGTGTTAATTTGTGATATTTGTGGATATTCTTCTGCATCTTGTCCATTCAAATGAAACTCAGCATGTCCAGATTGAATCGTAATTTGCAATTGTTCATCTACTTCTATTTGAACGCTTGGAGAAGGTAATTTTCTTATAATTTCAGGAAAATACTTCGCATGAACAATAATTTCTCCTTGCTCAATTTCGTCAATATATTGAATTCCTTCTTCTTCTACTGGAATAAAAGATTCAATTGTAATATCGGAGTTGCTTCCTGTTAAGGTTATACCATTATGGGTCGCTTGAATTTTTAAACCAGCCAAAATAGGAATCGCCGTCTTCGATGAAATAGCTTTTGTTACATGTTGAATACTTTCCATTAATTTGTCTCTGTTTATTACAATTTTCATTCTAATCCTCCTTGAGGAATATATTTATTTATTATTAATATAATACCGTAATAATAGTAATAGGGCATGTGATTATGTGGATAACTCAAAAATTCTGGTTGTCTGAAAGTTATCCAGATGTGAATAACTTGTTTGCATGTTTGTTTAATTTATCCACAATACCCACAAGTATAAAGTAGCATGTATGGTTAGTTTACATGGATTTTAATTGTTCTTTTATTTCTTCAATTTCTTTACTTAATAATTCATCTGTCCCCATCAACTTGGAGATTTTTTCATGTGCGTGAATAACGGTTGTATGATCTCTTCCACCAAATTCTTCGCCTATTTTAGGAAGTGAAAAATCGGTTAGTTCTCTGGATAAATACATGGCAATTTGTCTTGGAAATGCAATAGACTTCGTACGTTTTTTAGCAGAGAATTCTTCAAGTTTTACGTTATACCTTTTTCCCACTTCTTCTTGAATATGCTGTATCGTAATGACTTTTGGTCTGGATGAAGGGATAATATCTTTTAATGCTTCAGCTGCTAACGATGCATCGATATCCTGATTGATAAGCGATGAATAGGCAACTACTCGTATTAAGGCACCTTCTAACTCTCTAATATTCGTGTCAATTTGATTGGCAATATAAAGCATCACTTCATTAGGTATATCTAGACCTTCTGCTTTTGCTTTTTTTCTAAGTATCGCAATTCTTGTCTCCAAATCAGGCGGGGTAATATCGGTGATAAGTCCCCATTCAAAACGAGAACGCAATCGATCCTCTAATGTTGGAATTTCCTTCGGCGGCCTGTCACTTGAAATTATAATTTGCTTATTTTCTTCATGTAACGTATTAAATGTATGGAAAAATTCTTCTTGTGTTTGTTCTTTTCCAGCTAGGAATTGAATATCATCAATTAATAAGACATCAACATTACGATATTTATTACGAAAATTGACAGCTTTATTATCACGAATAGAATTGATAAATTCATTCGTAAACTTTTCAGATGAAAGATAGACAACTTTTGCGGTTGGATTGTGATCTAATACATAATGTCCGATCGCATGCATTAAGTGTGTTTTTCCAAGACCAACACCACCGTAAATAAACAATGGATTATATGCTTTTGCCGGTGCTTCTGCAACTGCTAAAGATGCTGCATGAGCAAACCTGTTACCAGAACCAATAACAAATGTTTCGAAAGTGTATTTGTCATTTAACATGGATTTAGGTGATGTTTCATTATTTTGCATAGGCACTGTTTTTTTCTTTTTCATTTGTGTAAATTCTTCAGTTGTGTCATCTGTACTTTCTGGAATAACAAATTTCACCGCTAATTTTGCCCCGGTTAGTTCATATAAGGCATCTGCGATAATGGTTGTGTATCTAGATTCTAGCCAATCTCTTGTAAATTCATTTGGAGCGGAGATAATCACAGTATCTTCTTTTAATTGATCTACAGACGTATTTTTTAACCAGGTATCATAGCTTGGTTTACTAACTTTATCTTTAATTAATTCTAACGTGTTTCTCCATAAATCTTCGATGTTTTCCACGAAAAACCCTCCTTTCATAAGGCAACAATAGGAAGTATACATGCATAATAACTTGTGGATAGATATACATTGATAAAAAAGCGGAAAACCTAAAAATTAAGTTTTCCACATTAATGTGTATAAACTAATATACAAGCTGTGAACTTTTGTCCACACTATATCCACAATGTGTGGATAAAACTAACCTTTAATAATTTTATTCACAAACTAAAACACAAATATGATATCAAATAAAGCCGAATAATGCAATGTTTTCTCTGCACTTATCCACAACTTAGACAAATTGTGACTATTATCTTTACACATAGTCTTATTTTGTGAGTAATTTGTCGACAAAGCATTGAAAAAGTCGTTTTATTCTATGAAAGTTATCCACACAATGCTGTAGTAGTACAGTTTGAATGAAATTTTGTTATAGTACAGTCTAGAGATTGATTTGATATAAATGTTTGTTTCATTTAGAATGGATAGTGTAAAGATCTTAAGGAAATAACGAGGTATCTTTAGTTTTTTTAGAACTGGGCATTGACATCAGAAATGATTTATAAGTATAATGAGTAAGACTGTCTAATTGATTGTGATTATTAGATTCCTCAGGGAGGTGCATATAAATGAAACGTACATTTCAACCAAATAACCGTAAACGCAAAAAAGTTCATGGATTCCGTGCGCGTATGAGCACTAAAAATGGACGAAAAGTTCTTGCTCGTCGTCGTAAGAAGGGTAGAAAAGTATTGTCTGCATAGGCCACTGATACACTCAGTGGTCTTTTTCCATGTAAGGCATAACTTTAAGAATTAGAATTGTTTTCTTTAATGGAGGCGCGCTAGTAATGAAGAAAGCATGGAGAATTAAAAAGAATAGTGAATTTCAAGAGGTTTTTAAGAAGGGCGCTTCTTTTGCTAATCGACAACTAGTCATTTATTATTTACATAAAGGACAACAACAACATTACCGAGTTGGGTTGTCTGTGAGTAAAAAAATTGGGAACGCTGTAGTACGTAATCAAGTAAAGCGCTATATTAGACAAGCTTTTCTTGAATTAGATAAAAATATAAAAAGTGATTATGATATAATTATTATTGCGAGGCAACCTACGAAAGAAATGGATTTTCATGAAATAAAAAAGAGTATCAATCATTTACTTTATAAAACAAAACTTTTAATAAACAAGTGAACGTTTTGTTAATAATCTTTTTTTATACCATTATAACTAGCTTGTTGATAGAGACTAATGGTAAAATGAATAACTATAAACAAACGTGAAGTGAAGGAATTAAGGAGGATAACGATGCGTAAGAAGCTCCTAATATTATTGGGCTTAGTCGGAGTACTGGTATTACTATCTGGTTGTACGGAGATTGATCAGGATATTACTGCAGAAAGTGAAGGGATATGGAATAAATTTTTTGTTTATCCACTATCATGGTTGATCGTAAATGTTGCAGAATTTTTTAATGCGGAATATGGCTATGGTCTTTCTATTGTTTTAGTCACGCTGCTAATCAGATTAATATTACTCCCGCTAAACATTAAACAATTAAAAAGCTCCAAAGCAATGCAAGAAATTCAACCAGAATTACAAAAAATTAGAGAAAAATATAGTTCTAAAGATCAACAAACACAACAAAAGTTACAACAGGAAACAATGGAGTTGTTCCAGAAAAATGGTGTTAATCCGTTAGCAGGTTGTTTGCCAATCATTGTTCAAATGCCTATTTTAATTGCATTTTATCATGCGATTATGCGTACGGGTGCACTTGATGGTCATGTATTTTTATGGTTCCGATTGGATTCACCAGATCCTTACTATATTTTACCAGTCCTTACAGCCGGATTTACTTTCTTACAACAAAAGTTAATGATGGCAGGAACAACAACGCAACAAAATACAATGATGCCTCAAATGACAATGATGCTTTATATTATGCCGATTATGATTGGGGTGTTCGCAATTTTCTTCCCATCAGCATTGGCACTTTATTGGGTAGTAGGTAATATCTTCATGGTATTTCAAACATTACTTATTAAAAATCCAATGATGAAACGTGATGAGGCGAATGCAGGAGGAAATAAATAGTGAGACAGATAACTGCTACTGGACAAACTGTAGATGGAGCGGTCCAATCAGCGTTAAGGCAGTTAAACATCACAGAGGACCAAGCGAATATTGAGGTAATTGATGAAGGGAAAAAGGGGTTATTAGGTTTATTTGGTTCAAAACCTGCGATTGTGAAAGTCGCCAAAGCTCAAGAATCAGTAGAAGAGGTTCAGGAGAAGGAAGTCGAACCAGAAGACCCTGTTGAAAAAATTCAGACGTACGTAGAAAAGATTATTGCTGAGTTTCAGGTTGGGGTAAATGTTAAAGCAGAGGTAGAACAAAATGTTGTGACTTTGCAATTGACTGGAGAAAAGATTGCGTTATTAATTGGAAAACGAGGTCAAACATTAAATGCTATTCAATATCTTGCGCAATTGGCGATGCATCAATATGCTGATAAGTATTATACGGTAGTAGTTGATGCTGAAGGATATCGTGAAAGAAGACGAGAAACCTTGCTTTCATTGGCGGACAGATTGGCTGACCGTGCTAGTCAGACGAAGAGAGATGTAAAAATCGAGCCAATGCCTTCGTTTGAACGAAAAGTGATTCATACAGCATTACAAAACAGAAAAGACGTCGAAACAGATTCACAAGGAACAGAACCCAACCGCTATGTAGTAATTAAACCGAAATAAATAGCTTATTATAGAAACGAGTAATCAACACGATTGCTCGTTTTTTTTTATGGACGAAAGAAAATACAACGGAGTAGAATTCATAAACTGCGCAGTAACTGGACATGGATTTGTTCTCCCCCGTACTCGTACTGCATTAAGAGATAATTTTGAAATATATCGTGATGATAACTATCACTCCGGCTGCCCACTTCCCTTTCCGTGGGGTTTGCCCTTCAGCTAACTTTTTCGAGCAAAAACCGCTCGAAAAAGTGGATCTTCAGGTCAAACAGATCCCACAGGAGTGGAAGTGGGCGGCCTTTGTTAAGATATGCTCCACAACGCTTATCCGCAATCACCAGTCGATTTCTCCACCATCTTTAGCATAGAATACGACTATGCTAAAGAGGTATTCATAGCCGATTAGCACTGTAATTAAACAGAAAAGTTTAGTTCCATGAGTTCATTTCTTTCTATAATCAGAGAACAAAAATAGCGTAGGCAGAATACGGAGACTCCTGTTGGAACAGCGCGAGCCGAAGATCCACTTGGTAAAGTGCTTTTCTTTACCAAGTTAGCTGAGGCCGTGCCCACGGAAAGCGCAGTATTCTGCCGGAGCGGTATTCCAGCACTCTCTTTGGAAAGATTGCAAGAAAGCCTTACTTCGGATATTTTCACTAGTTCGCAGTTTGTATTTTTTACTTGTGAATAATTGATTTCATAAAAAGTTATGCACATGTGGATAATACATAACGACAATAAATTTTAAATCTGAGTGTGGATATCTTTTCAAGTGATATAGTTTTGTGCTATTCTAATAAGTTAGTGACACTAAATGAAATGAATAGCCAATTGATATAGAAAAAGTTAGAATAATGGGGGTGAAGAAGTGGAAAAAGATACAATAGCAGCGATTTCGACACCGATCGGAGAAGGAGCGATCGCAATTGTTCGATTGAGTGGTGAAGATGCAATTGCCATTAGTAATAAATTATTTGAGGGAAAAGATCTCGAAAAAGTAGAATCCCATACGATTCATTACGGAAAAATGATCGATACTGAAACAAATGAAATGATGGAAGAAGTAATGGTTACAGTCATGCGCGCACCAAAAACTTTTACGAAAGAAGATGTAGTAGAGATTAACTGTCATGGTGGACTAGCATCTGTTAATCGATTATTAGAACACGTTTTGTTCCACGGTGCACGTTTAGCTGAACCAGGGGAGTTTACCAAACGAGCATTTCTTAATGGACGTATTGATTTATCACAAGCAGAAGCTGTAATGGATTTGATTCGTGCCAAAACAGATAAGGCAATGAATATTGCATTGAAGCAATTAGATGGGAAATTATCGAAACTTGTTCATCAATTACGGCAAAAGTTAATTGAAACGGTAGCACATGTAGAAGTAAATATTGATTATCCAGAGTATGATGACGTTGAAGAAATGTCTCACCAAATGTTACGAAAACAAACAGAAGAAGTATATCAGGAAGTAGAACGGTTATTAAGTATGGCAAAACAGGGAAAAATCTTACGGGAAGGCATTGCAACTGCAATTATTGGTCGTCCAAACGTAGGAAAATCCTCCTTACTCAATGCATTTGTACAGGAAACGAAAGCAATTGTAACAGATATTCCAGGTACCACGAGAGATGTGATTGAGGAATATGTCAATGTCCGCGGTATTCCGTTACGATTAGTCGATACAGCGGGAATTCGTGAAACAGAGGATATTGTCGAGCGAATCGGAGTGGAACGTTCTCGGCAAGCATTAAAGGAATCGGATTTAATTTTATTAGTGTTGAACTATGGTGAGGAACTAACTGAGGAAGACCGTAACCTTTTTAAAGCGGTAGAAGGGTTAGAATATATTGTAATCGTCAATAAAACAGACTTGGATCAAAAGTTAGACTTGGAAGAAGTAAGGCAATTAGCCGGTGACCAAAAAGTGATAACGACTGCATTAATTGAAGATAAAGGCATGGATGATTTAGAAGAAGCAATTGCTGATACCTTTTTTGCGGGAGATTTGGAAAGTGGCGATTTAACGTATGTTTCGAATGTCCGCCATATTCAGTTATTACAACAAACTATAAAGGCTTTGGAAGATGCAATGGATGCGATGGATGCAGATATGCCAATTGACCTGGTACAAATTGATGTGACAAGAGCTTGGGAATTATTAGGTGAGATTGTAGGAGATACGATGCAGGACAGTCTGATTGATCAACTGTTTTCACAGTTCTGTTTAGGAAAATAAATACTAATAAAAAGGAGGATCAGCGATGTCAACTTATGAAGCTGGTCATTATGATGTGATCGTCATCGGGGCAGGTCATGCAGGGGTAGAGGCTGCTTATGCTGCTGCCAAACGTGGAGCGAAAACATTAATATTAACATTGAACTTAGATATGATCGCATTTATGCCGTGTAATCCGTCCATCGGTGGGCCTGCCAAAGGTATCGTCGTTCGCGAAATTGATGCATTGGGCGGTTTAATGGGTAAAGTAATCGATAAAACATACATTCAAATGAGAATGCTTAATACAGGTAAAGGACCTGCTGTTCGGGCATTACGTGCACAAGCAGATAAACCATTATATATCCAAGAAATGAAAAAAACGTTAGAACAAGAACCAAATTTGACACTTCGTCAAGGGATGGTAGAAAAATTAGTTGTCGAAGATGATCAAGTTAAAGGAGTTATCACAGAGACGAAAGCATTATATCGTGCTGAATCTGTTATTATTACAACTGGTACGTTTATGCGTGGACGTGTCATCATTGGCGATATTTCCTATGAAAGTGGGCCAAATAACCAGCGAGCAAGTGTAAAATTAGCAGAAAACTTGGAAGAGCTAGGATTTGATCTAGTTCGTTTTAAAACAGGTACACCACCAAGAGTAAATAATCATTCAATTAATTACGATAAAACGGAAATTCAGCCAGGGGATGACCATCCACAACATTTTTCCTATGAAACAACGGAGGAAATTTTGGATCAAATTCCATGTTGGTTAACCTATACAAATGAAAAAACGCATGAGATTATTAATGAAAATCTAGGGTTATCAGCGATGTATTCCGGTATGATTAAAGGAACAGGACCGCGTTATTGTCCATCTATTGAGGATAAAATTGTCCGATTTCATGATAAGCCACGTCATCAAATTTTCTTAGAGCCAGAAGGTCGTCATACTGATGAAGTGTATGTCCAAGGTTTATCTACCTCATTACCTGAATACGTACAACGCGAAATTTTACACAGTATTCCAGGGTTAGAAGAAGCGGATATTATGCGTGCCGGCTATGCAATTGAATACGATTCTGTCGTGCCAACACAATTGTGGCCGACACTTGAAGTGAAAGATGTAGAAGGTTTGTTCACTGCAGGTCAAATTAATGGGACATCTGGATATGAAGAAGCAGCAGGTCAAGGTTTAATGGCTGGAATTAACGCAGCAGCTAAAGCATTAAACAAAGACCCATTAATTTTAGATAGATCCCAGGCGTATATTGGTGTATTAATTGATGATCTTGTGACAAAGGGGACAAATGAACCTTATCGACTGTTAACGTCACGTGCAGAATACCGATTATTACTACGTCATGATAATGCGGATTTACGCTTAACTGAGATAGGTCATCAAATGGGCTTGATTTCCGATGAGCGTTTTGCACGTTTTGAAGAAAAGAAACGGTTAATTGAAGAAGAAAAAGAACGATTAAGCAATATTCGTTTAAAACCAACAGAAGAATTGCAACAGTTGATGGAGTCTGTCGGTGGCACTAGGTTAAAAGATGGCATTCTTGCTTATGATTTAATGAAACGACCAGAAGTAACGTATGACGTGATTAAACAAGTAGCTCCAGCTGAAAAAGAATTAGCGGCTGATATCAAAGAACAAGTTGAAATTCAAATTAAATATCAAGGTTATATCGCAAAGTCAAATCAACAAGTCGACCGCATGAAAAAAATGGAAAATAAATTAATTCCAGATGATATTGATTATGATGCGATTAGCGGTATTGCTACGGAAGCAAGAGAAAAATTAAAACAAGTTCGCCCGTTATCTGTAGCACAAGCATCGAGGATATCAGGAGTTAATCCAGCTGATATTTCCATTCTTTTAGTGTATATTGAACAAGGGAATGTAGCAAAAGTATCGAACGAATAGAGGAGTGGCAAGATGAATCTTTCGTCCTTTCAAGAACATTTAAAAAACCAAGGTATTGAGATCACCGAAAAACAATTACAGCAATTTGAGAGATACTTCCACATACTCGTGGAGTGGAATGAAAAAATGAATTTAACAGCGATCACAGATCAAGAAGAAGTCTATGCCAAACACTTTTATGATTCGATTACAGCTGCATTCTATTTTGATTTCACAAATGAATTTCATTTATGTGATGTGGGTGCTGGAGCAGGTTTCCCTAGTATTCCACTCAAAATACTTTTTCCGCAAATCAATGTTACCATTGTCGATTCATTGAAGAAGCGGATCACATTCCTAAATCATTTAGCCACAGAACTAGAACTTGAAGGTGTGAGTTTTTACCATGATCGAGCCGAATTATTCGGTAAAAATGAGAAGTTCAGACATAAGTTTGATGTAGTGATGGCTCGTGCTGTTGCGAGGACTTCTGTTTTGTCTGAACTTTGCCTGCCACTTTTACGAACAAATGGTACGTTTATTGCGATGAAAGGTTCTAATGTGGAGGAAGAACTTTCCGATGCCGAAGATGCAATCGAACTGCTTGGCGGAAAATTACAACGTGTTGAACATTTTTCATTACCAGAGAATAACGGTGAAAGAAATATCGTCATTATTGACAAAAAGCGTAAAACACCAAAGAAATTCCCGCGAAAACCAGGTGTACCAAATAAAAATCCATTATAATTGATATTTTTATCAAAAATAAGTCATATTTTTTATCGCTTTTTGATTTTTTATGATAAAATAAGAGTAACAGATTACTAGTTATGTTCCACGTGAAACATTTGGGATATAAAACGGCTTCTATGACTTGCTTAAATTCTAGTTTTAAGCAAGTTTTCCCTTTTATGTAATTAGATAAATAGGGAAAAGTATTCGCTCTCATACAATATTATTTGAATTTTGTTTAAGCAGAAAAAGGTGGTGTTGATTATGTTACACCCATTTGGTCGTATTTTTGGATTAGGTGATAAGGTGGATGACGAATTAATAGAGGACCAGGAAAGCTATCAGGATGAAGTAGTTTTTATTGATGTTGATGCTATTGAAGCAAATCGCTACCAGCCTAGATCCATATTTAATGAAGAAAAAATCAAAGAATTAGCACAAACCCTACATACACATGGTATGATCCAGCCGATTGTAGTGCGGTCTCTTGATGAGGAAGAGGAAAAATATGAAATAATTGCAGGGGAAAGACGTTGGCGAGCAGCAAAAAGCCTGAATTGGGACAAGGTTCCTGCAATTATTCGCGAGATGACAGATAAAGAGACGGCATCGGTTGCATTAATTGAAAACTTGCAACGTGAGGAACTGACAGTAATCGAAGAAGCGGTCGCTTATGAGAAATTGATCGAGATGCATGAATTAACACAAGAAGCGTTAGCCCAACGCTTAGGGAAAAGTCAATCGACCATAGCAAACAAAATGCGCTTATTGAAATTGCCTGAACCAGTGCAACAAGCTATTTTGCAGAAGACGATTACGGAGAGGCACGCTCGTGCATTGATCGCTTTAAAGAGTGAAGAACTTCAACTGAAAATTTTGCAACAGATTATAGACCGAGATTTAAATGTCAAACAAACAGAGGCACAAATAGAACGAATGTTATCTGATAAGAAAAAGCCTGCCAAAAAGCCTCGCTTAAAAGGTGTTAATAAAGATATGAGAATTGCCATGAACACGATCAGGCAATCGTTAGATATGGTATCGGACACCGGAATCGATTTAGAGACTGATGAACAGGATCATGATGATTTTTATCAGATTACGATCAAAATTCCTAAGAAAAAATGATTACATGATGACCCATCTTTTATAAGTTAGGAAGATGGGTTGTTTTTTGGCAATATAGTAGGAATTTTCAGGTTTATAAATTGTACCATTTTGACTAAAAATGCTAAAAATCAAAAAAAATTTATTTATAATGGAATATTAGTGATAGAATAAGAGAAAAGATGCAAGAGGTAGGTGACACCATGGGTAAAGTAATAGCCGTTGCAAACCAAAAAGGTGGCGTCGGCAAAACGACTTCTTCTGTTAATTTAAGTGCATGTTTAGCACATCTTAATAAAAAAATACTAATTGTTGATATAGATCCTCAAGGTAATTCAACAAGTGGGGTAGGGATTAATAAAGCAGATGTAAGTCATTGTATATATGACGTGTTAGTAGAGGATATTGAAACGAAACAAGTATGCTTACAAACAGATATTGAAAACTTAGAAATAATACCTGCAACCATTCAGCTAGCTGGAGCTGAAATAGAATTAGTTTCTACTATTTCACGTGAAGTTCGTTTGAAGAAGGCTATTGATAGTATTAAGGATGACTATGATTATATTATCATTGATTGTCCTCCTTCACTAGGGTTGTTAACCATCAATGCCTTAACAGCTTCAGATACAGTTTTAATTCCCGTTCAATGTGAATATTATGCTTTAGAAGGATTAAGTCAGTTATTGAACACGATTCGGTTAGTGCAAAAACATTTAAATAAAGAACTGATGATAGAAGGAGTTCTTTTAACCATGTTAGATGCGAGAACGAATCTTGGATTGCAAGTAATAGATGAAGTGAAAAAGTATTTTCAAGATAAAGTCTATAACACGGTGGTACCACGTAATATTCGTTTAGGCGAAGCGCCAAGTCATGGACAACCAATCATATCATACGACTCTAAATCAAGAGGAGCAGAGGTTTACCTTGATTTAGCAAAGGAAGTGATTGCTGGTGGCTAGAGGATTAGGTAAGGGGTTAGATGCATTTTTTCCAGAAATAGAAGAAAAAGATTCTGACAAGATTGAAGAGATAGAACTGAATAAGTGTCGGCCAAACCCATATCAACCACGAAAAGTATTTGAAGCGGATGCGATCGAGGAGTTAAAAGAATCTGTTTTACAACATGGTATCTTACAACCTTTGATAGTAAGAAAGAGTATTAGAGGATACGAAATTGTTGTAGGTGAGAGAAGGTTTAGAGCGGCTAAAGAAGCAAATTTAGACACAATACCTGTTATTATTAAAGATTTAACAGATGATCAAATGATGGAGTTAGCGTTATTAGAAAATATTCAACGTGAGGATTTAACTCCGATTGAAGAAGCAACTGCATATGATCGTTTAATTAATGAGTTAGGTACTACACAGGATCAACTTGCTAAGCGGTTAGGGAAAAGCCGATCACATATCGCGAACCTGGTAAGACTCCTCAGTTTGCCAGAAGAGGTTATTGCCCAAATCAACCATGGAGCACTTTCCATGGGACATGGCAGAGCTTTATTAGGTTTAAAAGATAAAAATAAAATCAAACCAGTAGTAAAAAGAATTACGACAGAGAGATTGAATGTTCGCCAAGTAGAAGCATTAATAAACGAACTAAATAATCAGCAACCGAAGAAAAAGAAAAAGCCAAAAAAGGATATTTTTATTACTGAAAAAGAAAATCATTTAAAAGAGTACTTTGGGACGAATGTAAAGATTAACAAAGGAAAAAGAAAAGGGAAAATTGAAATAGAATTTTTTTCAGAAGAAGACTTAAACCGTATTTTAGATAAGATGGAATAATACTTGGTCTGATTGTTTGCGGATGCGAATGATCAGGCTTTTTCATGTGAAACTATGCTACAGGTGAAGGTGGATGCATAATGGCTTTATTAGGAACATTAGTAAATGGTTTATGTATTATTATTGGTACCATTATTGGTCTGGTTTTTTCTAATATTCCAGAAAGAATTAAAAACACTGCTTTACAAGGAATTGGTTTAGTAGTAGCACTGATTGGTATTCAAATGGCGATTCAAGCAGATAATATTATTTTAATTTTGCTAAGTCTATTACTCGGCTCTATTATTGGTGCAGGCGTACATTTGGAAGATAAATTAAATATCCTTGGGCAAAAACTAGAAGGTAAGATAAGTAAGGATGGCAATGGAAATTTAACAGAAGGATTTATAACGGCTTCTTTAATTTTTGTCATTGGAGCAATGAGTATTGTCGGTGCATTGGACGGTGGACTGAGAGGGGATCATGAAGTCTTATATACGAAAGCGTTCTTAGACGGTTTCATGGCAATGGTGTTAACCACAACGTTAGGATATGGCGTCATTTTTTCGGTGATACCAGTTATTCTTTATCAAGGCTCAATTGCATTACTAGCGGTACAAATTAATAACTGGCTCCCGCAATCTATATTGGATGGATTTATCAATGAGGTAACTGCAATAGGGGGGTTATTAATATTAGCAATTGGCTTAAACATTCTTAATATCACCAAAATAAAAATAGGAGACTTCCTCCCAGCGATTTTTGTATTCATTATTTTTTATTTTAGCTATGGATTTATAGTATTTTAGAATATTAAGCAAGAGCGTGGACTTCCAAGTAAATCTGGGCAGAGTGCGGACGTTTGTTCCGCTATTTGTGACAAAAGTGCCGTTTTTAAGGTGGTCGCGGACATCTATTCCTTTATTGATCGAAAATAGTGCTAATGGAAGCCGAAATGAACCAAATAAGGGATTCAATGTCCGCTAAGATCGAAAAACTGGTGATTTTCATTCAAATAAACGTACTAAATGTCCGCTCAGGCAGCTTGTATATATTTTGTAGCTGACAATCAGTGCTCAGTTAGTGGCTTTTAAAATGGAGGAATTTTTGTTCATACCTTTGTCCCGCGTCGCATATTTTTAATATATCTAAAGCTTTTTTGGAGGCAAAGATATGTGGAAATCGGGTGCGAAGTGGATGTTCTTAATTATAGGAACAATGGTTGGAGCAGGGTATGCTTCAGGCAGAGAATTATGGCAATTTTTTGGTCATGAAAGTGGACTGGCTATTCTTTTATTTACCTTATTATTTATTTCTTCTGTTGCAATTACAATGAAAGTTGGTTACCAAAACCAAACGTCCAATTATTACGCATTATTGGAGATTATTCTGGGAAAACGTATTGCGCGTTTTTATGATATCTTGATTTTCTTCTACCTTATGTCTACCACTGTGATTATGATAGCGGGAAGTGGTGCAACCTTCGAAGCTTTTCAACTTTCCAAATGGATTGGCATACTCTTTATTGTTGTTTTTATAATTTTGATTTTTATTAAAGGAATTAAAGGGGTGCTCACTTTTAACGTCATTATACTACCTTTATTAATCATAGGCTTATTATCGATTTTAGTCATTTATTCTATTGATGAACAACTTCCATTTATCATATCGTTAGATCATCAAGCAAACTGGACTGCTGCATTTACATTTACTGCTTTAAATATTTTGTCCATTCTCGCAGTGTTAGGAGCAGTAGGGGAAAAGATTGAATCAAACGGTGAAATAGTGATAGCAAGTGTTGGTAGTGGTTTGATTTTAGGAATTATTTCTTTTTTATATAATAATTCATTAATTCAAATATCAGAAGTCATTATTTTATATGAAATTCCTTTATTTGCGATATTGAAGAATTATCCCAATTACACGTATATTATAATGTCAATCTTACTATGGTGTGCTATATTTACTACAGCTATCTCAGGTGTTTTAGGACTGGTAACAAGGCTTGGCCGTTTCTTTAAATATCATTTATGGCAAATTACCATCGTTTTATTAATCATTCTCACACCGTTAACAACTATTGGCTTTTCGACACTGATCGAATTTCTTTATCCCATTTATGGTATTGTCAATTTATATTTACTTTGTGCTATCTTACTATTTCCTTTTTATAAAAAAATCTAATATAATAGGTATCAGAATATCGTGTAAGATTGAGGTGATAACATGGAGCGCAAGGAATTTCAGTTAAATGATGTAGTCGAAATGAAAAAGCCCCATCCATGTGGTGAGAATCGCTGGAAAATTATCCGCATGGGCATGGATATTCGAATTAAGTGTGAAGGATGTGGGCATAGTGTCATGTTACCACGTAAACGATTCGAACAAAAAATGAAACGAGTACTCGAACATCAGGAATGAAATAATTTTCATAAAAATGTTTCACGTGAAACAAAATCATTTTTTCTAATATGCTGAAAGGTAATAAATCATTTTTTCAATAGAGGAAAATTGGAAAATCAAGGGGTTAATGCCCTTGATTTTCGTTCTTTAATAACTTGTCATTTTGGAAAAGTATCACTATAATTGGTATGACTGATACGTTCATATGGACGGAATCCTTAAGGAGTGAAAGTTAACATGGCATTAACAGCAGGAATTGTTGGTTTACCTAACGTGGGTAAGTCAACGTTATTTAACGCAATAACACAAGCGGGTGCAGAATCGGCAAACTATCCATTCTGTACAATAGATCCAAATGTAGGAATTGTAGAAGTACCAGATGAAAGGTTGCAAAAGCTAACAGAATTAGTAAAACCAAAAAAGACAATTCCAACAGCATTTGAATTTACCGATATTGCAGGGATTGTAAAAGGTGCGAGTAAAGGGGAGGGACTAGGTAATCAGTTTCTTTCGCATATTCGCCAAGTAGATGCAATTTGTCACGTTGTTCGTTGTTTCCAAGATGAAAATATTACCCATGTATCTGGAAAAGTAGATCCTATTTCCGATATTGAAACCATTAATTTAGAGCTTATTTTAGCCGACTTGGAAACTGTTTCAAAAAGAATCCAACGTGTAGAAAAAATGGCAAAACAGAAAGATAAAGAAGCAATGGCTGAATTTGAAGTGCTCTCGAAGTTAAAGGATGCATTTGAAGAAGAAACACCAGCCCGTGCGGTATCTTTTACAGAAGAGCAACAAAAGCTTGTTAAAGGTTTACACTTATTAACAAGTAAACCGGTATTGTATGTGTCTAATGTAGGGGAAGATGAATTATTAGAAGCAGATAACAATGAATATGTACAGCTTGTAAAAGATTTTGCTGCCAAAGATGAAGCGGAAGTCATTGTGGTAAGTGCCAAGGTAGAGTCTGAGATTGCCGAATTAGACGGAGAAGAAAAAGAAATGTTCCTGGAAGAGTTAGGAATTGCTGAATCAGGACTAGATCAACTGATTAAGGCAACTTATAACTTGCTTGGCTTAGCAACATACTTTACAGCAGGGGAGCAAGAAGTAAGAGCATGGACATTTAAAAAAGGAATCAAAGCACCCCAAGCAGCAGGAATTATTCATAGTGATTTTGAAAAAGGATTTATTCGTGCTGAAACAGTTTCTTATGATGATTTAGTTGAAGCAGGCTCTGAACAAGCTGCAAAAGAAAAAGGAAAAGTAAGATTAGAAGGTAAAGAGTATTTGGTGAAAGATGGAGATGTAATGCATTTCCGTTTTAACGTATAGCAGGATCACTTGTTACATGCAAAATATTGTTTGCATTAGAGAAAGAAAATTGATATAATATCTTATTGTGAGTAATGAGACTATTACTCCTTGCTCTATTCTCAGAAATAGGGCCGTCAAGACCAAAAGGAGGTGTAAACGGATGAATAAATATGAAATCATGTACATCATCCGCCCAGATATCGAGGAGGAAGCACAAACAGCTCTAATCGAGCGTTTTAACGGTTACCTTACGAATAATGGTGCGGAAATTGAAAAAGTTGAAGAAGTAGGTAAGAAACGTCTTGCTTATGAAATCAACGACTATCGTGATGGATATTATGTAATCATTAACTTTACAGGTGATGAAACAGCTATTAACGAATTCAATCGTCAAGCGAAGTTCTCTGATGACATTTTACGTCACATGGCAATTCGTGAAGATGATCAATAATAAGGAGTGGTTCTGATGTTAAATCGTGTCGTGCTTGTCGGCAGGTTAACGAAAGATCCTGATTTACGTTATACACCAAATGGCGTTGCCGTAGCTAATTTTACCATAGCTTGTAATAGACCTTTTACTAATCAGCAAGGACAACGAGAAGCAGACTTCATTAATTGTGTCACATGGAGAAGGCAAGCGGAAAACCTTGCAAACTACATGGGAAAAGGAAGTCTAATCGGTGTAGATGGTCGTATTCAAACTCGTAGTTTTGATAATCAAGAAGGTCAACGAGTCTTCATGACAGAAGTAATGGCAGAATCGATTCAATTCTTGGAATCTAAGGGTGGATCAACTGGTGGACAACCTAACGCACAAGGATCTCAAGGATATAATCAAAATCAGAACCAACCGAGTCAAGCAAATCAAAATCAATTTAACCAAAACAATAATAATCAAAATAATCAAGGAAATAACGATGGCGGTAATCCATTCCAGGATAGTGGAGAGCCTATCGATATTTCGGATGATGATTTACCATTTTAAATTAAAGGAGGTTTTTGATTATGGCAGCTCGTCGTGGTCGCGCAAAGCGTCGTAAGGTGTGTTATTTCACAGCGAACGGTATTACACACATCGACTATAAAGATGTTGGTTTATTAAGTCGTTTCGTTTCTGAGCGTGGAAAAATTCTTCCTCGTCGTGTAACGGGAACTTCTGCAAAATATCAACGTAAATTGACTAAGGCAATTAAACGCGCTCGTCAAATGGCGCTTTTACCTTACGTGAATGACTAATAAATGTTTAAGAGCTTGAAGCTATACGCTTCAAGCTCTTTTATTACGTCAAAAAAGATGAAACATAATCCATATCGGTCCACTTAATATAAGGAAAACCTATTTTATAGCCCCGTTTCTTAGTTATCCCACTAATAATAAAATCTTTGAAGAATAGCTCGATTCTGACATCCACACCAAATGGTATACATTTATTTATACTTAGGATTAATGTTCGTGTTTTGAACAAGAAAAAGCTATAATAGTAAATTAAATAATAATAAACATTTAAAAGACGAACGATATCAATAGATATTTACTTTTTTGTATTGACATTCTCTTTTAATTTGCTATGATAGAGAAAACTTTAATAATAGACATGTTTCTAAAAACTAAAGTGTCAAAATTTTCACAATTCAATTCTATTTATTAAAGTTCAAAAGTGCTATAATAATATTAATTAATAGAAAGTGTATATAAGTGAAGTGTTTCACTTATTTTGCAAGTTGGATGTTTTTTTACAAGAAATATAATTTTTTTGGAGGGGACAACTGTGACTTTTAAAGTATTAATTAGCGATCCGTTAAGTGAAGATGGAATTAAACCGTTACGTGAAGCAGACAATATTCAAGTCGATATTGATACGGGCTTATCTCCTGATGAGTTGACAGAAAAAATTGGGGAGTATGATGCCTTATTGGTAAGAAGTCAAACAAAAGTAACGCGAGATATTATTAGCCAAGCATCTAATTTAAAAATTATAGGTCGTGCAGGTGTTGGGGTCGATAATATTGATTTAAGTGCAGCAACAGAATACGGAGTTATTGTCGTAAATGCACCAGATGGTAATACGAATTCTGCTGCAGAACATACGGTTGCGATGCTTATGTCATTAGCAAGAAAGATACCACAAGCATTTGTAGCATTGAAAAATGGTAAATGGGATCGTAAAAACCATGTCGGCGTAGAATTAAAAGGTAAAACACTAGGTGTTGTTGGTATGGGACGTATCGGTGCAGAAGTAGCGGCACGTGCGAAAGGTCAACGAATGAATGTTATTGCCTATGATCCATTTTTAACAAAAGAAAGAGCAGACAAGCTTGGTGTTGATTTTGGATCAGTCGAGGACGTTATTGTTGCATCTGACTTTATTACGGTTCATACACCATTAATAAAAGAAACCAAGCATTTAATTAATAAAGATGCATTTGCCAAAATGAAAGACGGTGTCCGTATTATTAACTGTGCTCGTGGTGGTATTATTGATGAGGATGCTTTATATGATGCAATTAAATCTGGTAAAGTAGCGGGAGCAGCTCTTGATGTATTTGAAGAGGAGCCTGCTACAGATCATCGTTTATTAAAGCTTCCAGAAGTTATTGCTACACCTCACTTAGGTGCTAGTACGGTAGAAGCACAAGAAAATGTAGCAATTGATGTTAGTCATGACGTTGTGCGTTACTTAACAGAAGATGTAGCAAAAAATCCGGTTAACTTACCATCTGTACCGAAAGAATTGATGAATAAAATCGAACCATATTTCCATCTATCTGAAAAACTTGGTACATTTTTAACCTATTTAACTCCAGGTGTTATTGAAGAAATTAATATCTCTTATTCTGGAGAATTAACAGAGCTTGAAGTAGCACCATTAACAAGAAATACTATTAAAGGCTTATTAAAGCGTCATTTAGGTGACCACGTAAATGATGTAAATGCCTCTTACTTAGCGGAAAAAAGAGGTATTCAAGTTAATGAAAATAAATCTTCTACACCGAGAGGATTTACAAATCTCTTAAAAGTAGAAGTGAAAACAAAAGAAGTGACACGTTCTATCGCAGGTACCTTACTGAATGGTTTAGGACCACGTATTGTCCAAGTTGATGCTTATACGGTCGATTTAGTACCAGAAGGCGACCTTGTTGTCATTAAGCACAATGACCGCCCAGGTGTAATCGGGAAAGTAGGTAGTTTGCTTGCAGAACGTGGAATTAACATTGCGGCTATGCAAGTAGGTCGTTCAGATGTTGGTGGCGAAGCAATCATGGTCTTAACGGTTGATAAATATTTAGAAGACGCAGATGTGGAAGCACTGAATGAATTTGAAGAAATCGAAAAATTGACTGCTATGGAACTGTAAATAATCCAATAGATGAGAGCTCTTCGATGTTGAAGAGCTTTTTTCTCTGGATTTTGTAAAGTTGATAGAAAACCCTCCGGAATTACTAGTGATGTGAGTTATTATATTCTTGGTGTATACCTACCAGATATGTGAATTTTATGTCATTCAATTCTTTTTATAAAACAAAAACATCAACAGGGAGACATCAAATTTCCCTGCTGATATTCGATGAACGATAATTTATATGATGTAAGGGTATGACCCTACTTTATGGTACCATCTCCTGTCAGGGTGAATAGTGATTCAGTTTTTATCAAACTTTATTCAAAATCTATAAAAAAAGTAGCATTTTTTTTGCTACTCTTTTTATTATTAGGAACAACAATTTACTGCATCGTTTACAGCATCTTCGGGGATAAGTATGATATCATCTTTAATTTTATAAGGGATATCATTTTCTTCTAACCGATCAGTTAACGGTTCTTTATCAACTTGCTCAGACCATTTAATGTACTCTCCTTGATAGTCTTGGCAAGCACTAAGAATTAAAACTAAAGAAGCAAAAGCGACCGTGTTTATTGCTTTTATCACACCAAATCCCTCCTTCTTCAGTATTTTCATTTCTTCTTATTTAACATATAGCTCTCATTCTGAGATTCCGCTATGGTTCAACCGGAAGTGTTTGAATCGGTGCTGGTACCTTTTTTTCTTAATGCATTATCTGTTTAAAATCGCAAACAACTCATCAAGATGTTTAATTTGATAAGTAGGCTGTACATCGGTTGATTGCTTATCTTCTCGATTGATCCATACGCTTTGAATCCCTGTCCGGTTTGCACCTAGAATATCTGTCATCAAGTTATCTCCGACCATCATTGCTTCATCTTTGGTCACGCCAGCTGTTTCCAGTGCATGTTCAAATATACTTGGATCAGGCTTTCCTTTGCCAAATCCACCAGAGATAATAATATGATTAAAGTATTCCTTTAGTTCTGGTGTGATCGTTAATTTGGTGTTTTGTAGATCGGGCGAGCCGTTCGTTAGCATGACTAATTGGTAATCACTCGCCAGTTTTTCCAAGACGGAAAATGTTTCTTCATAGACGAAAGGATTTTTCTTTCGTTTTTCAGGAAATTGTTCTGCTAAGTAAGCACCGAACGCTTCATCTTCTATTCCTAGTTGTTTTAAACTATTTGTCCAGGCATCTTTACGGTAATTAGGCACGATCTCTGCCATTTTTTTAAAATATGTATGATCATCTAAGAAATTTCCCCATAGACCTTCAAAAGGATTAATCCCGATCATTTGGGTAAACTCATAGGTTTCGTATCCTTGATACAATTTACGAGCTTGAGCGCGTACAGCTTCTTCTAATTGCTCAGGATCGATTCCATATTGTTGCTTTGCTAATTGACAGGTTTCTTCGAATGCGGTTTTGACACTTTTTTTGTCCCACAAAAGTGTATCATCAAGGTCAAAAATAATTGTCTTAATCATCTGGTGCTCCTCCTCTAATCGTTCTACATACATTATAAAGGATTAAGGAAACTAAATCATTAGAAAGTCGATTTAATTTGTCCCAGATATATTGTTCGTATATAATTAATATAGTAAAAGTGTACGATGAAAAAGCACAGCGCTTTCTTGCTGTGCTTTTTCAATCAATTAGAGTAGTAAGGGTGGTTTCTCATGGATCAGCAACCAGTAAGGAAAGACTTTTTTATATATGTAGGTAGCTTTTTACTCCTTTTGTTCATTACAATACTTATACCATTTATACAAATGATTACACTCGTTTTGCTACCCATCCCAGTTATATTGCTAATGAAAAATTATCCCATTAAATGGACGATATTAGGCATGCTTGTTTTGTTATCTTTTTCTCTATTTGTTGTGCCTGTATTCTCATTTCCATTAACATTATTAGCTTTGATAAGTGGAGCTATGATTGGATGGTCGATAAAACAGGACCAGCATCCCTATGAAACATGGGCGAAAGGTACAGCCGGTTTTGTTCTAGGATTGACGCTTATTTACGCTTATATTGAAGTAGTGCTTCAATTTTCGATTATGAATGCCTTTGAAAATACGGTGGATGATTCCATCCAGATGACAGAGGACTTGTTTCAGGCAATCGGTATGGGGCAACAGGAGTTTGGCGTCATACGACAAGAAATGATGAATATGCTACAGTTACTGCCGGTGATATTAGTAGTTGTTTCCATGGGTTTTGCCATATTAACACAATGGATATGCTATAAAGTAATCAATAAAATGCAACAAAAACATTATCAATTTCCACCCTTTCGTAGTTTTAATCTGCCAAAAGTGATGTTATGGATATATTTTGTAATGTTACTTATTTCCTTTTTTGTTGAAGCGGACTTTTCTACCACACCATCTGTTATAATATGGAATGTGTATCATTTAGCAGGAATATTGATGGCTTTACAAGGATTGTCATTTATTTTCTTTTATACTCATGAGAAGAAGCAGTCCGTTGCATTGCCAGTTATTAGTATCCTTTTCATTATATTTTTTCCGTTTATGGGTCTTTATTTGATGAGAATCTTAGGTATAATTGATTTAGGGTTTGAGTTAAGAAAAAGAATGGCAAAGTAAAGGGACTTTAGTTAGGAGCTGACAACAATGCCAAAAATTAAAGATAAACCAGTTGCAATGGGGAGGCATATCATAGGCATATATGTATTATCCTTTGTACTATTAATCTTTCTCTTTTATTTCCATTGGATTATTGGTGCCGTGATGACTGTTCTGTTTTCTGTATCATTGTACTACAGTATCGAACGGGAAAAGCAACTGGTGGACCAAACAGAGGCATATATATCAACACTTTCTTATCGTGTCAAAAAAGTCGGCGAAGAAGCCCTATTAGAAATGCCGATAGGGATTATATTATATGGAGACGATTATCAGATAGAGTGGGCAAATCCTTATATGAATCAGTTTACCGAAACAGACACATTAATCGGTGATAATCTTGACGCCTTATCGGATGATATTTCTTCTTATTTGAAAGATGATAAGGAAACTTTTTGGCTAACGATTGATCAATATGATTTACAAGTATATAACAAGAAAGAAGAGAAGTTATTATACTTGTTTGACCGAACGAAACAAACAGAGCTACACACGCTATACCAGAATGAAAAAACGGTGCTAGGTATTATCTTTCTAGATAACTACGAAGAAATAACGCAAAACATGGATGATACAGCCAAAAGTCAAATTAATTCACAGGTTACATCTATTTTAAACAATTGGTCGAATGAACATGAGATCTATTTAAAACGAACATCACAAGAGCGATTTATGGCGGTGATGAATCAGAAGATCTTGGCTGACTTAGAAAAATCAAAATTTGAAATTTTAGATGAAGTCCGTGAATTAATTACCGATAAAAATGTACCATTAACCCTAAGTATTGGAATAGGATTAGGAAGCGAAGGGTTACCCGGCTTGGGTGAGCTAACACAATCTAGTCTTGACTTAGCGCTTGGTCGAGGTGGAGATCAAGTTGTTATTAAAGATGATAACACTGGAAAAGTGCGTTTTTATGGTGGTAAAACAAACCCAATGGAGAAGCGAACGAGAGTAAGAGCAAGGGTTATTTCTCACGCCTTAAAAGAATTAGTAAAAGAAAGCGACCAAATTTTAGTGATGGGGCATAAAGCTCCTGATATGGATTCGATCGGTGCTTCAATCGGTGTGTTAAAAATAGCACAAGCGAACGATGTAGAAGGATTCATTGTCTTAGATGAAGATGATATTAATACAGGGGTACAGCGACTAGTAGATGAAATGAAAGACAGTGAGGAATTGTGGTCCCATTTTATTGACCCTGATTCGGCTTTAGATATCGTAACGAAAGACACCCTTTTAGTGGTGGTGGATACGCATAAACCTTCCTTGGTGCAAGAGGAAAAGCTAGTGCATAAAACAGAACATGTGGTAGTGATTGACCACCATCGTCGAGGAGAAGAATTTGTTGATCATCCTACACTTGTTTATATGGAACCATATGCATCCTCGACATCAGAACTAGTAACAGAATTGTTGGAATATCAGCCTAGTAAGCTTTCTTTAAATATGTTAGAATCGACAGCATTGTTAGCAGGTATTATTGTAGATACGAACAGCTTTACCTTACGAACAGGGTCGAGAACTTTTGATGCGGCTTCCTATTTACGATCTAAAGGTGCAGATACCGTATTAGTCCAAAAGTTTTTAAAAGAAGATTTGGATATTTACGTCAAACGAAGCAGATTAATTGAAAATACGAATATTTATCGTGGTAATATTGCAATATCTGTAGGGAACTCAAGAGAGAGATATGGCCCTGTCATTATAGCTCAAGCTGCAGATACCTTGTTAATGATGACTGGAGTTGAGGCGTCCTTTGTGATTTCAGAACGAGAAGATGGCCGTATTGGTATCAGTGCCAGGTCACTTGGAGATGTCAATGTCCAGGTTATTATGGAAAAAATGAATGGCGGCGGTCATTTGACAAATGCTGCTACACAATTAGATGATATGGCAGTAATCGATGCTTATGAATGGCTGAAAGAAATTATAGATGAATATTATGAGGGAGGAGAAACAGAATGAAAGTCATTTTTACACAAGACGTAAAAGGCAAAGGAAAAAAAGGGGAAGTAAAAAATGTTTCCGATGGATATGCCCGCAATTACTTGCTGAAAAATAATTTAGCAATCGAGGCAAATCAAGCAAATATGAAGGCACTAAACGCAAAGAAGAATAAAGAGAAGCAATTGGAACAGCAAGAAGTAGAAGAAGCACAGCAATTAAAAGAAAAATTAGCTAATATAGAAGTGAAAGTAACAGCAAAATCTGGTGAAGGCGGCCGTTTATTTGGTTCCATTACAAGTAAACAAATTGCTGAAACCTTAAAGAAAGATCATCAAATTAAAATGGACAAGCGTAAAATTGAATTAGATCAACCAATTCGTTCATTAGGTTATACAAACGTACCGGTCAAAATCCACCCAGAAGTAACAGGTACGATACGAGTTCATGTTGTAGAAGCATAACACAATGGGAAGTTTACCTTACTTCCCATTTTCTTAAGTAAAGAACTCGGATCATAGTGATATATGGCGGACATTTAATACGTTATTTTCAAGAATAATGTTTCATTTTAGCTGTTGGATGACATATAATCCCTTATTTAACAAAATGAACTGGAAAACA
This sequence comes from Gracilibacillus saliphilus, assembly GCF_010994085.1. NCBI lineage: Bacteria > Bacillati > Bacillota > Bacilli > Caryophanales > Bacillaceae > Gracilibacillus > Gracilibacillus saliphilus. The sequence continues at coordinate 43,239 of NZ_WJEB01000023.1, read as the reverse complement.
GCCTTATTTTGAATGAATAACGGAATAGATGTCCACTAACATCCTAAAAACGTTCATTTTGTCACAAATAGCGGAATGAATGTCCACTTTTTGTAGGAAAGGGGGCAATGAGATGGCGGAAATGATCCAAGGGCGAACACCGCCTCACAATATAGAAGCAGAACAAGCGGTACTTGGTGCCATTTTTCTAGATCCGGATGCTATTTCCAGCGCTTCGGAAATATTAATCCCGGAAGATTTTTATCGTGCAAGTCATCAGCTTATTTACCGCGTGATGTTAGAGCTGTCAGATAAAGGGGAACCGATAGATATTGTCACTGCTACAACAGTTTTGGCGAATAATCAACAGCTAGATGACGTTGGTGGTGTCTCTTATTTAAGTGATTTAGCAAATGCTGTACCTACAGCAGCGAATATTACTTATTATTGCAAAATTGTCGAAGAGAAATCGATCCTCAGAAGACTGATTCGAACAGCAACAGATATTGTAACAGATAGTTATTCGAAAGAAGACGAAGTAGAAGAAGTGTTGAATGAGTCTGAGAAGCGAATATTAGAAGTATCGAATCGAAAGAATGCTTCTTCATTTAAAAATATTAAAGATGTTTTAATGGAAGTCTATGATAATATCGATCTATTGCACAAAAACCAAGGTGAAGTTACCGGCATTGCCACCGGTTTTCGTGACTTAGATCGTATTACATCGGGTTTCCAACGTAATGACCTTATCATTGTTGCTGCAAGACCATCTGTTGGTAAAACAGCTTTTGCCTTAAATATTGCACAAAATGTAGCGATTAAAACAGAAGAAAATGTCGCTATTTTCAGTTTGGAGATGGGGGCAGATCAGCTGGTATCACGTATGCTCTGTGCAGAAGGTAATATAGATGCGCAGCGTTTAAGAACTGGTACTTTAGAAGAAGAGGACTGGGGAAGATTATCGATGGCAATGGGTAGTTTATCCAATGCTGGTATTTTCATCGATGATACACCTGGTATTAGAGTAAGTGAAATTCGTTCCAAATGCCGTCGTTTAAAACAAGAACACGGCCTCGGGATGATTTTAATCGATTATTTGCAATTAATTCAAGGTAGTGCCGGTTCACAAGAAAACCGTCAACAAGAAGTATCGGAAATCTCTAGATCATTAAAGGGATTAGCAAGGGAATTAAACGTGCCGTTAATCGCCTTATCACAGTTATCTCGTGGGGTTGAATCCCGTCAGGATAAACGACCAATGATGTCCGACTTACGTGAATCAGGGAGTATTGAGCAGGATGCCGATATCGTAGGTTTCTTATACCGTGATGATTACTATGATAAGGAATCTGAAAAACAAAATATTATTGAAATTATTATAGCCAAACAACGTAACGGTCCAGTTGGAAACGTCGAACTAGCCTTTGTAAAAGAATATAATAAATTCGTAGATTTAGATCATCGCTATCAGGATAGCGACATACCACCAGGGTAAGGATATAGCATCCTTATCTTTTTTTATTTAGATAAGCATATAATCCCGGGTACCACCGTATTTTTGAACTATGATAAGTGAAATTTGAGGATACTCCAAGATGCTTGATCTGACATTTGTTGTAGAGCAGATCTTAGCGAAGGCCGTCCACTTCCACTCCTGTGGAAATTGTTTGGTCTGAAGATCCACTTTTTCGAGCGGTTTGTGCTCGAAAAAGTTAGCTGAAGGACAAACCCCACGGAAAGGGAAGTGGGCAGCCGGAGTGGGGGAAATACGATCGATATATTTCAAAATGGCTACTATAACAATAGCAGACCCACTTAGCATTGTGATAAGTACTGGGTCGTCGTTACTCATTGATATCCTCAAATATTCAGACTGGTTAGTATAGTCTCAATATCCAATGTTCATAATAGAATATAGGTTTTAGTAGTTCTATTTTCACGAACAATAATAATAAAAACATCATAAATGTTCGTAATTAAATTGACATTGCGCGGTAAGATTGGTAGAATTAGTTCGGAATCAATAAATTGATAAGGCGGAGGTGCCGTTTATGTCTTCAGTAGTCGTTGTAGGTACACAATGGGGAGACGAAGGAAAAGGGAAAATTACAGACTTTCTTTCACAAAACGCAGAGGTAGTAGCACGTTATCAAGGTGGAAATAACGCAGGTCATACCATAAAATTTGATGGTATTACATATAAACTACACTTAATACCTTCAGGGATATTCTTTAAAGACAAAACTTGTGTATTAGGTAATGGTATGGTTATCGATCCAAAAGCAATGGTTGAGGAATTAAAATATTTACATGACAAAGATGTTAGCACAGACAATTTACGTATTAGTAATCGTGCACATGTCATCTTGCCATATCACTTAAAATTAGATATTTTGCAGGAAGAAGATAAAGGTGCAAATAAAATCGGAACAACACGCAAAGGAATTGGACCAGCTTATATGGATAAAGCGGCTCGAGTTGGAATTCGTATTGCTGATTTATTGGACAAAGATGCTTTTCGTGAAAAATTAGAAAGCAACTTAAAAGAGAAAAATCGTCTTTTTGAAAAAGTATATGAAACAGACAGAATAGAAGTAGAAGATATATTAGAGGAGTATTATGAATACGGTCAGCAATTGAAAAAATATGTGGCGGATACATCTGTTGTATTAAATGATGCATTAGATGAAGGACGTCGTGTGCTTTTTGAAGGTGCACAAGGAGTTATGCTTGATATTGACCAAGGTACGTATCCTTTTGTTACTTCATCCAACCCAATCGCTGGTGGTGTTACGATCGGTTCAGGTGTAGGTCCTTCGAAAATTGATCATGTAGTAGGTGTCTCCAAAGCCTATACAACTCGTGTTGGAGACGGTCCATTCCCAACAGAATTACATGATGAAATTGGTGATCAAATCCGTGAAGTTGGTAATGAATATGGTACAACAACAGGCCGTCCTCGTCGTGTCGGCTGGTTTGACAGTGTTGTCGTACGTCACGCTCGTCGTGTAAGTGGTATTACCGATTTATCTTTGAACTCGATTGATGTATTAACAGGTATTGAAACATTAAAAATTTGTACAGCTTACAAGTACAAAGGTGAAATCATGGAAGAATTCCCAGCTAGTTTAAAAGTACTGGCAGAATGTGAGCCTGTTTATGAGGAGCTACCAGGATGGAAAGAAGATATCACTGGTGTGAAAAGCTTACATGAACTACCGGAAAATGCCCGCCATTATTTAGAACGTATTTCCCAGTTAACAGGCATTCCATTGTCCGTTTTCTCTGTAGGACCTGACCGTTCGCAAACAAATGTTGTTAGAAGTGTTTATAGTATTTAATCCAGTATAAGCTTGAAGGTATAAACTCTTTTCACGGATGTGAAGAGGAGTTTATACCTTTTTTTATATGTAAGGAAAGCATAGCTATACATATGGAGTTGCTATTTGGGAATCATTAAGTACCAAAAATCACTAGCATAAAGTCAAAATGGTACTAAGCTTTCGAATAAGTACCAAAAATAGAATACAAACTGTCAAAATGGTACTTAAAACAGGATTTAGTACCAAAATGAATTTTTTTTACTGTGATTTGGTACTAAATTATAAAACCTTATAATACTGCGCGTTAGTGGGATAATAATCCGATTTTCTAGCGCGGATATATGTTGGAGAACAACATTTAGCGAAGGCTGGGTGGTTATATCACCTTTTGTTTAGTGGTGGCTTTCCAAGGATATAGATACACGATTTGTCATATTACTCAATAGAGAAAAGAAGGAATCATTCCTAGGTATATATTCCTATTGTTACAAGTCATGTAATATTTTGGCTTTTATTATACAGTTTTGTTACATTCTCTTTAAAAATGTTTATTGCTATTTGGTTTTATGGTAGATTGGGTAAGGTAGAAGATTTGAATTAAAGATAAATAGAGATTTAATAGAGTAGTTGGGGTTATAGGAGGAAGTTAGAATGCGATTAAATATGAAAGGATTCGTGAAACATCTGACGGTTGCTGGTGTTGTGGCATTAGGTCTTACGTCACAAGTTGTTTTGGCGGATGACGAAGAATTAAGCAAAGTCTATCATGTCTATGTAGACGGTGAGCATGTAGGAATTGTAGAAAACAAAGACATTGTAGAAGATTACATTGCGGAAACAATCTCTGATCACCAAGATGAGAATGACTTTACATATACTGTAAATGAAGAGATTGAATATGTTGCAGAGACCGTTTTTTCATCACAAGTAGATAATCAGGAAGTGTTAGATTATTTAGATGAAGAATTAACGGTAGTTGTTGAAGCACAAGCCCTATCGATTGATGATGAAGTAGTAGGTTATTTTGCTGAGAAAGACCTAGCAGAACAAGTCATCCAAGAATATAAAGAAAACTACGTTAGTGAAGACGTATTAGAAAAAATAGATAATGATTCAGAATTAGAATCTGAATCACTATCTGTAGGGGAGTCTCATATTATAGACGTTACACTAACCGAAGAGGTTTCAATAATAGATAAAAAAGTCTCAGAAGATGAAATTTTAACCGTTGAAGAAGGTATTACACTACTAGAAAAAGGCACACTGGAAAACAAAAAACATGTAGTGGATGATGGAGATGTTTTAGGAAGTATTGCCAGTGATTATGATCTTTCACTAGATGAGTTACTAGAACTTAACTCAGATCTAACAGAAGATTCTTTAATCAAAGTCGGTGATGAATTAAATGTAACAGCATATGAACCATTTGTAGAAGTTGTTGTTACGGAAGAGAAACTCGATGAAGAAGAAATCGCCTATGAAACAGAAGTAGAAGAGTCAGAAGATATGTATAAAGGCGAAGAAGAAGTGAAACAAGAAGGCGAGAACGGAACCGTTGAAACTCATTACCAAATCAAAAAAGTTAACGGTAAAACAGTAGACACGGATGTATTAGATGAAAATGTAACGAAAGAGCCGACAAATAAAGTGATTGTCAAAGGTACGAAGGTAGTTTCATCTCGCGGTACTGGTGATTTCCACTGGCCGGCAGTCGGAGGTTATATATCAAGCCATCAGGGAGAACGATGGGGTTCTTTCCATAAAGGAATCGACATTGCTGGTGTAAGTGACCGCTCAATTTTAGCAGCTGATAACGGAACAGTTACTTCTGCCGGATGGGATAATGGAGGTTATGGTAACAAAGTTGTCATTGACCATAACAACGGTTATCGTACGATTTACGCTCACTTATCATCGATCGACGTTTCTTCAGGTCAAACAGTAGAAAAAGGTCAAAAGATCGGTGTGATGGGGGATACTGGTTTTTCAACAGGTATCCATTTACACTTTGAAGTCTATAAAGACGGTTCTTTAGAAAACCCAGCAGACTACTATTAAACACTTATATAAAACATACCCAAAATTAGATAGTATCAAACCCTTGTTACCGTATTGTAACAAGGGTTTTTTGCGAATAGAGCAGAGTCATTTTGATTAGATATAGTAGCGATAAGACATTTTTGTTAATATCGGTTAGAATAGAACGTAAGGAAAAATTTAATGGAAAAAGGACGTGCTTTTTATGAGTCAAAAAATATTAGTAGTAGATGACGAAAAGCCAATTGCAGATATATTAAAATTCAACTTAGAAAAAGAAGGCTACGAAGTATTGTGTGCCTATGATGGAGAAGAAGCGATTGAACTCGCGACCAATGAGGATCCTGATTTAATATTGCTCGATATTATGTTACCGAAAAAAGATGGTAATGAAGTATGCCGGGAAGTAAGAAAAACCCATAGTATGCCAATTATCATGCTTACTGCAAAAGATGCAGAGATTGATAAAGTGCTCGGCCTTGAACTTGGAGCAGATGATTATGTAACGAAACCATTCAGTAATAGAGAGTTAATTGCCAGGGTGAAGGCTAATTTAAGACGATTGGAAGTGGAACCTGCCAACCAAAAAAACGAATCCAAAGATATTGCGATCGGTTCCTTGGTGATTCACCCGGATGCATATACGGTTACAAGAGATGGCGAATATATAGAGCTTACACATCGAGAATTTGAGTTACTCCATTATCTTGCTCGCCATATTGGTCAAGTAATGACGAGAGAGCATTTGTTAGAGACGGTCTGGGGTTATGACTATTATGGTGATGTAAGAACGGTCGATGTAACAGTAAGAAGGTTGAGAGAGAAAATTGAAGATAATCCGAGTAATCCATTGTGGATCGTAACAAGAAGAGGTGTCGGATATTATTTGCGAAATCCTGAACAGGGGTAATGTTACATGAATAAAGTTAGTTTTTTTCAATCGATTCGGTTAAAAATTATTGTCATACTTAGTTTATTTCTATTATTGGCAATCCAGGTGATCGGTACGTATTTTGGCCAACAATTAGAGAGTAGTCTTTTAAAAAGTCACAAAGAAAACGTGGAAGACCGACTACAGGTATTGGCAACTAATTTAGAGGAATCTTTTAGTGAAGAGCGATCAGATGATGGAGAAGGACGAACATTACAAGAAGACGTTCAAGATATCACAGCCCGATATGGCGGATACTCGAGTAGATACTCTAGTGAAATTTTCTCTGAACTGCAAGTGATTGATTCACAATTTCGCGTTTTAGGTTCCAACAAATTTGATATGGTCGGAAAAAAAATCTCTGGAAACAGTGATATTCGTCTTGCCTTAGTGCATGGGCAATCAGACAACGGTGAAATCAGAAGAAAAGAAGGAACATCAGATCGCGTATATGTCCGCACATTACCGATTATGGATGGCGATGTAGCGGTTGGTGTCATTTATTCCGAAGCTTCCGTAGAGGAAGTATATGAACAATTACAGGAGATAAATGAAATATTCTTAAATGGGACCATTCTTGCCATTATCGTATCGATTATCATAGGAGTTTTAGTAGCACGAACGATTACTAAGCCTATTACGGAAATGCGGAAACAAGCAATGGGAATGGCCCGAGGGGATTTCTCGAAGAAAGTAAATGTCTATGGTCAGGATGAGATTGGCCAATTGGCAACTACCTTTAATGATATGAATGACCGATTAAAGCTTGCAAATCAAACGACAGAAGAAGAGCGGCGAAAGTTAAGCTCTGTACTTTCCAATATGTCGGATGGAGTTATCGCGACCGATGAAAAAGGAAACATAACGTTAATGAATGACCCTGCCACACACTTAATTGGTGTGTCTTTACATGAAGCTAAGGGCCAGCCTATTGCGGAGATATTGCAGATTGAAGATAAAGTAGTGGATGTAAAGGAATTAGAAGAAGTAGGTTCTTTAACAGTCGACTTTAGTGATGAAGAACAACTCTTTTTAATTAAAGCAAACTTTTCTATTGTACAAGATGAAGGTGGCAACTTCATGGGATTGATCACGGTGATTAGTGATGTAACCGAACAGGAGAAAGTAGACAGAGAACGTAAGGAATTTGTCTCCAATGTGTCACACGAATTACGAACACCGTTAACAACGATGAGAAGTTATCTAGAAGCATTAACAGATGGTGGTGCATGGGAAGACAAAGAACTAGCACCACAATTCTTACAAGTTACCCAAAATGAAACGGAACGAATGATTCGTTTAGTTAATGATTTATTGCAATTGTCTAAGATGGATCATAAAGAAAGTGCCATGTACAAGAAGAGAATTGACATTATTCCGGTATTCCACCATATTTTGGACCGGTTTGAAATGAATAAGACAGAATTAATACATTTTGAGCGTAAAATTCCTGATGAGCGTATTTTTGTTTGGGTAGACCAAGATAAAATTACCCAAGTAACAGATAATATTATGTCTAATGCTATCAAGTATTCTCCAGAAGGTGGAAAAATAACATTCCAGGTAGTTAAGGAACCTCATCGTCTGCGAATTAGTATTAGTGATCAGGGATTAGGTATTGCCAGAGAAAAAGTCGATAAGATATTTGAACGTTTTTACCGTGTTGATAAGGCACGTTCAAGAGAATTAGGCGGAACTGGTTTAGGGCTTGCTATTTCCAAGGAAATAATTGAAACGCACCATGGGCAAATTTGGGCTTCCAGTAAAGAAGGAAAAGGAACTACCATTTATTTTACGCTACCGCTCACGAAAAGAAAGCGAGGTAGTAAAAAATGAGAATAGATTTTGAGCTCGTAAAAACGATATTACTCGTTTTCTTAGTGTCACTAAGTCTATTATTAACGTTTGGTATATGGACTTATCAAGGGGATTATGAACCATCTAGCAGTAGTTCTGCAACAGACGCAGAGTTAAATGGGGAAGAAGAAACAAAGAAAAATTTAGTACAGCCCTCACAAGTTGTTATGCATGATGGTAATGCTCTATTAGGATTCAGTGATAGTCAAGATGAATTAGAAGTATTTCAAGATATATCACAATGGGCGTTGTATGATTTTGATATTATTCCAGAAGATGAGGATATTGAAATAGATGAATCATCACACGTGATAGAGCTTATTTTCCCTACTTCGATCCCATCTTCATTGATCAACGAAGTTTTTACAACAGATGATAGTATGTTATATGATAGTAAATTTAAGCGTGTTTATATCTATGCTGATGAAAATCAATCTAGTCAACAGGTCGTATTTAAAAATCGGGAACAAGATGGTATTAGTATTCGGGCAAGTGTGCAAAACATGACACAGGTTGTGGAATATTACAATCGTCTTTCATTGGTTTATGACCTGATTCCGTTCCTGGAAGTAGAGCTTGCAAATAATAGTTCCGTATATATACCGGAGAATGAGGTCAATATTGCAGGGAAGCAATTCCGTTATGAGACCATTGATCCGGAAACGACGAATTTTCGGACGATCTTTTTCCGTAGACCGTCTACGATTGTCAATACACGAAATGCAGAGGGAAACCAAGTATTAGGTGATAATCAGCGGGAGGTTGTGCTTAACGGTTATGCCATGGAATATACGAACTTTTACCCATCAGAAAATCAGCAAGACGAACAGGAGTCTTCCTTTGAAAGAACAGCAAATACAGGTGATTTCTTGATCTCCAGTTCAATAGAATATATCAATTCACATAAGGGATGGCTTACTGGTCAAGGAATTCAATACCGCTTATTCAACTTAAGTGAGGTCTCGAATAAGGTTGATTACCGAATGGTGCTCGAAAATCATCCGGTATTTTCAAGGGGAAATGAAGGATTATCCATGATGTCTGTTATGTACAAGAATCTAGATGAATATCAATATGTTCGACCTTTAATTCAATTAACGAAACCATATGACCGGGGACAAACTGATTTAATGTCTGGTCAAGAATTGTATGACTATCTTCAACAAACAGATCGTATTTCTTTTAATCAGATAATTGATATTCAATTAGGTTACCGAATGGAACAACAAGGACAAGTTTTTGATTTTATTCCAACATGGTGTATTCAAACTTATGCAGGTTGGGAGTATATAACAACTGAAGCTAATGCTATTACCCAAGGAGGAGAGACAAATGCAATGGGGCCAAATTAAAACGCTGTTCATTCTTTGTTTTCTTATCCTCGATATTTTCTTGTTACATCACTTTATTACTTATTCTAATACTAACTTCGAACCTACTGATAATGTTCCAATGGAAGACGATGTTCGAAATAATGTGAATGGAATCAATAATTTACCAGAAAAATCTCCTTCTGAAGAAGCTATGTTATATGCAGAACGAAAAGAGTTTTCTGATACAGAGTTAACCGAAATTGAAGAGCTTCCGAATCAAACAAGCGTTATTATTGATAGACATTTAATAGTATCTGAATTTGATAAGCCTTTAGCGATTAATGTCGAGGAAGACATGGAAGCTTTGGCAGAAAATATATGGAACTTTAATCAATATCGATACTTTGATAAAGATGAAGCTTCTAATACCTATATTTTCTTTCAGGAGATAGACCGCCCGATTTATTTCAATCCTAGTGGCGTACTCTTGGTACAAGTTAATGACAAGGAAGAAGTGACAAGGTATGTACAAACGATACTGGAAAAAGCAGAGGATCAACAAGAACCAGAGGAAATAAATTCACCTATGGATGCTTTAACTGGATTGTATCTCAGAAACGGTTTTATCAGGTCTGGAGATGAAATAACAGCTGAAGTGGAATTAGGTTATCATAACTTATTACCTTTACCAAACGGTGTGCAATTACTCGCACCTACTTGGGAATTTGAAGTAAATGGGGAGCACCATTATTATGTGAATGCCATTGAAGGCCATTTAACTTCTAGAAATGATGAAGATTTTATCCAAGAAATGAAGATCCAAATTAGTGACTACTTCGCAGAGGGTAGTACAGCGACAGTTGAAGTTACAGATGAAGAATGGGAAGAAGAAAATATAGAGTTATTACTAGAACAACTTTTAGAAATTCAAGAAGAAACAACAAATGGAGTGGAGTAAGATGACGTTACATTTTAGTGTACTAGCATCTGGCAGTACGGGGAATGCTTTTTATATCGGAACAGAAAAAGAGAAAATATTAGTGGATGCAGGCTTAAGTGGAAAAGAAATGACTCGCTTATTCTCAGAGATCAATGTCGATCCCAACAGTCTTTCCAAAATATTAGTGACACATGAACATAGTGATCATATTAAAGGGTTAGGAATCTTTGCCAGAAAGTACGATTTACCGATTTACGCCAATGAAAAGACATGGAAAGCGATGGACAGTGCCATTGGCAAAATTGAGCTCGATCAAAAATTCGTATTCAAAATGGATGAGACCAAAACCTTTGGCGACATTGATGTAGAATCTTTCGCCGTGTCCCACGATGCGGCAGAACCAATGTTTTACACCTTTCACCATAATGGCAAAAAAGTAGCACTTGTAACGGATCTTGGCTATGTTTCAGAACGAATCAAGAAAACCGTGCAAGGAGCGGATGCGCTGATTTTTGAGGCAAATCATGATGTGGAAATGCTACGAATGGGTCGTTATCCTTGGAGTGTGAAAAGGCGGATTTTAGGAGACAGTGGTCATGTTTCTAATGAGGACTGTGCTGTTGCTTTAAAAGATATTATTGATAATGAAACTAAACGTATTTATTTAGCACATTTAAGCAAAGATAATAATATGAAGGATTTAGCAAGAATGTCAGTAGAGAATGGTTTAAATGAATATGGTTTTACGGTGGGCGATCACGTAACACTTCATGATACTGATCCGAAATCACCGACACCTATTTATGAAGTAGTTTAAATCAAGAAAGAAGGTGAAGTAATGGGCTATTATGATGACCATTACATGTCGAAGAAACCACCAAAGAAAAGAAATTGGCTGACACCTTTTGTTATTGGCTTGGTTTTAGGTGCTTTTCTGTTTGCTGTCTTACTACCATCGTTAGTCCAAAATAATCTTTTACCATATCAAATTATGGTCAATGATGATACAGCAACCAATCAACATCAAACAGACAATCGTGCAGGAGATAATATCGAGCCTTCAGACATTCGCAATGTGCAGGTGGACATCTCCACCAGAATTTCAGAAATAGTAGGGGAAGTATCACCAGCTGTTGTAGGTGTCATTAATGTGCAAGATCAGACAGATTTTTGGCAACAGGAAGATTCCGGTGAAGCAGGAACAGGCTCTGGTGTGATTTATAAAATTGAAAATGACTCCGCATTTATTGTTACCAATCATCATGTGATTCAAGGGTCCAGTCAAGTAGAAATCGTCTTACCAGATGAGACACAAGTAGAAGCTACCCTTGTTGGAAGTGATTTGTATACCGATTTAGCTGTGATTGAAATGGATGCTAACTATGCAGAAAAAGTCATTGAAATCGGCCGATCAGAAGATGTCCATGTCGGAGAACCAGCGATTGCCATTGGTAATCCATTAGGGCTACATTTGTCTGGTTCTGTCACGCAAGGAATCATTAGTGGAAAACAACGAGCGATTCCACAAGATTTCAATATGGATGGAAGGGCAGATTGGCAAGCGGAAGTTATCCAAACAGATGCTGCCATTAACCCTGGTAATAGTGGTGGAGCTTTGCTAAATATGGAAGGGCAGTTAATTGGAATTAACTCGATGAAAATTGCAGAATCTGCAGTTGAAGGGATCGGCTTTGCGATTCCAGTAGATGATGTGATTCCCGTCATCGAAGAGTTAGAACAAAACGGAGAAATCATGAGAGCTTACTTAGGCGTGGAAGCATACTCGTTAAATGATATCGCAAGAGTTGAATGGGAACGCAGCTTGAATCTGCCTGATCATATCGAAGGTGGTATCTATATTCGTAGTGTGGAACCAATGTCTCCAGCTGATCATGGTGACTTAGAGTCATACGATGTGATTACTGAACTTGATGGAGAGCCGATTCAGGATATTGTAGATTTACGCAAACATCTCTATTCGGAGAAATCAGTCGGGGATCAATTAACGATTACCTACTATCGCGATGGAGAAGAACTGGAAACAACGGTAGAACTGACGTCATTATCGTATTAAACAGATGTGGATAAGAACTTTCAACAGTTTTTATCCACATTTTTTGTAGGTTATTCACATACTGTGGATATAATTCTGGATAAATGTCCATATATGGTGTAGAACATAAATTCTTATACGATATATATAAGAAAATTGTGAGTATGTTAATAATTTTGTGGATAAACTGTTTGTATGGCTATTCAGATGTGAATAACTGATAAAATTCGTGCATTGTGAACAAAATTGTGGATAAATAACAGGATATAGATTGATTTTACATGGATAAGATAGTATCTTTTAGGAAGTACGAACTTATAGAAATGATAGGGGAGAGTCTATTTATGTATCAAGAACCAATTTTCCTTCAACCGATTTTTCAGGAACGAATATGGGGCGGTCAGAAGTTACATACAGAGTTTCATTACACGATTCCATACGAACAAACAGGTGAGGCATGGGCAATATCTGCTCATGAGAATGGACCAAGTAAAATTATCAATGGCCCATTAAAAGATCAAACACTGGTGGATGCATGGAATCAGCATGGCGAATTATTTAACAAGCCTGTGGATAACCAGGAAGCTTATCCACTGTTAATTAAAATTTTGGATGCGAACGACAATCTTTCTGTTCAAGTTCACCCTGATGATCAATATGCAAGAGAAGTAGCGAATGAAGCATATGGTAAAACAGAATGTTGGTACGTATTAAGTGCTGAAGAAGATGCTGAATTAATCATCGGCCATCATGCCCAAACAAGAGAAGAATTAGAAAAGCTGATCGATGAGGGTAAGTGGGATGATTTATTACGCCGTGTTAAAGTAAAAGCAGGCGATTTCGTCTATGTACCAAGTGGAACGATCCATGCAATCGGTAAAGGAATCGTTATTTTAGAAACGCAGCAAAGCTCTGATATTACTTATCGCGTTTATGACTATGATCGGACAGATGCAGCCGGTAATACAAGAGAATTACATTTAAAAGAAGCGAAAGAAGTAACAAGTGTTCCACATGAAACACCGCAGTTAACCCAAGAAGTTGTGGATAAACAAGGATTAACGGAGAAAAAGCTAGTAGAAGAAAAGTATTTCACGGTTTATCATTGGGATTTACATGGCGAAGCAGAGCTGGAAAGAACGGCAGACTTTTTGCAAGTCAGTATTGTAGAGGGAGAAGCAACTATTACGACAGCTAGCCAAACATACGATGTTAAAAAAGGTGACCACTTTATTATTCCGGCTACGATTCAGCAGTATAAATTAGCTGGTAATGCAACGTTTATTGTTTCGCATACGTCTTGATCATTATTCTATAGAGCAAAATAAATCGACAAGTCCTCATTTGAGAAAACTCTGATGAGGGCTGTTATGTTTATACGCTAATTTGCTACTCGTTCTACTTGATCCTGTAGTCGATTGATATTTACACTAATATGTCTGCCATATAATAATAACTCTAGAATAGTTTTGGCATGATGGTTTGCTAATTGGCTGTTAATATCATGGAAAACTAAGTCCAGTTCTCTAATAAGTGCAATTGCTGAATTATTATATAAGTAAACATCAAAAAAACGTTCATTATTAAACAAAGCATTTTCTAAATAGGGACGAAACCTGTTTATAATAGTAGGGATATTGCTATTCAATCTTCTAACGCCATCCCTTACTCCATTAATCCTTGATGCAAGGGTATCGATAGGCTCTAGAGTATGCTTGACAGTATTTCTCACTTTATCATCGAAGTCGGTAAACGTACTCTTCATATATAGTATCATTTACTATTATTTGATCTTCATCCGAATATTTCATATATGCATGATAACCAGCCAACTCGACTAAATCTTTATCTGAAACAAATTTTTCACTCATTTTTTTCATCCTATTCTTTTACAATATCATTGGGATCAGCTCTTTTTAAACTATTATCTTTAGTTCCGACTCCTGCCGTTTTGATAATATAGTTATCGTGTAATCTTATTGAATAGAGTCCTTTTGGTATTTTGTCATCTTGCTCTATTCGGTTAATTAAATGGTCAAAAGCCTCTTGACTTGGTTCCGCATCTTTTTCAGCCATAAAAAGGTTAATAGCTACTCGAATTTCATCAGGTTTAATACTGTCCCAATCCATAAGGTTACTCCATTCTTCACTCGTGCGATCTGGTTCTACAAAATATTTATCCAAAAGAATTTCGAAGTTATCCGTCTTTCTTATGGATACAAAATAATATTCATTACTAAATCTATCTGCACCAATAGGTACAGCTTCTTTATTTAGTCCTGTTAAGTTATATTCTTGATTCACGTCTTCAATTAAGTCTGTTAAATGTTGAAACTCTTTTTCCATCACCATTCCATATATTCCAGCCATAATGGCATTTTCTATTTGTCCTTCTTGTGACCACACTTGATCAACTAGAATTTCTCCTTCTTGTTTATTAATTGGAATAATGGCAGAGGTATAAAAGTGTGGTTCTCCTACTGATTCCACAAATACGGTAGCACCATCCACATTGCCAACTATGTTATGTACGATGACTTCTGTGTTATATTTTTCATCAAAAAAACTTTTTGTTGCTTTTTCAATGATTTCGCGGTTTTCATTTGCTATTTTATCTGTTTCTTTTCCGTTTCTTAACGTGTATTCTTCACCTGTGTATTCTTGTACAGGCATTAACACTTCTGGATTTTTTCCGTTTACTCCATTATCTATATCTTCCGTTTCGTTTTCTGATGCATCATTAAATTTTTCTAGCACTTCACCACACCCTCCTAAAATAATGACACTGAAAATCATGATGACTACTAAACTACTTTTTCTCACTTTTAACATTTTCCGCCTCCTTATCGAAGCTTACGCATATTCATTATAAGAATAATAATATGTAAAACCAACTATTTATAATGAAATTTTTGGAAACGATTCGTTTTATCTATGCTAACAGATGGATTATATGGTAATTTATAACTATATATAGCATTTCGGGGGAGACTTTTTGATAACTACAACATCCGTTAATGCTTCGCCTAAAAATTTCCAACTGTGAATCAATTCCATATTGTTTATCCATATCTTCATAGTACTTTTTAGCAGCTGTTAATTGTGGTACATCCGTGCTGCTAAGTAAATAAGCATCAGTGAGCAAATCTTCGAGTTGGTCTTTGTCGGTATCGACGTAGACGATGGTGTATTCCTGAATTGATAGGTTTTGTACAGTTATGGCGTCGAGGCCTGTAGAATGTCCGTAGTTAATATTAATTACTTTGTATACTGTCCCATTGACTTCTAATTGATCTTCTTCTCTAGACTCAATATATGCATGATAACCTGCTAATTGTACTAAATCACTGTCTTGAGTATATTTATCATCCATTTTAATCACCTTATTCTTTAACAATATAATTTGGATGTCCCTTTTCTAAAGTATTATCTTTACTTCCAGATGCAACTTTCATATCAATATAATTATCATGAAGGCTTATTCCATATCGCCCCTTAGGTATATTATCAGCTTCTTCAATCTTGTCAATTAAATGATCAAAAGCTTCTTGATTAGGTTCAACATCTTTCTCTGCCATATAAAGATTAATCGCGATACTGATTCCATCTGGCTCTATTTTATTAAGTTGGATCGTTTCTTCCCATTCCTTACCTGAACGATTGGAATTTTTTAAGTACTCCCGATAAGCTCCCTCGAAATCTTTATCATCCCAAATCGTTACAAAATAATACTCATTACTAAATCTATTTGCTCCAACAGGTATAGCTTCTTTATTTATTCCTGTTAAGTCATATTCTTGATTCACTTCTTCAATTAAGTCTGTTAAATGTTGAAACTCTTTTTCCATCACCATTCCATATATTCCAGCCATAATGGCATTTTCTATTTGTCCTTCTTGTGACCAGACATGATCGACTAGAATTTCTTCATTTTGTTTATTAATTGGAATAATCGCATAGGTGTAGAAATGCGGTTCTCCAACTGATTCCACAAATACAGTGGCACCATCCACGTTTCCAGCTATGTTATGTACGATGACTTCTGTGTTATATTCTTCATCAAAAAAACGCTTCACAGCTTTTTCGATGACTTCTCGATTGGCATTTGCTATTTTTATCTGTTTCTTTTCCATTTCTTAACGTGTACTCTTCACCTGTGTATTCTTGTACAGGCATTAATACCTCGGGGTCTTTTCCGTTTACCCCATTATCAATATGTGACGATTCATAATTGTAAATTTCTTTTAGCAATTCGCCACACCCGCCTAAAATAACAACGCTGACCATCATGATGACTATTAATCTACTTTTACCCACAATTTTGCCTCCTTATCGGTAGTTTGTTTTCCTACCTTAAATCAACCTACTCCTTGACAATATCATTGGGATAAGATCTTTCGATAGAGTTTTCATATTCACCGATCCCTGTGTTCTTATTCACTAGATTGTCATTTAATATAATACTATAAGCTCCTCTAGGCAGATTATCAGTTTCTTCGAGTTTATTTGCTATAGTGTCTAATAACTCTTGCTCCGGTTTTTGATTATCTTTCGTAAACAATTTAATGGATATTAGAAATGACTCTGGTTTAAAATTAGTGTTTTTAAATAATTCATACCAAGACTGTTGATCTATATTAGGTTGTTCGATGTATGTATTTAATATTTCTTTAAAAGGTTGTTCATCTGCTATTTGAATAAAGTAATAATTAGTTGCAAATCCTGCCCCACCGACATTTTTAATTGCTTCCGTCGTTTTTCCTGTTAAATTAAAGTCATTAGCTATTGAATCTATGAAAGTATTTAACTCATCGAATTGTTGTTGGTGTGCATAAGCATATAACCCAGTGGTAATAGCATCTTCTACCTGATTTTGTTGAGACCAAACGTCTTCTTCTAGAACTTCTTCGTTTTCAACATCAATCGGAATGATTGCGTAGGTATAAAAATGTGGTTCTCCTACTGATTCTACAAACACTGTTGCACCATCCACATTTCCAACTATGTTATGTACAGTAATTTCTGTTTTATATTCTTCTTTAAAGAATCTTTGTACTGCTTTTTCCACTACTGCTCTATTCTCTTTAGCAATACGTTCTGTCTCTTCGCCATTGTCTAACTTATATCCTTCTCCTGTATATTCTTGGACTGGTATATAAATATCTTCATTTGACTTGTCGGCAGTCTCTTTAGAATGTTCTATTTCCTTATTACAGCCACTTAGAATAAGAAAATAAAGGATGATGGCTAAAACTCTTATTATCCTTTTCAATAGGCATTTCCTCCTCACCGAAACTTGCGTAAGTACATTATAAAGAGTAAGGTGAATAAAACCAAACATTTACAATAAAATGTAAATATTTCAACTTAAAAATGCACTTTCATATGACATCGTAGAGTATGTTTATTGAAGATTCATCATATTCCTATTCTCAGTATTGGATATTTGTGTTAATAATTAAATAATAGATTGCAAAGGGGCTAGTTAGATCCAAAAGGGATTTAACGAATTATAAGCTTGTTGGGATGGGGGTGTTGGACAAGAGAAAGATCCCCAGGAAGGATATCAACCACTTTTCGGAAACATTTTTTTAGAAGGTGATAAAGAAATGAGGAGGGGTTTTAATGAAACGAGTAGATGTAGTCTATGCACTTATTTATGATGACATACAAGAAAAAGTTTTAATGGTTCACAACACTAAATATGATAATTGGTCTTTACCAGGTGGATCTGGTGAACCAGGAGAAACGCTAGCCCAAGCAGCTATACGTGAAGCAAAAGAAGAAACGGGTTTAACTATCGAGGTTGATCACATTATTTCCGTCAATGAAGCATTTATGAAATCTGATGACCATCACGCCCTTTTCATAACGTTCAAAGCAAGGATAATAGATGGTGAGCTGTCCATTCAGGATACAGAGACCATCTCAGACGTCAGGTGGGTGGATGTGAAAACCGCTGATGAAAAAATGCCATATCATAAAAATGGTGTTAAATATTTGCTAAATCAATCCGTTCCTTATGTGTTTCAAGGATAGGACCGAACAGTAACAACGTAAAATAAGGAGTGATCGTAATGTTGTTTGAATCATCAAGGGTAAGATTAAGGAAGATGACGGAGGAAGATACAGAACTTTATCACAGATGGAGAAATGATATAGAAGTAATGCAATCCACAAATCCCTCTTTGGATGTATATTCGTAGAGGCAACGAAAGAATTTGTAGATACTGTTATTTTAAATTCTCCTCATTCTAAAAGCTACATCATAATGGATAAAGACAATGAAATACCAATTGGCATTGTATCATTGATTAACATGGATTATAAGAATCGAAACGCTGAATGTATTATAGACATTGGTGAAAAAGAATATTGGGGTCAAGGTTATGGTTCAAAGGGATTAAAGTTACTGCTTGATTTCGTCTTTTACGAAATCAATCTTCATCGTGTTTCGCTCAAAGTATTTTCATTTAATGATAGAGCTATACGATTATACAATCGGATTGGTTTTCAAGAAGAGGGAAAAAGTAGACAAAGTCTATTTAGAAATGGTGATTGGCATGACATTATTCATATGGGACTTCTGCAAAAGGAATACTTTGAGACACAAATAAAAAGTACATAAAGTATGGCGTGCATACTTAACTAGAAAAACTCGAGTGCTAGCACTCGAGTTTGCTCTTAATTTAAAATATCATTAATTGCATCCAGTTCTTCTTGTGTAAAAGTAGTATTATTTAATGCTTTGATATTTTCTTCAATTTGACTAACTCGGCTTGCACCGATTAATGCAGTTACAACTGATTTTTCTTGTAATACCCAGACGAGTGCCATTTGTGCTAAGGTTTGCCCGCGGTCTCGTGCGATTGTATTTAATGCTTTGATCTTCTGTAGTTTGTCAGAAGATACATCGCGTTCATTTAAGAATGGAATAAATTCTTTTGCTGCTCGGGAATCTTTTGGAATCCCACTTAAGTATTTATCTGTCAGTAGCCCTTGAGCTAATGGTACATATGCAATACAACCAATTCCGTGTTCATCTAGCACATCTGTTAAGCCATTTTCTATCGTACGATCTAGCATAGAATAAGCTGCTTGATGAATGATAAAAGGTGTACCTTGTGCCTCTAAGATGTCAATTGCTTGCTTTGTTTGTTCTGCGTTATAGTTGGAGATGCCGACATATAGTGCTTTTCCTTGTCGGACGATTTGATCGAGAGCGGCCATTGTTTCTTCAAGAGGTGTCTCTGGATCTGGACGGTGGTGATAGAATATATCTACATAGTCGAGGTTCATGCGCTGTAAGCTTTGATCAAGGCTCGAGATTAAATACTTTCGCGATCCCCAGTCGCCATATGGTCCATCCCACATTCTAAAGCCCGCTTTTGTTGAGATGATCATTTCATCCCGATACTGAGTAAAATCCTCTTTGAGAATTCGTCCAAAGTTTTTCTCTGCTGCCCCTGGAGGTGGACCATAATTATTGGCAAGGTCAAAATGAGTAATCCCTAAATCAAAAGCTTTCATTAACATTCGGCGTTGATTTTCTAATGTATCCTCGCCTCCAAAATTGTTCCATAGGCCAAAGGAGATGGCCGGGAGCTTGATACCTGATTTGCCACAACGGTTATACGGTATTTCATGGTAACGTTTCGGATTGGCAATAAACGTCGTCATACACATTCCTCCCAAATATTTTAATAGCCTACTTCTACAGCTGCATTGACGATATACATCTGATCGTTCTTGTCTTCTTTTTCTTCGAGAACGATACCAGATGTTGTTGCCATGCCACCATCAATTACTTCAACTGTGACAGTTCCATATGGTATTTCTTGTTTGACTAGCTCTACATCTACTTTTTCTTTGTCGATGGGAACGGCTAGTCTAACATTAACTTTCATGTTGTGCAGGTTGTTTTCTGGTAGGTATTCGGCAATCCCTGGCATGGAATTGTAGTGAATGGCATTTTCCACAGCACGAAGGCAGGCTTTGGTCACATTTTGTCCATGTACATCTATTCCAGTTCCTGTTTCAATAAATATGATTTTTTCCACGAAATCGCCTCCAATTAATAGTGATAGAGACAAAAGATGTAATCATCCCCATATTTAATGGTAAGGTAAAATGGTGCGTAAATCAATTATGAACAACTCGTATCCAGTTCAAGGATTTGGTAAAATAGTAATAATGATAGTATTCGGAAGGATGTCTCACATGAAGATTTCGATTGTAGCGGTAGGAAAGTTAAAAGAGAAATATTTAAAACAGGGTATACAAGAGTATATGAAAAGATTGGGCGCTTATGCCAATATGGAAATAATTGAAGTGCCAGATGAGAAAGCACCAGAAAATATGAGTGAGGCGGAACAAGAGGAAGTGAAACGAAAAGAGGGTGAACGAATCCTGTCGAAAATTTCCCCAGACGCATACGTTATTTCCCTGGAAATAATGGGACAGATGCCAACATCAGAGAAATTTGCCGAAAAAATAGAGCAATTAATGATTCATGGCAAGAGTAAAATTGTTTTTGTTATCGGTGGTTCGTTGGGATTGAGTAAGGAAGTTAGTGATCGAAGTGATTATTCGCTGTCTTTTTCTAAGATGACGTTTCCTCATCAGTTGATGCGGTTGGTTTTGTTGGAGCAGGTTTATCGGGGGTTTAGGATTATGAAGGGTGAACCGTACCATAAATAGATGAGGTTTTTATTAATTTTGTATATCGGAATTGTTAAAGTATTTTAATAAACGGTCTAGCTCTAGGGGGCAGTATGAAATGAGTAAGGATACATATAGAACTAGTCAATTATCGAATATTCTAGGTATATCTAGAGATGCTCTTAGGTATTATGAGAAAAAAGGAATTGTAAAGCCAATCAAAATAAGACAAATAATTATCGACAGTATGATAACTACGATATATACATTATTGGTTGCGGATTTTTATAAAAAAAGAAACCTATCAATGAAAGAAGTTAAAAACTACAAGAAGGCAGAGCAATAGAAGAACTAGAAATTTTATTAGAAGTAAAATCGAAGATCTGGAAGAAACTATACGGAATAATGAATACATGCTACAAAAAGTTAAAGAAACAAAAGCATTTTGTGAAGAATTAAAAGAAAATCTAAACCAATACTCCATAAGGGAGTTACCAAGGTATGAAGTAATCAGTGAATTTCTCTGACTTCTATTCTTTTTTAGAGTACCTTGCTTAATTGGAAAAGTTGGATACGGGGAAGGATGATAATCTTAGCAAAATCATGAGGAAATTTACTTTTGATGAAAATGGTTTTCTAGATTCTAAAATGTATATTGTAAGAGTCAAAGACGAAAAATGTAGAAGAAAGCGGATGTTTTATATAATATTCTAAAAGCATCTATACAATTATTGAGGATGGCAGAGATAAAATTAATGATAAAGATATTAAATATAAAGCGTTTGAATCCACATTAGAATGGGATAATGAACAAGGACTAAAACCATTAGGTGTTGCCTTTGTTAATACGCGACTTATCACATATCTTGATAAAAAAGAACGGGCCTTCCTAGAAATTTATGCTCCAATTGAAGAAGAGTAAAATAATGATTATCGATATTGACCTTGGGGTAACACCATAGTTTACCATTATAACCAACGGAGCAAATGTTAATAGTTTTGTTGGTTTTTATTATTTAGGAGGGGATAAGGTGTGCATAATACTGAAAAGGAAATTAGGAGTGTATGGAAACTTATATTACTTCATCTAATTCCAGGGATATAGTTAAGTGTTATTTATATCATTCTATTGAAAGGAGAAATCTTAACAACTTATCCTAAGTTAGTAATATTAGGGCTAGCAGGGATTTTTTCTATAATCCCTTTACAACTTGGATATCTATTCTATATAGTAAAAAAAGAAGCTGGAAGTTTTAATATATTTAGAATACTAGGCCTAAAAAGTGGGAAGAAGGGCAAAGAATACATATTTTACAGTCTCATGTTATTTATAATAACAGGGATACTTATGACAATCTTAAAGCCGCTATCAATATGTGCAAGACTTGAGTTTATTTGAAAGAAATTTTATAGTTATTGCAACCATAGTGAGCTTCTTTGTTTTTACGCTTATTTTACCAATAATTGATGAGCTTTGCTTTAGGAGATACTTACTTGCTCGTATGAAATGGATGGGGAAATCTGCGGTATTATTAAATGTAATATTATTTTCACTTTATCAATTTTGGTCACCTTGGCTCATTTTAACAAGAATTATATCAATGTTACCCTCGTATTATTTTGTATATAAAAAAGGATTCATTAAAATTAGCCATATCGGTACACTGCTTGTGTAATTTTACAGATGTGATAGTTTTTATTACCTTGTTGTGCAGAATCTATTCAGAAAATGTATCTAAAAAAGTTAAATAGTTTCAAATCATTTGATATTGTATTTTTAAGTTGCAACTCTAAAGAGGAATCTAGTATAAAAAATAGAAATTATATTATAGCATACGGTTCGAAGGAGAGAATACCATGACACCAAATAAACACGATGAGATTTCCATTTCTGGAACGGTAACATATGAAGATTTTAAGCGACATAACAGTTATCATAGGAGAAGAACTATGTTCATTTATTTTGGTGTAGTTTTTGTGTTACTTGTATTCTTATGGGCTAGTTTCTTCTCAGGCAGTTGGATAATTATCTACCCAATTGCGATCCTCCTTTCGGCAGTGATGATTGGTTTATCAATGCTGATAGCTATTCCTATAGTTAACATGAGGGTGCGCAAGGAATATAAAACAGATCAACGAATACAAATTGAAATGAGCTATGTTATTAATGATGAAGGAATACTTCAGAAAGTTAGAAGATCAAAGAATTTTATAGAGTGGAACGAGATATTTGTAGCAAAAGAAGAATATGATATGTTTCGCCTGTATATTTCTAAAAATAAAGCTATTCTATTACCTAATCATTTTTTCACTTCAATGGAAGAGATAAAGATTTTAAGAATGCTTTTAAAACGTAACTTAGATTCAAAAAAAGTTAAAATAAAATCTTGATAACAAATACCAAAACCCCACTATTTTTATAGGTGTTTCCTCATCAAGAGACCACATCAACAGTGGCGATCGTAGCGGAAGTGGCTTCATCAGCAATCTAAAAAGATGGTTTCAGGCAAAGAGAAGCGCAAACAAATACATTGACACATGCCATTACTACCCTTGAAGGGTAACACGCTAATATTTATCTGGCATCAAAAGCATGAAGCCATTTTCTCTAATCTACATATACTTCGGAAATCATTCGCCTTAACTACAAGGACCATGCGTCTTATCATCCCCTCTTATCAATAGAATGTAAAGAAGATGACCACTGTACAATACAGAAGTCATCTTTTAGATGTAGCGGAAGCCGTATCTAACATTTATTAATTTTAATTTGGTTATTCAAAAGAAGAAAAATTAAACACATATATACCTTCATCAGTACCTATAGAAAACTTTTGATCATTTAACTTACTAATAGCTACTTCTCTATTATAGGCCATCACGTTATCTAAGCTATACTGAGATATAACTTCATTATTTTCTATATTTACTATTGATAAAATAGTATCTGAATCATCTGTTGAAACAAAATATAGATTACCATTGTTCTCAATACTAACTAACTCATGATTATCTAAGACATCGTCACCTTCATTAGAGGATATCTCAACATATTTGCCATTATCTAAATTTATACCTAATACACCAAAATGTAAATGATAAGTTAATACGTTGCCAGTTAGCGCAAGATGAGGAATCTTATTGTAATCGTAATGAGAATCCTCAAATTCTTTTATTTCTTTAACTGAGCCTTCATTAACATCTAATTCGTAAAATATATAACTGTTTGAAGTATTTTTCACTAAATATATCTTATCGTCCACTTGATATCCATTGTCATAGTAGCTATCATCCTCTAAAATAACTTCACCATCTGCGCTATTTAAGACATAAGTAGTTCTAACATCACTGCTAAGTATTAATACATAATCACCTATTTCCGTTATATCATTACTATCATCATCTAACTCACTTAATTCCTTATTCCATAACACCTCTCCACTTGCTTTGTCTGTAGCTTTAATAGAAACAACGCCCGCTTCTTCTACACTTTCATAATGAATGGAATTTTCGTCTTTATTTGATAAATAATATGTTTTAGCTTTAAACACATACTCATCTTCGTCAATTTCTTCCGTACTATCTTCATAAATAGATCTCTTCATGTACTTACTTTCATCTTCATTATGATAATAAACATATCCATTTACAACTTCAGAAACTCCTGAGCCCATAGGAATGTATTTATCTTCCCATATAACATCTCCAGTTTTCCAATCAATAGCTATTAAGCCTACATCTTCATAGTAAACCGCTACTTCATCATCCATGTAAACTACTCTTGAACTATCCCAAACACCATTATCTTCGTAAAAATCATGATCTACATCTGCTAAATTGTTTAAGTTACCGTTTTCCTCATATAAATTTAAAGTTACAACATCTTCATTTTCATTTTTACTATTACTACTCCCTTCATTATTAGAACCTGCATTATTGTCTTCCCCACAAGCTGTTAATAATAAAACTACTATCATAAATAGTAAACTATAAATCCTTTTCATCTTTATACCTCTTCCTATTTAAATTTTTTACTAATGTAATGTACTATTACTATGTATTTATTCAATCATTTAGTATGTACCATACTCCTAAGGTAAGAAGTTAATACAATTTCCTTGATATGTCAATCAAAAACCATTTTATGGTATTCATGTATGCATAGTTACTTAGGATTTTTCTTGATGTTCACGGACCAGTATGGGGAATATATCTTATACAAATGTGTGAAACGTACCACAAGTAAATAAGGTTCTAAAAAAACATAAAAAATCAGAAAATTTCAAAAACACCATTGCTTTTTCCTCCCAATTTATATTATCATAATATGTACTTTTCAAAAAAAGGAGGTTTCAGCGGTGGTTACGTTTATAGCATCTATTGTATTGTTAATTGTTGGCTACATTGTTTACGGGAAGGTGGTTGAACGAATTTTTGGCATTAATGACCGGGATTCAACGCCTGCTTATACCAACAATGATGGTCTTGATTATATGCCAATGAGTTGGTGGAAAGCGAGTTTAATTCAACTATTAAATATCGCTGGAACCGGCCCGATATTTGGTGCAATAATGGGCGCATTATATGGTCCAGTCGCATTTATATGGATTGTTATTGGGTGTATTTTTGCTGGAGCGGTACATGATTACTTTTCGGGGATGATATCACTTAGACATAATGGAGCTCAATTTCCGACACTTGTCGGTAAATATTTGGGCGGTAAAATGAAGTTCGTTACGACGATTGTGTCGATCATATTAATGGTGTTGGTAGCAGCAGCATTTACTGCAGCACCTGCTCAGTTACTAACGCAAATAACGCCACTTAACACGACGACTTGGTTGGTGATTATTTTTGCTTATCTTATACTTGCTGCGATTCTACCAATTAATAAAATAATCGGAAGAGTCTATCCTATATTTGGAGCTATCTTAATTTTTATGGCTGTATCAATCGGTATTGGAATGTTCTTCTTTTTTGATCATCCAATTCCCAATTTAACATTAAGTAATTTACACCCTGGGGAAATGCCTATTTGGCCATTATTAATGGTAACCATATCTTGTGGAGCGATTTCTGGATTTCATAGTACACAAAGTCCCATTTTAGCTCGAACTTTAAGAAAAGAAAGTGAAGGTAGAAAAGTATTTTATGGAGCAATGATTGGTGAAGGCGTTATTGCTATGGTTTGGGCAGCAGCAGGGATGACCTTTTTTGGTAGTACGGGTGCATTGCAAACAGCACTGGATGCAGGAGGTCCAGCTGGGATCGTTAATGAAGTTAGTATAACGACGTTAGGTGCATTTGGCGGATTCATCGCCATTTTAGGTATTGTTGTTCTCCCAATTACCACGGGTGATACGGCATTACGTTCTTCCAGAATGATGTTGGCGGAAGTGTTAACTCAACTGACGAAGAAAGATTTTAATGGGAAAAAGAAATTAGCTTTACTTACCATACCTGTGACTGGTGCAACATTATATCTAACGACGATTGATTATAGCTTTCTCTGGCGTTATGTTGGGGGTTCGAATCAGATTGTTGCTGCGGTGATGTTGTGGACAGCAACCATGTATTTAGTAAAAAATAACAAGTTTCATTGGATTTGTAGTATTCCGGCGTTGTTCATGACAGCGGTAGTAAGTACGTATTTCTTCTATGCACCAGAAGGCTTTAACCTAGACTATGGTATTTCTTTGGTTTTAGGAATGGTTATTTGGTTGGCTGTACTTGCTTGGTTTGTATCGCAACTTATTAACCATAAAAGAGCTAGTAAATATGGAGATTCGCAGCTAAAAGTAGGATAGTGATGGGTATTGCTAACCTCATTTAGATAAACTGTTATGCTTACCCTAAATAAGAAGTTATTATATAGTCTTTTATAAAAAAGGATACCGTACTACATTATTACGGTATCCTCCATGAAGAGATTCAATTGATAGAAAGATTTTTAATAAGTTGTGCTAAATAAAATAGCCCTTTTTCTAATTGTTCTATTGAGGCATATGAATAGGAAATACGAAGGTGCTGATCATCATTATTATCATATACACTTCCTGGATTTAATAAAATTCCTTCTCGCAAGGCTACATCAAATAGTTTTCGGGTGGAAACACCTGTTAATAATTGAAGCCAGATATAAAAGCCACCTTTTGGGGTGCTCCATGTTGCTATGTCAGAAAAATATTTCTTTAACATTTGAATAGTGAAATCCCTTCTGAAGATTAACTCCTCTTTTGTTTCCTTCAAGTAATCCTCATACATACCACTACAAAGCCACTTGTCTACAACGTATTGTGATAAGGAACTTGACCCGTAATCTGTTTGCATTTTGATATCTGCTAAACGATCCATGACAGGTTCAGGCCCCACAATCCAACCGATTCGTAAACCTGGGCTCAATGTTTTAGACATGCTTCCTATATACAGTACATTTCCTTGTGCGTCATTTGCCTTCAAAGGATTTGGTGATGGAGTCTCAAACCATAAATCACCATAAACATCATCCTCGATGATAGGTATAGATTCCCTTTGACAAGCCTCTATTAATTCGAGCCGCCTTTTTTCGGACATTAATGTACCTGTAGGATTGTGGAAAGAAGGGATCGTATAGAGCAAAGTTGCGTTATGCTGTCGCTTCATAGGTCCAATTGAATTACTTTTAATTCCTTCTTCATCAAGTGGAATCCCCATTAAATTCATTCCAGCCGATTGGAAAACGTGAACGGAATTTAAATAGGATGGTGTTTCATGAAGTATTGTTGAACCTCTTTTTAATAATCCAATTGAAATCAACTGCAGGGCTTGAAGTCCTCCAGAAACAATTAAAATTGATTCGGGAGATGCGTTGATTCCCTTTGTTTTCAAATATGTACTAACCGTTTTACGTAAAGAAAGACTTCCTTTTGGCTCCGTATAACCAAGCGATAAAGACTGTTCATTATCTATTTGTAGCAGTTGCTCCATTCTGCTGTTGGGTAACAAGTCTGGTGAAAGTTCTCCTGTTCCCAGTCTAATGATATTAGGATCTGCCTCAGCTTTATTAATTTTTTGGATGATTGTTATATTTGGTTTATGAATACCAGATTTTACATAACTAATCCAATCAGCAGGAGGTGTTGAAGCGAGTAGGCTCCATGTGTTGTTAATCACTCTAGTACCGTTCCCAACCTTAGATTCAATTAGTCCATCGGCAACCAGTTCCTCAAGTGCAGTTACAATTGTACTGCGGTTTACTTGGAAAGATTTTGCTAAATCTCGTTGTGATGGTATTTTAGTACCTATTGTCCATTCACCGTTCATTATTTTGTTTTTCATAAAATCAGATATTTGTTGATGTAAAGGAATGGATGAATTTTTTTGTGGCTTCCACGCTAAATCAGACATAGGTTACCTCCAATCTTTTTTTGAAATTATAACAAAATGGTTGGGTGAATTTCCATCCAATTGGTTGGAGACATATTGGTGATCCTTCGCTATTCTAGATAAGAAGAGGGGGGAACATCGTGGAACCATTATTGCATGGAATAATTCTAGCATTTGGATTAATTTTACCTTTAGGAGTTCAAAATGTATTTGTATTTAATCAAGGAGCGACACACAACAAATTCGTCAACGCTTTACCTGCGATTATTACAGCAGGAATTTGTGATACCATACTCATTTATTTGGCTGTGGCAGGGGTATCCATTATTGTTTTTAGTTTTGAATGGGTCAAGATTTTGTTATTTTTAGTTGGAGTCTTTTTCTTAGCCTATATGGGATGGAGTATGTGGAAAAGCAAACCTGAAATAAGCGATCATCAAGAAAAAAAACATTTTTCTCTACGCCGTCAGGTAACTTTTGCTGCTAGTGTTTCATTATTTAATCCTCATGCTATTATGGATACTATTGGAGTGATAGGAACTAGTTCATTGGCTTATACAGGATATGAAAAATGGGTGTTTACCGTGGCTTGTATAATGATTTCTTGGATCTGGTTCTTTTCCTTGGCGATCTTTGGCAGAAAGATTGGTCAGTTTGATAAAAATGGTAAGTTTTTAAGATTTATGAACCAGGTATCCGCGTTTATTATATGGGGCATGGCTGTTTATATGGGATACCAACTGTACTCATTAGTAAATTAATTTATAGAGTGCTTTACCATAAAAGCAAAGTGAACTGTATCACAAATACTGGTTAAGCAGAGAGTTGAAATAGTCCTTGATCCTAGAACGTGATTCATAAACTCATAGTATGTACATCCTTTTGACTTTGTTAAGTTTTAATTGAAAGAGAGAGCCATCTAGTGAATTATTAGTTTTCTCCCCATGACAGATTCTGTTAACATAATCTCTTACTTTTTTGGTGGTAATGAAGTGTTGGTGGGGAAAAGTACTGGAGTAAAAAATTGTTCTTCTAATCACTTAAAGTAAAATAATCACTATAGAATAAAGCAAAAGGGTAACTACAATCATTACCCTTGTCTTATTCCTTATGTGAAGGTTAGTAAATGTTAGATAGCTTTTATTTATACACTAAGTTGGTTCATCATCATTTTCTTCTTTTTTTCTCATAGCCATATCTGTGATGTATTTAAAGTAATTCTCCAGTTCTTTTAATTCCTCTGGTCCCAAGGCCTTCCAGCGATCGATATCGTGAAAGCCCGAATATTCTATGCCAAACTCTTTAAGAAGGCAGTTGACTTCTGAAATTAGGTTGGAATCGTCACTGTTTTCATTATTAGATTTTCCTGCTAAGTAATCAACTGATACTTCCAAAGATAATGCTAATTTATTTAATGTAGAAATATCTGGTTCTCTTTCTCCATTCTCATACTTAGCAATAGTCGAGTAAGATAGATCAACCTTTTGAGCTAATGCTTTTCTAGAAATATTCCTTTTTAACCTAATGTTTTTTAATCTATTACTGAATTTACTCATTAGTCAGCCTCCATATAACTCATATATTATACTATTTGTCCAAAACACAAAATATATTTAGACAAAATGGGGAAAAAGGGATTGATTTTGGACGTAATGTCCATTATAGTATTATTTAACAGGACATAGCGTCTAATAAAGAAGGTGATTCTATGAGAAGAAACTTAAGACATATTCGAATTAGTAAAGGTTATAAAGAAGTTGATGTAATCGCACAAAAGGTTGGTATTTCAACATCTTATTATTACAAAATTGAACAAGGAAAAAGAACACCTAGTGTTGATTTGGCTAAAAAAATAGCGGATGTATTAAATTGTACGGTTGATGAGCTTTTCTATAATGAGAGCTTGAACGAAATGTCCAGTAATCCGAGTCGGAATTTGAAAAGGCGGTGAGAGCTATGAGATAGGCAATTAGTTTCAAAATGCATATAAGACAAATGTATAGATAAACAGGAAAATACAATAAGGACATGCTTTGAGTACTTGATGAATTAATGAAGGGTTCCAAGGGGATGCAAGTTGGAATAAATAGTTGAACGTAATTAGGAGATTAAACATCCCAAAAAATTAAGACAAAATATTGACTCTCTCCTCGTTTTACTAAGTACTTAATGTAATTTCACGAAATAATCCTTCTATATTCTTCCTGTCCCAATTCATCCAAACCAATACAGTTGAATAAGGAGGTTTCCATATGCATAATAGTGAAGTCGATGCCGACTCATTATTAGAACGAATTGAATTAATGCGGGAAAAATTAGTAGACATCGGATTACGAGAGGGATTAACAGCCCCCTCTACTTTAAAATATAGTGAACTATTAGATGAACAAATAAAAATTTATCAAAAGTTAATGAAATAGATATGAAGGATTTTAGATAAGTGAAGTCTATCATCAAATCAAGGAACTTTATAACCCCCTACTACATTTTTCCTCTAACAATCGTGGGTTGCCTTTCAATATACATAGAATAAAGTGTTCAAACTTATCTAGAAGTTAGTAAAGTTACAACTTAAAACGATTATTCCTCCTAAAACGTTTTAACATTTAAATATCCAAGTCTTCGTGTTTAGTGCAGAGTATAAGTGGAAAATGAAATATATAACTTCATGATAAGGAGGAGTTTAGTTGAAATCGTTAGAGCAAGCACTTCAACATAAAGTAGGTCTTGGAACCGCGCCATTAGGGAATATGTTCAGAGACGTTCCCGAAGAGGAAGCACAAAAAACCATACAAACCGCCTGGGATCAAGGAATTCGCTATTTTGATACTGCACCTTTTTATGGAGCAGGTTTATCGGAAATGCGTTTAGGTGAGGCGTTATCAGAGTATAATCGTGATGATTATTTCATAGGGACTAAAGTTGGACGTTATATTACCGATGAAAAAGAAAATAAAGAAGGGATATTCCAGTATGGTCGTCAAAATAAAGTAATAACAGATTATACAGAGGAAGCCACCATGAAATCTATTGAACAAAGTTTAGACCGGTTAAAAACGGACCGCTTGGATATGGTTTTCGTTCATGATGTTTCCCCTGATTTCCATGGAGATGAATGGATTACAAAATTTGATGAGGCTAGAAATGGCGCCTTTCGTGTCTTAAGTCGGCTTCGTGAAGAAGGGGTGATTAAATCATGGGGAGTTGGTGTCAATACAACCGAACCTATTGAACTAGTGATGGGTTTGGAAGAAGCTCAGCCTGATGTCTGCTTATCTGCCACTCAATACACGCTTTTACAGCATGAGCAATCCTTAGAGCGCATGCTGCAAAGAGCTGAGGAAAAAGGTGTAGATATCATTGTAGGAAGTCCATTTAATTCTGGTGTGTTACTTGGAGGAGATCATTTTGATTATGCTAAAGCTGGTGCTGATATATTAAATAAAGTAAAGCAGTTAGAAGAAATTGCTGAAAATCATAATGTAAGCTTGAAAGCAGCAGCATTACAATTTTCAACGGCACACCCAGCAGTAAAAGCTGTCATTCCAGGTTCAACACGTCCAGAACATAATGCAGAAGATGTAGAGATGATTAATAAAGATATCCCACAATCCTTTTGGACTGAATTAGTGGACAAAGGATTTATTTCTAAGCGAGCACCATTGCCAACTAGATAACGAAGGTTATTCGAGGAAAGATTTGTCTCCTTTAAACACTTATCAAAAATCGGGTGCATTACTGAAGTATAAATGCACCCGATGTAATTCACAACAAGAAGTTCTTTAAGATAACAGAGTTGAAGAGCAGAACTAGTGAATACCCCCTGTTTGCCAAGGGGAATTTTGTTCTTGTATTCTTCTACTATTGGTTACTCATGTATTTATTTTTGAAAAGCTATGGTCGTATTATTATTTTCTCTTGCAGTCGTTTTCCTTGTTAAAGAAAAAACCGCACACCCTAACGATACGACAATAAGAACTCCACCAAACCAAGACGTATGAGCAACAGTCCCTGTCTGACTCAACACGATACCACCAAAACCTGATCCAATCGAAATACCAACTTGCAACGCTGAATTATTAAAGCTTTGCTGAATATCCGATGTAGCCGGATCTGTTTGAATCAAATAGCTTTGTTGAGGTGGAGCTAGACTCCAGCTTAATGCTGCCCAAATCATCATAATTGGTATAAATACAATAAGCGAAAAAGTAGTGAATGGTAAGATGAATAATACTACAGCAAAAGAAACAATGACGACAATGATACTTTTTTGAGCTCCAATCGAATCGGATAGACTTCCTCCGAATGCTCCACCACTTACCGCTGCAATTCCAAATAATAGATAACAGATACTGATCCAACTAGAATTTAGCTGAAGTTCCGTTTCTAAAAATGGAGTAAAGTAGGCATAAAGCGTGTAATGTCCTGCTAGCATAAACATAGTCGCAAGATGTGCACTACCTATTTTTAAGCTACTTACTGCTTTTAATTGCTGTGAAAGTGGAACGGTGTTTTCTCCAGATAATCGCTCCAAAAAGATCGAAATCAGTACAAAGGAACCGATAGATAAAATAGCTATCCCGAGAAAAATAACACGCCAACCAAATTTGTCAGAAATCAAAATCCCTAGTGGTACTCCCATAACAAGTGATGAACTAATTCCCATATAAATTAGACCCAGAGCCTTCGCTCGGTGTTCTGGTGCAACAACCTTGGCAGCAATCGTTAAGGATAGTACCACGATAAGTGCTGTACTCATTGCGGTGATAATTCTTGCAATCATCATAAAGGTAAAATTCGGACTGAAATAGGTCATAATATTACCAATGAAGAAAACAAATAAAGATAGTAAATATAATTTCTTTCGCTCTATTTTGCTCGTTAGAACTAGTAATACAGGGCCAGATACAGCATAAATAAGTGCGAAAATCGTGATTAGTTGTCCTGCTGAACTTAAAGTGATATTTAAATCATCTGCAATAGTTGGAAGTATGCCACCAATAATTAATTCAACTAGTCCAACTGCTACAGTGGATAATGCTAGTATAAAAACTTTTACATTCATATTCTGTTTTACGTCCTTTCTACTAAAGTGATTTATAGGAAATAAAAAAATCCTGATTACAGAAAACGAATCATTCATTTTCTGTAATCAGGATTTTAAGGTTCCTGGTAGAGACCCTCACGCCATATTCTGAGGTTATACAGGTTGTATTATTTTATTTATAAACACTTTGAATAGTTTACTAGCTATTTGGTTATTTTTCAAGTGGTAATTTTTTGTGACACTAACCAAAAGTTGAAGTATGGGTTTTTAAAAAGAGATAATTCGACTATTACATAATGAAAATCGGTATACCAAATAAAACTTACTATTCACATCTACTATGGTAGTTTAAGTAAAAAATGGTAAAATAAAAGTAGCGAAAATAGGGGGATTTTTATAGGAATAGGTTTACTTTTCTTTTCTTCCTTTTATTGATTAAGGTCGGTTTATTTATTGTGAATTTTTCCGAGGATAAATGAATCCGTTTCACTAATCGTTAATATTAGTGGAAGAAGTAGTCTAATAGAACAATTGAAGGAAATTAAAGTTCTGTTGGTATAATTTTAGTATGTGTATTTGTTATAAGCACTTAGAGTAACGAGCAGGTTAAGTAAAAGATAGTAAATCGATGTAAAGGGTGTTTATGATGAGCGAGCAAAGGTTTTTCCCTGAATTAGAGACTAGCAGATTAAAATTAAGAAATGTTAACGAAGAAGATGCAGAGTTTATATTTAAGCTTTTCAGTAACGAAAAAATATGTGAATTTCTATATGATGAAGAAATATTTACAAAAAAAGAAGAAGCGCTTGAACTTATAGAGTGGAACACAAACCCTGAAGAAAAAGGGCATAATAGATGGGTTATAGAGAAGAAAGATAGCAATGAACAGATTGGCACCTGTGGATTTGATTTGTGGGATAGAACTAATAATATAGCGGAAATAGGGTATGATTTATGGTATGAATTTTGGAGTTATGGATATATGAAAGAGGCATTAATTGCAGCAATAGAGAGTGGATTTACCAATATGAAACTAAATAGAATAAATGCATATGTAGCTTTGGGAAATAAAAGATCCACAAATACATTAGAAAGCTTAGGATTTAAAAATGAGGGCATTTATCGAGACAAACATTTATTTAGAGGCAAATACTATGACCATTATTCGTATTCGCTACTAAAAAAGGACTGGTATTAATAATAGAATTCTTCAATTAAAAGGTGCAAGAATTGAAAATAGATGGTTATTGATGAAAAAAGAATGAAAGATATTGGAGGGGATGGAAAGTGAATCAGAATGATTTAATATTACTAAATTTTGAAGAAATTAGACGTAGGAGTAAAAAAGTATGGAGGGCAATACCGAGCAATATGCTAGATTGGAAGCCTGATGAAAGGGCAATGACTTGTGCCGAGATGATTAGACATATATTAGAAGGTGAGTTTCTTTATCACCAAATTCTCAAGGGAAAAGGTAGTGGAGCATTAACCAATTTATCTAATCCTTTTGATACAAAACAATTTACAACAGTAGAAGATGAATTGGCATATGCTCAACCATATCGCGAGAAATTTATTAGTTACATAAAGACAATCAATCCTAGTGATTTTGAAAATATTGAAATAGACCGATCTGATGTAGGATATGTTAGAACACTTGGAGATATGCTATTGCGTATTGCTTATCATGAATCTGTTCATACAGGTCAGTTGTTAGATTATATGAGAACGATGGATATTGATAGACCTCAAATATGGGATTAAATATCTTCGTTTCTTGTTGATCGATTTGGCAACTCAAGAAGAATCTTGTTGCTGCTGAAATGGAGATTAAAGATTTGACAAAAATGGTATTCTACTTAGTTGGGGATTTTGAAGCGGAACAACGAAGAAAAATAATCGGAGATTTTCTTGGAGAACATCTTCCTTGCACTACAATGCTATATGTAGGAGAACTAGCAGCACCTTCGCTTAAAGTAGAAATTGATGCATGGGCTTGTAAAGATATTTGATATGTAGAAGAGGCAGTACTCATCTAGCACAACCATTTAATCAATTATAGTAATTCATTAAATGGTGTACTTAAGCTATCTAGTGTAATGGTTAAACAATACGATTGTATAGTGCTTTGAATAATGTATTTTAAGAATATGTTTTACTTAGAATCTTTTTTTAGAAGGGGGATAAACTATAATATGCATCATTGTATTGGACTTTCTGGAAGTGTAATTATGTCAGATCCTGAAAAGTTCCCTTTCTTATTTAGGAAGAAAAATGTAAATCATATTGAGATTGGTGAGTTTCCAAGTGAAGAGTCTTTTAAAAATTTTTTAGAGCTATTAAAGGAAAAGAATGTAACATTTGGTCTACACTCACCTTTGTACAGAAATCAAAGTAAATATGATTTGTTGGAAAAGATACAATACGAACCTGAACAGGCATGGGAACAGTTTGAATCGGAAGTTAAATATATGTCCCAGTTAGGGGCAAAGTATATTTTAGGGCACTTTCCTTATTTTAAGGAAGAAAAAGATATAGATACTAATAAAATAATAGAAAATGGAATAAAAAGATTACATTTACTACAAGAAAAATATTCTATAACAATTGTTTGCGAGCCAAAACTAGGACTTAACAGGTCAGCGTTTGGAATTAGATCTCTTGATAATTTTCCAATTGAAATTTGGGACAAGTATGGAATAAAACTTTGCATTGACATAGGGGATTATTTATTAGCGACTGGAGATAAGGTAATGGATTATATTGAAAAATGGAAGAAGCATATAAAGGTAGTCCATTTACACAACGTAGAGTTTCATAATAATAAATACATTTGGGTACCTGTTCACCCGTCACACGAAATCGACAATCTACACTTTAATGTAAAAGAATTAATATATAAACTATCGACAAGTTCAGGTGTGTATTTTGTTTTTGAACACACACCACATACAAATCCAACAGAAACGTTCGTAAATGAAGGAATTAATTGGGTGAAAGAAATAATAAGAAGTTAACCAAAAATATGATATTTCAACAAAAGGTACAAGAGTTTAACAAGGCGATTATCAAACGATCGTCTTTTTTTATGGGTTAAATTAAAAATGAAACATTGGAATATTATGCTAAAATAATGGAATAAGATATTGTGCTAACGGGGCGGGTTGTTTTAATAAGACATAGAGGGGATGCGATTATGCGTGATAGAGGTTCAGTAGTAATTATAGAAAGTAAAAAGGTTGGACTAATTAGAAGAATAAGAGATGGTTCTGTTTATTACGTTTTTCCTGGTGGTGGGATTGAAAATGGAGAAACACCCGAAGATGCTGCGAAAAGAGAAGCTTTAGAAGAACTTGGAGTAAAAGTTAAGGTTAATAAGTGCATTGCAGAAGTAAAATTTAACGGAACTCAATACTTTTTCTTATCTGAAATCATTGATGGAACATTTGGCACAGGACAAGGTGAAGAATACACAGACAAGGATAGAGATAGATTAACGTATTCGCCAATGTGGATGGATTTAGAAAGGTTATCATCTATTGATGTTAAACCGAAAGAGGTTGCTTTAAAGGTTCAATCATTATTAAAGTGACGGGCATGTTTGTTCAATAAGAAATTACAAAAGGAATGAGCATTTACTGTGAATAAGAATAGACGTATTAATGTCTAATAAAAAAATAATGCAAAAAGTGGTCAATGTTATAATTCACTTTAATAATAACTGCATATTTTGCTAAAAGGAAAACAATTCGTCTATCTAGCTTATATACGTAGTGTAAAACATCTGTAAGACCAACTACTGATTAGTCTCTTTTATTCAACTCTTTTTACAACCACATAAGACCACCCGTCTGCAACTGCCCCATTCACCTCTGTCCTATTTCCCTCTTGATCTTTAATGATTGCCTCTTTTTTAACAACCGACTTATACAATTGTTCATCTGTTTTTAATAAAGCATGTTTCAACGTTGCTCCTTTAAAAAGTTTAATTGTCTGGTTGTTAATCGTCACGATCATGAAAATCACCTCCGACTTAGTTGATTTTTCTTTATTATGACATAATCAAGCTAATTTTCAAAAAAATTACATTAAATTAACAGTCCCTTAGTATCTTACCTTTATAATCGCAAGTGCAAACCTATAATATGAAAGGAAGGAATAACAAATGCTAAATTCACAGCAGCACTTGTCGAGAAAGTTTAATTTTTTTCTGGTAATCGTAGCAGCAATCTATTTGGTAATTGGACTAGCTATCCCGACCTCTGCCCAAACGGTTGAAAACAGCGATCCAATAGATTTAAAGATTCTACATACAAATGATATTCATGCGCAAATTGAGGATTTTGGAAAAGTAGGGGCGTATATACAATCAGAGAGGGAAGAGTCCGAATATTCCATGTACTTAGATGCAGGCGATATTTTTAGCGGTAATCCAGTTGTCGATCTTCAATTTGGAAAACCTATTGTTGATCTGCTAAATGATATGGAATTACAAGCCATGGCCATTGGTAATCATGAATTTGATTATGGTCAGGAGGAAATGGTTAAACGTATCAACCAATCTGATTTTCACTGGTTAAGTGCGAACATAGAGGTTGGTGAAGGTACGGAAGCTGATGTTCCGCAACCAGCACCTTATGAAATTTTTGACGTGAATGGCTTAAAAGTAGCTGTATTTTCTCTTACGGAAACACCTCCTTCGACAGCACCTGCTGGTATCGAAGGACTTACGTTTAATGACCCCATTGAAACAGCTAAGCAATACGAATCTGAATTAACAGAAAAAGCAGATGTACTTATTGCATTAACGCATATCGGTTATTCAGAAGATCAGAAATTAGCTCAGGAAGTAGATTATTTTGATGTCATTATCGGTGGACACAGTCATACAACACTAAATAACCCAAATACCGACAATGGCACGCCAATTGTACAAACAGGTGGTAATGCAGCAAATATAGGTAACCTTACTCTACAGATTAATTCAGAAACAAAAGAAGTAGAAAATGTCGACTATTTCTTGCAATCGATTTCTAGTTTAGAAGACGTGGATGATAGTATTCAAACTAAAGTCGATAAGTATATTGCCGATATGGATGAACTTTTGTCAGAAGAAATTGGTTACACAGAAACAGGGCTGAGCAGAAATGGTAGCCTTGATACACCATTAGGTAATTTTTGGACAGATGCTATGCGTTTTAAAACTGATGCAGATATAGCTTTAACGAATGGTGGTGGCATTCGTGCAAGTATCCCTGCAGGTCCTTTAACTGTTAATGATATTTACACGATTGAACCTTTTGCTAATGAAATTATGAAACTCGAAATGACAGGTGCTGCGCTTAAGGATGTTATGCAGTATTCTTATGAGCGTGATGGACGTAATAGAATCGATTTGCAAACTTCTGGCCTTCATTATAAAGT
Organism: Gracilibacillus saliphilus; assembly: GCF_010994085.1. Lineage (NCBI taxonomy): Bacteria > Bacillati > Bacillota > Bacilli > Caryophanales > Bacillaceae > Gracilibacillus > Gracilibacillus saliphilus. The sequence goes on along the minus strand of NZ_WJEB01000023.1, from coordinate 4,309 downwards.
GATTACCAACAATGCTGGCAAATTCATTGATGTTGAATTAGAAGTAGATGGAGAGCCTGTCGAAGAGGATCAAACCTATACAGTAGCAGTTAGTGATTACATTGGTACAGGCGGAAGTGGTTATCATTTTGAAGGTGAAGTTTTAGCCGCTTTAACAGGTATGATGACAGATGCGATGATAGATTATGCAAAGCATCTTACGCAAAATGGCGAAAAAATTAATTATTCGGGTAATGAACGTATTGAAATCGAAATTGACAACGATGCACCAATTGCTGGCGAAGTGATTGGACACACGAATAATGGCTTGTCGTCAGATAACAAGATGTCCGGAGATGCTAGTTTAGGAAATCTCTATACCGATGCAGTACGTGATCTAACGGGTGCCGATTTTAGTATGCTAAATGGATCTTCTGTAGAAGGGTCTATACCAGCAGGTGATATTACGGATGGCCAAATTGAGTTTTTAGACGGATTTGGAAATGAAGTGGTTGTTGTCACAACTACGGTTGAAGAAATGAAAGAAATATTCTTAGAGCAGTCTAATTATCACAACGGAACGGATATACAAGTATCAGGATTGCATTACGAACTTGTGAAAGAAAACAATTCTTTTGTTGATGTGAATTTCACATTACCTGATGGTACACCATTAGATGAGTCAATAGAATATACGGTTGCGTATAATGACTACATGCATGGAAGTAATTATTATCAATTAGGTAATGAAACAGGAAATGAAAGTTACGGTAAAGTATGGGAAGCAGTGGTTGAATATGTAACGAATCATGATGGACCGATCGATTATGAAGAAGGTACTAGAATCACGATCACAGATACACCTGTAGAACCGCCGACAGAAGATGGGGATTTCATTACAGTTTCCCAGGCAATTGCCAACAATGAAGGTACTGAGACAGTAAGAGGCTATATTGTGGGCACCATGACTGGTAATTTTGATGGTGACTTTACGCATACCAACTTGATGTTAGCAGATTCCCCAGATGAACGAAATATGGATAACATTATTCCAGTACAATTGCCATCTGGTGCGATTCGTAATGATTTGAATCTAGTAGATAACCCGGATAATTTAGGGAAATGGATTGAGATTACTGGTGATTTAGAAGCGTATTTTGGAATGCCGGGATTGAAGTCTCCTGCTAGTTTTGAATGGGTCGAAGAAGAACCAACACCTGCGCCTAATGAAACGATTACTATTAATGAGGCACGGAATGCTGATGATGGACAGGAAGTTACAATTGAAGGTGTGGTAACTACCGATACTGGAAATTGGGGAAGCCAAGGTTTTTATGTGCAGGATGAAACGGCTGGTATCTATATCTTCCAAAATGAATTAGAACTGGAACAAGGTGATCTTGTCCAACTTACGGGGATAAAAGGAAAATATCGTGGAGAATTGCAAATCTCTTCTTTATCTCACCTTGAAAAATTGGGAGAAGGTGACGTGCCAGCTCCGATCCATGTTACGCCTTCACAAATCTCAAGTGCTAATGAAGCCCAGCTTGTTCAATTGGAAGGAGCAGTCATTTCAGAACTAAATGAAGTGAATGACTATGGCACATTTGAATTTAACGCAACAATTGACGGAGAAACCGTACTGGTACGTGTAGATAATCGTACAGGACTGGTGTTTAATGATTTTGACTTTGCAAATGGCGACAAGGTTAATATTGTAGGTGTTTCCAGTCAATTTGATGGAACGACCCAGTTAAAGCCTCGTGGTGCAAATGATATTGAATTATATGAAGAAGAAACACCAGAACCAGAAGATCCAAATGAAGAGGATCCAGAAACCCCTAAACAAGATCATGTTCGTGCAGACGTTGTTATTACAGACCAAACAGCAACAATCATTGATGAGTCTGTGGAATTGCTGAATGATAATGGAACGCTAATGATTGATATTACTGACATGGAGTCAGACACTGTACAAGTAGATATCACGAGTGATCAATTAGCTCAATTAGTACAAAAAAATGCATTAATAGAGATTATCAGGGAGCAAGAAATAACATTACAAATTCCTGCCAGTAATTTTGCAGAAAACAATCAGCTATCCATTGCTTTAGAAAAAATAGACCATGATAACCCAATCAGTTCAGTTTATGATTTATCTATCTTTGATGGAGAAGACCTTATCTCTGAATTTGATCAAGCGATAACGTTAATATTCCCTATTCAAATAGATCATGTTCAGGATACAGATGAACTGCAAGTATATTATTTAAATAACCAAGATGAATGGGAAGCCATTGGTGGTTACTATCAAGAAGGTACAGTTACAGCAGCAACAGATCATTTCAGTGTATTTACTGTATTAGAAGACACCCCTGATTCAGAAGATCCAATAGATCCAGTGGACCCGAAAGACCCAAGTGATCCAACAGACCCGAAAGACCCAAGTGACCCAACAGATCCGAAGGACCCGAAAGACCCAAGTGACCCAACAGATCCGAAGGACCCGAAAGATCCAAGTGATCCAACAGATCCGAAAGAACCATCAGATCCAGATAATTCGAACGATTCAACGGACGATCAGAAAGATGGTGAAAAAAGTACTCCAGACACAATGAAAAATAAGTCTGAAGGAAATGAGTTGCCAGAAACTGCTACTGGCACTTTCAATTGGTTAACAGCAGGTTTGATCATACTCTTAGTGGGAGCTATGATACTAATTGCTAGACGTAATAAAAAAATAGAATAATAGACGAAATCCCCTTTGCTTGTATGTAGAGGGGATTTTTATTCAGAGCGATTATCAAATGATCGTCTTTTTTTATGGGTGAAATTAAAAATGAAATATTGGAATATTATGTTAAAATAGTGTAATAAGATATCGTGCTAACTGGTTGGGTTAGTGAATTCGGATTAATATTTAATTATAAAGGTACTTGGCTGTTGTCATTATATATTCAGACAATATCCTGCATTTATTTTAAATTGGAGGAGTTTACATGGTATTTTTAATCATGTTAGGTGGTATTTTTTTAGGTTTGATTACTTTTATGTTTACTTTTATAGTATCTAAAAGAAATGGTAAGTATTATTTAGCACCAATAGTGACATTTCTTTTTTCTATTGTCGTTACAGCATATGGTTTTATTGTGATTCGAGGTTTTGAGGGTATGGCATACGGTTTCTTAGCAGCAGGATTTTTAATCGTTAGTATTGTTGGTACACTTCTTTTGCCATTATTAGTGCGTAGGAAGGAACCACAGGAATTTAAGAAATTTGATAAAATTATTCTTGCCATCCTGCCGATTATATTTATTGCGACGATTGGGTTGGTTATCTATTCTGATCAAGGTTACTGGATTATTGATAAAGGAGAAACAACATATACAGAAGATGCTGGAAGGGGTGAAAGCTATTATAGGACTTCCACTATTTCGGAAGGTAAAAAACAAGTAACGCTCAGATTAGGAGAAAAATATTTAGGAAAAGAAATTGTAGTTGAAAGTGTAAGTAAATGGAGACCGACTGAAATCACTGTTAAAATTGTTGAAGGTGAGAATAAGGATAAAACGCCTTATATTATGATAGGCTTAGATGAAATAAGAGAACCTTTAAAGGTGCAATCAACAGATGGAATGGTTTTTGAATCTATGGATAAAGTAAGCAATTAACTTATCGAATTTCATACATCGTTTTACTAATTTTGGATTATAAAGGAACATTGTGAAATAGTGTGCTAAATGTACTTAGGGTGGCTAATAGAATTTGTCATGTTATTAATATTTGGCTATTCATTCCGATTTTTATAACTACACATACTATTAATAAAAAATACTTATCTTATTCTTCCTTTAACGGGAGCAATTCTGGAATAGAAATTAGTGCCAATCAGGACAATGAGGCAATTTAACTATATATCATTTTTTATGGGAGTGGTTATGTGAATAGAAAAACCTTTAACATAATTGGGTGGATTCTACTTTTGGGAATGGGTGCTTTGTGGATAGGGTTTGGCTATTCAAGTTGGTACTTATTATTAACTCTAATGGCATATTTTTCTTTTGCAATTAACGATGGTAGCATTAAAAAATTCGGAAAAATAAAACAGATGTCCTTACTACAAGTAATTCTCATATTGTTTGCATTTATTGTGTCGGTGAGTATTGTATTCGGTCTTATCCAATTAGCTAATTACCTGATAAACGACATATTTCACTTAACTGGGGGGATAAAAATACTCAGCGAGATTATTGCTGTGGTACTTTCATTATACCCTGCTAAGTTTACTTTTGGCACTGTTATTTTTAACGTTCTTCAGAAAGAAGTCTCC
>NZ_WJEB01000022.1:0-55884 GCF_010994085.1 Gracilibacillus saliphilus | reverse complement strand
TAGGTTCGAGTCCTACTCCCTCCACCATTTTATTAATTTTATATTTTATGATAATCGTAGGGGTATAGTTTAACGGTAGAACAGAGGTCTCCAAAACCTCCAGTGTGGGTTCGATTCCTACTACCCCTGTTTTTCTTATCATGGCGATCATGGCGAAGTGGTTAACGCACCGGATTGTGGTTCCGGCACGCGTGGGTTCGATCCCCACTGGTCGCCCCATTTAAAATATTGGGCTATAGCCAAGCGGTAAGGCAACGGTTTTTGGTACCGTCATGCGCTGGTTCGAATCCAGCTAGCCCAGCCATTTATGCGGAAGTAGTTCAGTGGTAGAACACCACCTTGCCAAGGTGGGGGTCGCGGGTTCGAATCCCGTCTTCCGCTCCATTTGTATTTAACATTTTCATTTAAATATCATATACTATTTATATCGAGGCGGCATAGCCAAGTGGTAAGGCAGAGGTCTGCAAAACCTTTATCACCGGTTCAAATCCGGTTGCCGCCTCCATTTCTATTTATGCCGGTGTGGCGGAATTGGCAGACGCGCACGACTCAAAATCGTGTTCCTCACGGAGTGTCGGTTCGAACCCGACCACCGGTATTTGTTAAAACTATTATAACGGCGTTTTAGCGGTTTAATCAATCGTTGAAACGTCGTTTCTTGCGTTCTATCTTCGTTGAACGTTCCTTCTTTCATATGATAGTATTGGCCAGGTAATTTACTGCTCAGATACAATTTCTTGGTAAACCTACCTCCGTAATCCAGTGTAAATCTTTAGTTTCAACGTTATGTGCCCCCTGTTGAGGGGTTAACAAATACCATTATTAATTCTACATATTTTTAACCTATAAAACTTAGCTGAATCAATTGATGTTGCATAATTTTGGGACTCCTATCTGTAACTATCCTTCTATCATGCTTGTTTACTGGCACACTTTCCTCACCTTCATCTATGAAAAAGTTAGCAGACATTTCCCTATCCTTTAAACAAATAGATCGTCCAAAATCTATACAGAACAACTTGTTGGGTTTAAGATAAAGTTTCGCCGTTTGTAATAAATTTCGACTGTTTATAAAAAAGTTGCACCGTTTTACCCCTCTGTATATGCTCGTTTAAAGAGCTGTTTATTACGACCACGTATGGTATTGGTTCGGTCATTCTTGCTATAAGATAAGTAACATGTTAATATTTATAATGAACGTTCTATATGGAGGTAGTTACATGAAAAAATCACAGAAAAAAGAAAATATAATTAACACAGCTGAGACATTATTTTATCAGCATGGTTTTCATGCAATTGGTGTAAAAAATATATTGGAGCAAGCAGGAGTAGCAACAATGACCATGTATTATCATTTCAAGTCGAAGGAAGATGTTATCAAAGAAATATTAATTCAAAGGGAAAAACAATATTTCCAATTGTTAGAAGCTAGAATCGACAGAGAGAATGATATTAATCAGTATGTTGAGTCGCTAATTAATGCGCACTTAGAATGGATAGAAACTGAAGGTTTCAATGGTTGTTTATTCTTAAGAGCGAAACAGGAATACGAAGGTATCAACGAAGAAATTGCTTCAATAAGTAGAGACCATAAGAAAAGACTTTTAAACAAAATTGAAAATGATCTGAAGCTCCTTAATGCTCCCAACTCTCTTAGTATGCAAATATCTATTATACTAGAGGGAATAACATCAATGGTTCAAATACTAGAGTTAGATAAGGTGAAAAAGACGGCACTTGATTTAGCGAAAAGTATTCTGGATTCCGAAAAATGAATATAACAGAAAATAGGTAGAGAATAGTGTCTTAAATTTACATTGTTCTCTCTATTTTTCACTTAATTATTATAATGAACGTTATATATATAAAAGGAGAGAACTATTATGAATCCAAAAAAATTAATAGCAGTGGGCTTACCAATGATTGCCGTGACGTATGGTTTGTCTCGGTTTAGTTATGGTCTAATGCTTCCATATATTAACGAAACAATTAATATGGATCAATCCACTAGTGGCGTCATCTCGTCTTTATCATACATCGCTTACTGTATAGCAATACTATTTGCAATGGTGTTTTCTAATAAAGTTACTCCAAAATCCTTTCTTGTGGTAGCTGGATTATCATCGATTGTTGGTTTGGGTATAATATCTATTTCCTTTAATCCGGTAGTACTAGGTTTAGGGATATTTTTAGCAGGGTTGAGTACAGGGGTATCATCGCCGCCATACGCTAATATTGTTAGCACTAATGTAGAAACAAGGTTTCAGAATCAGACGAATTCATGGATTAATTCCGGTACAAGTATCGGAACAGCTAGTACTGGGGCAATTGCAATCCTTATGACTAATAGCTGGAGAGAGACATATTTGATATTTATGATCATTGCTATTTTTGTGCTTATTGTTAATTATAAAGTACTTCCAAAACATCAGAGTTCAGAAAGGAAGGGAACGGTTGGCTACTCTAAAAAAGAATGGGGACGTTCTTTTCAACTAATTATTGCATCTTTCTTTATAGGAATATCCTGTTCGGCATATTGGACATTCTCAAGAGACTTTATATTAAATTTGGATAGCGTTCCTACATACCTAGGAGAGTGGTTTTGGGTCATTATAGGAGTAGCAGGCTTATTGGGAGGAACTGCTGGTGCATTTATACAAGAGTTTGGGTTAGTGAGTGCGTATAGGCTTTCTGTATTAACAATTTCAACTTCTTCCCTTATCCTTGGAATTCATCCAGGTAACAATATAACAGGATTCCTGTCACCAGTACTGTTTGGAAGCTCTTATATTTTCATAACAGGGGTCTTCATCGTCTGGGGGATTTCCGTGTTTAAAACTAATCCATCATTCGGACTAGGAATACCGTTCTTAATACTTGCACTGGGGCAGGCCATAGGGTCCATTATATCAGGAGTAGTAGCCGATATATCAGGATATTATATACTTTTTATCGGTGCTTCTATAATTGGTTACGTAACCTTAGTATTTAAACCTAAAGTAAATTAGATATTTTGCTTATACAACAAAAAATGATCAATCTTTTTTTCTCTTTGGGGTAAAACCAGCAACTGGTTCTACCCCTTGTTGTCTAATGACCCTTCTTGAAATAGTTAACCCTATAACCCGGCCCCTCCAGTTGAACGAACGTAACAACCATTTTAGAGCAATATGAGAATGATATTGCACTGTTGGGAACAGTAGATTTCAGACGAATTGTTGAAGTATTTAATCAGAAGGTTGAGCAATTTCAGTCAAATGAAGAGCAATAAGATTTAAACATTGCATCTTTAAAATTGATACTATTTTAATAAGCAATAAAGAAAGCGTATACAGTAACGGTAACAGTAACTGCAATTTCAATGTTTAAAAATTTGTGGGGTTTTTCAGGAGCCTCGATAGAGCCACTAGGGATAACAATCGTTATCGAACCATTAAACAAAAAAGAAAGCAATATTATTACTAGTGTGCCAGAAACAGTTGCTCTCGTAGAAAAAGTGAACCGTCCATCTATTCAAGTTCTAGCAGATTTATATCATATGATGGAAGAAAATGAATCCCTTGAAAATATCAAAACAGCAAGGTCTTATTTACAGTATGTGCATGTAGCTGATAGCGGAAGAATGGTGCCAGAAACAGGTACTTACCCGAATGTGCTTTAAAAATCAGCTAGATAAAAGTGGCTACCATAAAAGGAATCTCTATTGAATGCCAGTGGAATGATTTTCTGAATGAGTTAGCACGAACAAATACATGTTTAGATCATATTTTTCGTGATCTATAAGCACGTATAAAACAAGGGGGATTAGGTCATGGAAAACATATATGAGTCAATTGAAAAGTTTAATATTGTTTACCGAATGGTTGATGTTGATTTTCAAAAACAAGATTTTTTTGTCCACTCTCATAATTTTTATGAAATTTATTTTTATCACAATGGGGATTGTAAATTATTGATTAATGATGACATTATTGATTTGCAGAAAAATGACATATTTATTATGAATGGCTCGAGTTTACATGGACCTTCACCAGAGCCTAATAGTCCATATGAACGAAGTGTGATTGAATTTTCTGATGAGTGGATTCGACCGATTCTCGATAAAATGAATGCACCAGAACTCTTATCACCTTTCGATGAATTATCGAATTCATTATTACGAAATGTGGATAAGGGGGTATATGAAAAAATAATGCAACTGGTTAAAAAAATGCAAATTAAACAAATCCAGCAAAGAGATCATCATAAAACGGAGATTCAAAAGCGTTTATTGGAAGCGGAAATTTCGACATTATTGATTGAATTATTATTTATAATATATGAATTAAGCAAAGGAAAATTAAATAGTGTTCCGTCAGACAATAATGAAAAGAGTTGTCATGTTAATCGTATTATTTCATGGATTGACCAGCATTTTCAAGACGATATTTCATTGGATGACATCGCTAGTTCCCTTCATATAAGTAAATACTATATGTCAAGAATATTCAAAGACATCACGGGGATGACCATTATGCAGCATTTAGTGCATCGTCGCTTAGCACGAGCAAAATATTTATTAGAAATGCAATCAAATAAATCGATATTAGAGATAGCAATAGAGGCTGGATTTGATAGCTCATCACATTTTAGTCGAAAGTTTCGAGAATGCTATTTAATTTCACCCTCTGATTATCGTAATAAAATGAGAGAAAGGTCAATGCCGAAAACACGACTGGTTAAGGGAGCAATTTTATGCAACCGCTTTAATAAATAGTGCAACTAGTGACAAGTAATACATTCTCAATCACGATATCCTTGTATTATATAAAATCAGAATATTCAGTAGGACAATAAAAAAGCTGATTTAGAATGGGAGGGAAAGTCTTGAATAAAGACAGAGCAGAAATGGGAACAAATGTATCCGTGTTGTCTAACGAAAATGTAGAATCTATTAAAAAGAAAAAGAGAAAATCCGCTTTTTCATGGTATCTATTTTTGTTGCCAAGTTTTGTAGGTATCTTATTATTTATGGTGTATCCAATATTAGAATCATTTCGATTAAGCTTTTTCCAATCGAATGGTACGATTGAAAATTTCATAGGATTAAAAAACTTTCAACTCGTTTTAACATCTAAAACATTTTGGAATACTGTTTGGAATACTTTCTTTATTGCATTCTTCCAAATTGTAATAACTATTCCATTAGGATTCATTTTTGCTTCTATGATTAATTCGGTTCGAAGAGGTCAGAACTTTTTTAAAGTTGTTTATTTCTTACCGAATGTAACATCAATTGTAGCAGCTGCGATGATATTTCAATTTGTATTACACCCTGAGATGGGAGTTGCAAACTATGCTTTAGATGCTATCGGTTTGCCAACATCTTCATGGTTCTCAGATCCGTCTAGCTCTAAATGGGGTGTAATTCTATTAGCAGTATGGCATTGGATTGGTTTTGTCATCATTATTTGTTTAGCTAATTTGCAAGCGATCTCACCTGAAATGTATGAAGCTGCAAGAATTGATGGTGCTACTCGGATACAACAATGGCTATTTATCACGATTCCTAATATGTCAGGTACTTTCGCTTTCTTATTGATCACAGGTTGGATCGGTGGTTTGCAACGATTTAATGAAGTGTATGTGCTTGGTGGACCGAACGGTAGTCCTGCTCGGTCAATTCAAACCATGGGGGCCTTCATTTATGAACGAGGTTTCACAGGATTTGAATTTGGTATCGCCTCGGCAGCAACTTATATTATGTTTATCATTATTTTAATCTTTACTTTTATTAATTTAAAAGTATCTAAAATGAACCTGTAGAGGTAAGGGAGGTAAGAAAATGTATCAAAAGTCGATGGACAAACTAACTGGAACAGTAAAGTTCGTAATCCTGTTAATATTCGGTGTGCTGTTAATGATGCCTTTTATATGGATGGTGAGTGTAGGATTTGATCGAACTGCAAATATTACGATGCCTTTTCCACCACGACTGATTCCAGAGGAAATCTCATCATTTAACTTCGGAATTGTATTCGAAAATGGTCGTTTGATTCAATCATATATTAATTCTGGAATAGTAACGACAAGTTCTGTTGCCCTTCAGGTAGGTGCTTCCTTATTAGCAGGTTATGCCTTTTCGAAAGGAAGATTTAAATACAAGAGATTACTTTTCATTTTAGTATTGTGTACCTTGATGATTCCTATGGAACCAAGATTGATTCCATTATATACATTATTCAACTCTTTTGGTTTATTAAACTCTTTTTGGCCATTAATCTTGCCAACGGTAATCAATGGGATGCTTATCTTTTTATGTAAGCAATTCTTTGATCAATTGCCGACCACACTTAGAGAGGCCGCACAAATAGATGGAGCTGGTGAATTTCGTATTTTCTTTGCTGTTTATTTACCGTTAGCTGGACCGATTGCGGCAACAATGGTTATTCTTTCTTTTATTTGGAGTTGGAATGATTTTATGTGGCCATTAGTAGTTCTTAACGATCAAGAGCTTCACACTGTACCACTATATCTCGCAAGTTTTTCACTCGAGAATGGTACTAGTTTAGGTGGTTTAACGATGGCATTAGCCACTGTTAGTATAATACCAATCGTAGTATTGTATCTTTTCTTGCAAAGATACATTATTCAAAGTATCGCTTTAAGCGGAGTAAAGGGGGAATAGATAACTCTGCTTTCAGTCATTATTGAACCTACAAATTAACAGGGGGTAAAAAAGTGAAAAAAATCAAATGGTCATTATGGTTAGTGATTGCGTTGTTATTTTCAATGGTTATTATGACAGCTTGTAGTTCTGATGATGAAACAGGTGGAGAGTCTGATGCAGGTTCTGATACGAATGAAGAAGAAGCAAGTTCTGAAGGTGGAGAGAATTGGGAAGGCCAATCGATCAATGTTCAATTGATCGGGGACTTTGATCTGGAAGATTCAACAGATCCAACTACTGGTGAAAACAGAAAAGGTTTACAGGATATTAAAGATCAATTCGAATCTGAGCATCCTGGTGCTACTGTCGAATTTACACTGATGCCGTGGGAAGGGTATACGGAAAAAACACAAGCAATGTTAACTTCTGGTGACGCAGATGTGTATCAAATGCCTGGTATCGCAGATTTTGCAGCACAAGGACTGCTTGAACCGCTACAGCCTTGGATAGATGAAGATGATGAGTTCACAACCGATATTTTCATTGATAATCAGATGGAAGGTTGGATGGCATTAGGACCGGATAGTGATGAATTGGAGGTATATGGTTTACCATTTTTAGGTGATGCTCGTTTTATTGCTTATGATAAACAGTTATTTGATGAGTGGGGAGTAGAATATTTGTCGGATTATCCTACCATGGATGAAGTTGCCGAAAAGACAAAGCAATTGACGGGTACAAATCCTGAAACTGGTGAGGAAAACCACGGAATCTGGTTCCGAGGTGACTGGTCTTCTGCTTTTACATTAGTTAACCTTGCTGAAGGACAAAATGGACGATGGGGAACAGGCTTTGCATGGGATGAAGTTGAGTTTGAATTCGATAGTCCTGAAATGGTCTCTGGTCTTGAGTGGTTACTTGAAATGCAAGAATATGCACCAGAAGGTCTAGTGAGTAATCAAGGTTCAGAAAAATGGTTAACACATGACAATGATATTGGCATTATGTTAAATCAAGGCCCCGGATTAATTATTCAAGCCAAAGCACAAGGATTAACTGACAGAATTGGGATTGTTCAGGAATTCAAGAATGATGACGGCATAGGTGGTATGTTTGCTGGATCTCCTATCACTATGGCTGCCGACAGTGAAAACAAGGAATTAGCTTGGGAATGGATGAAGTTTGCAACAAGTGAGACTGTACAGAAATATATATTTGAAGAATCTGATGCAAATCCTTCCATAAAAGCTGTTGAAAACTGGGATAGCTATGCTGAAGTTGAACATCTAATGGCTCCAACAATTGAGGCAATGAGTACACCATATACGACTCCTCGATATCATTGGGCATCTTCTCAACCTCGTTTCATCCTAACGTCTGAAGTGGAAGCTGCTCTAACAGGTGAAAGGTCGGCACAAGAAGCATTAGAAAAGGCGCAAAAAGAAAGTGTGGAATGGTTAGAAAATCGCTAATGAGTAAAGTAAAACTATACTCTTTAAGGTTTGGGAATTATTGATCCAATGGATTGTTAACAAAACTAATCAATGGGTTAGTTGTTCCAACCATCTTAGTTTAACTTAAAGTATGTAATAGGCTTACAAACGCTTAGCACCATGATAAATGGAGGCAAACAAAAAGGGAGGTAATTCCTCCCTTTTTGTACTATAATTAACTCTCTTTGAAAAAAGGAATGATCGCTGTGCATCCAGATGGTTTTATTTATCGGTCAATGGTATGGCTAACAAGACTAGCTTACTTAAATTTATTATGGATCTTTTTTAGCCTACTGGGGTTAGTTATTGGTGGATTCTTTCCTGCATTAACGGCTATGTTTGCGGTGGAGAGAAAATGGATTACAGGCAATACGTCATTTGCTATATTGCCGTACTTTTGGAATGTGTATAAAAGTAATTTTAAGTCATCAAATATATTGGGTATTCCATTAATTTTATTATTTTTGTTAATTTATCTCAATCTGCAATTCACACAAATATTAGGTCAATTTTTTGGGAGTATTTTGTTATTATTTTTATTTGCAGTATCTTTTTTGGTTATTATTATTTTTTTGTACGTATTCCCAACGTATATTCATTATGATGTACGATTGATCGAATCGTTAATATTCTCTTTTATAATTGCTTTATCTGCACCAATGCAAACTTTCCTAATAATGATAAATTTGATAGGATTTTTAATTATTACACTTTATTTACCCGGCGTTTTCTTTTTATTTGTTGGAAGTGCCTCAAGCTTAATTATTATGTGGTTTGCCTACAGAGCGATGATACAAATTGAAAATCGAAAAGAGTTAATTGTCCGATATGAAAAATAATGTCAAAAGGAGTCAGAAAAATGGATACTCGAAAATATTGGATAAGAACGATGCAACAGATAGTAAAACCAGTCATAGACGCCGCAAGTGTTGGGGAATTGAAAAAGCGAATGCCTGTCGAGGAAGTCGAAGGGGCAGGTCGTGAGCATTATTCGCAATTAGAAGCGTTTGCCCGTACCATTAATGGAATCAGTCTGTGGCTGGAACATGAGTGTGGTGATTCGGAAGAGGCAAAATTACAAGCAAGTTTTGCTGAGAAAGTTCGCCAAGGGATTGCTCATGCGGTAGATCCGATTTCCCCTGATTATATGAATTTTTCGGATCAAGGCCAGCCGTTAGTTGATACCGCCTTCTTTGCGCAAGCAATACTGCGTGCTCCAACTCAACTATGGGAGAAATTAGATCCCTCGACCCAAAAAAAGGTTATTACTGCCCTAAAGCAGACACGTGCTTACAAACCACACTTTTCAAATTGGTTATTGTTTTCAGCAATGATTGAAGCATGCTTATACCGAATAGGGGAAAAAGATTGGGATCCAATGCGGATTGATTATGCCTTAAAACAATTTGAACAATGGTATGTAGGTGATGGGCATTACAGTGATGGACCTGTTTACCATGCTGATTATTATAATAGTTATGTGATTCAGCCGTTTCTGGTTGATATTGTCGATGTGGTTGGTGAAGAATATTCTGAATGGCAGGAGAAACAAGAAATTTTGATTGAAAGAGCAAAGCAATATGCGTTGTATCAGGAACGATTGATTTCTCCAGAAGGAACGTTCCCACCAATTGGACGGTCACTTGCCTATCGTTTTGGAGTCTTTCATCATTTAGCCAACCAGGCTCTTCTCTGTAAATTACCACCTTCTCTTCATGAGGCTCAGGTGAGAGAAGGGTTAACAGCTGTCATTAGGCGTACGTTTCAGTCACACCATATGTTTGATGAAAACGGCTGGTTGACAATCGGTTTGACTGGACATCAGAGGACAATCGGAGAGCATTACATATCGACAGGAAGTCTGTATTTAGCTACTTTTATATATTTGCCATTAGGTCTTGATGTAAAGGCATCATTTTGGAAAGCGCCTGCAGAAGACTGGACAGGCAAAAAAGCTTGGAATGATCAAGACTTTCCAATTTATCAATCTATTAAATAAAAAAGGCGGGGATGGTTTGAAAGGTATCTATATTATGAATAAAGAATCTTTTCCACTTGTTTATTATGATTCGATCAGAAGTGAAATTCGTCAGCTTGTTGACATAGATCGTGACGTAATTAGGGCTGAGGAGGAGTCAGATCATCATGTTTTAAAACACGTAGATGTTATGGTATATGAAATCTGGGCTAATGATTCAAGGTGTAACCCTAGTTGTCTACAAGGGAAGGAAACTTACGAATATAGAGAAAGATTATTCCCTATTGACTAAAAAACACGAGTAAAAATCGTGTTCCTTCTGTAATGTCGGTTCGAACCCGATTACCGGTATTTTTAGTACTTTTCGAGTTAATTTTAATATTAGCATTTTGCGTTAGAATGTTGATATATCAATGTTCTAACGCTTCTTGTGTTTTTAAAGTTTACGATAGAAAACGATAGATTTTAGCTCCTTTTCAGACATTTTTTTCACAACCATATTGTTTAATTTGGTTAGAATCATTTAAGAGCTTATTTGCAACCTATTGAAATAAGCTCTTAAATGATTCTTAGTCAGCATATCAATCTTGATCACACAATTAGTCTTTCCTTTCTTAGATTGTTGAGTAGAGAAACTTTTTTAGCAATTGAGAAGAAACCCTCAGCAGTCATGTGTGATAAATTTATAAAAAGATACGATTGTTATGAGGTTGTGTGAAAAAAAACTCTATTTATAGAGTCGTGTAACAAAGCAAATAGATTTGTATGGTTATGTAGAGATAGATTTGTGAAGGGAGTTTTGACCAAATGAAAGATATTTTTAATCAATTACACACAGAGGAAACTTTAAATCGTATTGACAAATTAAGCGCAAATTCAAAACCGCAATGGGGTGAAATGGATGTTGCCCAAATGTTAGCACATTGCTCATCTTTTCAAGACATTGCAATGGGAAATGCTTTCCCTGAGAGAGGTTGGTTAGGGATATTAATAGGTAAGTTTGTGAAACCAATTTTTTATAACGACAAGCCATTATCTCAAAGTATGTCCACAATCCCCACCATTTTGATTGTAGAGGAAAAAGAATTTGAAACAGAAAAGGAAAAACTTAAACAAAAAATTGTAACTTTCCAACATAATGGTCCACAGAAGTGTACATCTCACCCACATCCTTTTTTTGGTAAACTTACTCCTGATCAATGGGGAAGAGGAATTTATAAGCACCTTGACCATCATTTAAAACAGTTCGGTGTTTAGTTAATCTGAAAAGATATATGAGAAGAAAGTAATTTTGGATGTTTCACTTCCATTATTATCATATATACTTTGAAAAGTTTACTAATATTCTTTTTACCAATTAGGCAATTATATTAGCTGGTTCATATCAAGTTAGATTGATTGACCGTTCAGAATTAATGGACTGGATGATTGAATATTATAAAAGTGCATAATGATTTTTAGTGCATAATAATTTTTATTGAAGTATATAGCTGATGTTTAAAAAAACATTATATTAGAAAAGATCGAGTTATTTGTGAATGTTCAAGCACCTATTTTACTATCACTTACTTCGGCATATTGTTTAACATTCTCTCAGACAGGTTATATTTTAAGTAAGATAAAAAAATTATTATTGCTAGGAGGTATTCATTATTCTATATAAAGCAAGTTCAATAGAGTCATGTAATGTAAGGGCGTCAGATGATGAATTAGGGAAAGTAAAAGACTTATATTTTGATAGTGAAAAATGGACGGTACGTTATTTAGTTATCGATACGATGAAGTGGTTACCAGGATTAAGGGTGCTACTATCTCCCGTTTCTTTTGATACTGTGGACCCATCAAATGATCAAATCTCTGTATTGGCATCTAAGCAACAAATAAAAGATGGCCCATCAGTTGATGAACATAGACCTGTTTCAAGAAAGAAGGAAATGGACCTACATGCGTACTATGGCTGGCATCCATATTGGATTGGAAATGGATTATGGGGTACCGCAGATATGCCAATTGCCTATCAGCCAAATGAGGTAACTAGTGAGGTAATGGAGAAAAATGAATCCATTGATGACGGTGATCCTTATTTAAGAAGTGTAAATGAGCTTAAAGGACATGTTACTGGTTATACAGTCAAAGCCATCGATGAAGATATTGGTAATGTTATTGATTTCGTGATAGATGATCAGTCATGGGCGATTCATTATTTAATTATCGATACCGGTGATTGGTTACCAGGGAAAAAGATAGCCTTATTACCAGAACTAATTGATTCCATCGATTGGAACAAGAAGGAGTTAACTATTAACCTCAATTCAGGCGAAGTAGAGAAAGAATCAGTTGAAGATGAGTCTATTTTAAATTTAGATGAGGTTACAGCGGAAACACTTAGAAAGAGAAGCCTTGTAAAATAAAACCTTCATAGCTAGAATCGTCGTTGGTTATAATATGAATGAAACCCTTCTTAATAATAGAAGGGTTTTACTTTATCCGATTATTCACATACAATTACCTGTCTCGAGAAAAGCGCTTTTTTACCCTTATTAGCAACACATCGATCGACTATCGTAAATCCAGCCATCACTATCATCTCATCCATGTCTTCGATAGTAATAATGACAACTCTATCTGCAATCCTTTTCGCATGCTTGATTATCGAGTACTGCTCTTCTGGAGTCACTTTCGAATAAAGGTTGTAAGGCATATCAATGATCGCCACATCATAATGGCCTTCTTCATCGACAATATCTTTGACTTCCACTATTCCCACATAGTTAAAATAATTGATATTTTTTCGTGCCCCTTTTACTACTAGTGGATTGCGGTCAGAGCCGACAATCTGTATCCCCATCGAGAGTGCTTCGACAAGTACGGTACCTATTCCGCAACATGGATCGATTACGCGGACACCTGATGGATCTGGAACTGCTATATTTACAATAGCCCTGGCCAAACGTGTGCTTATTGCTGTCGAGTATTCTTCAGGTTTTTTCAGATGATGAAGCCATACGGGTTCGCTTTCCTTATAAATGCCGAAGTACCAGCGCCCTTTATACGGTACAATACCAAAAAGGATATCAGGGTTTTTCATCTTCGCCTTTCCAATGATATTCCAGCCAATCTCACTTTCAATCATTCGTTGTTCTGCGAATTCTATTTTCTGTTCAGTGAACAGATCGTTTATTTTTACGAAAAGCACCTTAAATGTTTGGTCTCTAAGCTCGATTTGATCAACTTTTTCAACAATTGCCTGAATAGATTTGCCAGAGAAAAGAATGGAGAGTTTCCCCTTTATAAATGGGCTCCTGCTTGGTTCGATGTTTAATGCACTTTTTACAAGGTTATCTGATTCTTCTCCGAAGAGCACTCTTTGCTCTAATGCACAGAGAGAGCTTTCTTCGAGAGCATGTGTGTAGGTGTATAGGTATTCTGATGCTTGCAAATTAAGTTTTGTCATGTTTTGTGTACTAGCCCTTCTTCGATTATTAACCAAATAGTATTAATCTTATTATAACTTATAAAACCCTATGATAAGGAGGAATTTCTCGGTCCTTGTATAGGAGGGTATCGTCCAAGTCCTCTATATCCCGATCAAAAGACTTTAACTCATGGGTCAGACCCTAGATATGGACAAATGTTCAGGAGGAGGGTTAGACCCATTTTTATAATTTCGATTTTATTCCATGTGAATGAACACTATTGTGGTAATTTTATATCTAATGAGTATAGTATAAGCCATAAACATTACTTGGTTTAGAGAACGTATTGAAAAGAATATGAAGTGTGTATAACGTAGAGTACGGTCCACCGGTATTAGCATTATACACAAATTAAACAAAATATTACTATCATACAAGTATGGAATTCCTTTTGACAACCTTTAAATGGATGGAAATATATTGGTAGAAAAAAATCCTTGCCATAAGTGTCAATATGGTTGTCATTTGAATAATATTTTAAGTTGCTTTAAAACCAAACTTGGCCTATTTGAATATACATGTATGTTTTTCTTTGGTCAGGAAATAACTAAGTCTAACCAAATCTATAATAAGGGCTGATGATATGTGGAAGCGAGGTATAATAATCGCTGGGGTTTTCTTCTTCTTCTTTAGTGGGGAGATCACAAACGCAAAAGTTGATGACCGAACAATATACTCAGTTGAAGAAAAGGAACACAATTGGCAGGTACAGGATACATATGAAGAACAGGTAGATGGAGGCACACATGAATTTACCTATTGGAAAAATTTTATGCGTTATACACGTACGTGTCAGGTTATCCATCATATCAAAGTTGTCGTCTACTATTGTGATGTTCATGATGAAACAAAAACGGAAAGCACGTTAATTAAGACAGAGCACAGTGAAAGGCATAACTAAAAATCTAAGCAAGAGAGGCAGAGGCAACTGCCTCCTTTTTGCATGTTACATAGGAAATTGGTTAAAAAAATATGTGTTCGTAAGTAAATGCGATAATCATCGTTGAAAATGAAATCATGAAAAAATTATTACTCCTATCTTAATGTGGAGTCACATCGGGGCAGATTGACGGTGATATCTAGCCAACAGCACCAACTATCTCGTCATAAGAGAGTATATCTTGCGAACAGCATCAGATATCTCTTATATAACTAATATTTTTGATAATAAGAGAAATGGGAATTTAAAAACCTCTATGATAACATCGATAATCTTGTTATAATATGGAAAAAGTGCGTTGCTATTGTTGAAACAAAAACTGAAAGAACTAGGTTGGAAGAGATTATTAATGTATATGGTTATAAGTTTTATTTTATTTGCCATTATAGGGTTCACTATTATATTTGGCGGTTTGGTGTCATTGGATAAATTGGACGATCGTTACCAACAGCCTGAAGCATATGAAAACGCTACTTATGGTAAAGGCTAACGCACATAGTAAGAGGAGGTAATTTTATGGAGTATCATATCAACCCGCTGAGATGGGGTAACATTAGTACTTTCGCCATTGTATTAACATGGCTTGCCATATCCGATTACTATGGGCGATCTTGGACTCTCTTTCTCTTGTATTTATTATTTGTAGTGGTATTCGCAGTTTCTATCCACTTCAGATTTACAATACACGAGGACCATTTAGTATACCGCGTATTAGTATTTAAAAAAGCTATTATAAAAAAGGTGATTTATCCTATCCAAATAGATAAAATAGAATTCATACGAGCTGGATGGAATAGGAAAGCTGCCATTCTAAAAACTAATGAAGGAGAGAATATTAGATTAGTTGTATTACAACCAGAAGAAGCGTATGACCATTTAATAGAATTTGCAGAAAAACAGGATATATCCATAACTAAAACAGATGATTATTATACCTTGGAAAGGAAAGGGGAAAGGAGAAAAATGGCAAACAAGTAATTGAATATGGAGGATGCATGTATCCGTTCTTGTGAATTTTACCTCAATATCATTAATCTTTTAACGCAATTACTCCATTTAAATAGCTAGTAAAGGAGATTCTTTTACAAAAGCAAGTTCCCCTAATATCAACCTCTGTCTGTACCAAGCCTAATCTGACTCAGCATCAACTTATTCCGGTCACATTCTCAATCCTAAAACGAATCATGATATAATAAAGTTAACAATCTTGGAAGGAGTACTGAAATGACCCTAAGTTGTCGAATGAGTACTTAGCAACTATTATACCATATATTTGCTTTTACTTCTTTTGTTTTTTTACTAAAAAATGCTGTGATAGCAAGGGTTTCGAGCAATTCGCAGAAATAAAAAAAAGAAGCTAATATAACAATCAGCTACTCTTGATTAACATTCAATTAAATCCTTCCATAATTTCCTATCATCATCTAACCACCCATTACATTCAGTAAGTAAAGCCAATTCATGTTCGTTACCACCACATTTAGAATATATAAGTGGTGTAATCATGTAGAAATCATACTGAAAGGACTTTTTATTTTTAAAGGAAGGTAAATCAATATTATGTGCCTTTTCAATTAACCTCCAACCTTCTAGTCCCCAACACCTTTCTTCCCCTCACTTAATATAGTATAATAGCACCATCTTACATGTTAAAAAATGGGTGGTAAATAATGAAGGATAAATTGCAGACATTAAGTGATCGGTTAAATGATATAAGCAGAAGTAATCGTTCGATACGTTTGCTGAAATTGTATAATAAATGGACGTTTGATTTAAGTGAACTAACCAAAGTAGAGAAAGACCCAATGGAAATATTGAAGGCACTTACGGATAACAAATCAAAGCTCTTTAATAAAGAAAAAGCGGATAATCCAGTAGAATTGTCGCTCTCACGAAAATTAACGACTCTTTATCGTAATATCCGTTCGATTGAAGAGGAAACAGGTCTTTATGATCTTTACCTAGGCTATCCGATGATGGAAGGCGCCATGTCAGATGGTACATATGTCAGAGCTCCATTGTTTTTATATCCTGTTCGATTAGAAAGAAAAAAGCGAAATGGTGTGGAATGGCATGTGGAGCCAATAAGTGATCAAGCTCTACAACTGAATCGTACGTTATTCTTAGCGTTACAAAAATTAAGTAATATTCACGTACCTGAGTCTTTGTTTGAGGAAGCAGAAACCAAAGCAACATCAATTAATATCGAAGAGTGGAGCAGGTGGTTAGCTGATCATGATTTTACAATAACAGCAAATACGTCTGACCAATTAGCTACAGTCGAAGAGTATACGAAAGATACGATACCAACATTTCATAAAGGATCATTCCGTCTTAATGAGCAAGCAGTCATTGGGCATTTTCCACAAGGAAATTCTGCTATTTTAAGTGACTATGAGAAGTTTGTCGAGATGCTCGCACAAGGACAAGAAGATTTAGGAGTGGTCTCCGAATTTCTAGATATCAAAGTCCAAGAAACAGGTGAAGAAGTAGATAATCTACCCTCTAATAAAGATCAATCCTTTCAAGAAAAACTAGCACAAGAGAAAAATAAGTATTATGTACTTGATACGGATGCCTCTCAAGAAAAAATACTGGATGGACTTGATCACGAAAAAGGTATGGTTGTCCATGGCCCACCAGGTACAGGGAAATCACAAGTGATCGTTAATATGATTTCCAATGCGATAGCAAAAGGGCAGCGAGTGATGCTTGTTACCCAAAAGCGGGCGGCATTAGATGTCGTTTATCAACGGTTAGATGCACTTAATCTGTCATTCAATGTAGCATTACTCCATGATGAAAAGAATGATCGTAAAACCTTTTATCAAAAATTAAATGTACAACTAAATCGTGATCATTCATACCAAGATCTCCAGCAAGCATTTGATCAATTATCTCAGAAAATTATTAGTACGGAAGATAAACTAGATAATATTGCAAAAGCGTTATTTGAAGTACAGCCACATGGCTTTAGAGCGTATGATTTGTATGGACTGAGTAAAACAGCGAAAGAACAAGATAAAATGATCCCGCTAGAAGGTATTTTGGAAGAGCTGAACAAACAAAATCTAGCAGACATTTTAAGAAAAGTGAGTACCTATGGCAGTTATTATGCGACGTTTGGAAAAGATAATCCTGTCCAGGACCGGACATCTTTTACTGATATGGAATTAAAGGATCGTATTCAACTTATCGAAATATTGGATGGTGCTATTAATGAGGCAGAACAGAGTATCAACCATTTAGAACATTTTGATGATGAAGATATTACCCCGGCTTATAGTCGCCAAATCGATAAAAAGCTTGAAAAAATCTATGATGACTTACATACAGAGGACAAAAAGACACTGCAGAAACTACGATTATGGTTATGGACAAGTTTCACCGGTAAAACGATTATTGAAGAATTGCTGGACGGTGAAAAGTTCAGTGGCTTATCCTCAAAAGAATGGCCGAAATTAAAAGAAAGTTTAACCATCCTATATGACTTATCCCAAGCAACAGAAGGGTTATTCCAACAATTAGAGAAATTAGATCCGTATTTTTCAGCAGACTCTATTAAAAGTCTAAAGACACGGGTATCGAAAGGCGACATTCCGTTAGAAGTATTAAAAAAGAAACAAACATATATAAAAGAATTCTTTGATGAATTACGTGAAATGGATCGTTTGTATGACCATAGTGCTAAGGAAGTGCAACAGTTAATTGATCGATTAAAAGAACGCAATTTAACAGACAGTGGAAACATGGCAGAAGAATGGGTAGAAGTAGCGAAACAATCAGCATACATTCACTGGATCGATCAAATAGAAAGAAAGTATCCGGAGATTGCCATGATCGGGACAGGTAACTTTCAGCATTTAACAGAGGAATTAAAAGAGTTATTACAGAAAAAACAGAGTCTGACGATTGATTTGCTGCAAAATCAAATGCATCAAATGATTGCAGAAGTAAAAGAAAAAAATCCGAAAGCTGTAAAAGACATGATCTATCAAACAGGGAAAAAGCGCCAGTTATGGCCAGTTCGTCGTCTAGTAAACGAATTTGCCTTAAAAGGATTACTAGATGTCATTCCCGTCTGGTTAGTATCACCAGAGATCGCTTCTGCAATTTTTCCATTAGAAGAAAAAATATTTGATCTTGTCATTTTTGACGAAGCATCCCAGTGTACAGTGGAAAATGGCATGCCATCCATTTACAGAGGTAATAAAGTGGTCGTAGCGGGAGATGAACAACAGCTTCCACCTTCCTCCCTTTTTAAAGGGTCAGTTGATTCAGATGAAGATGAGGAACAAGAAGAATTTGAAGAATCACAGAGCCTGCTGAATTTAGCAAAACGGATCTTGCCAAGCAGTTTATTGGAATGGCATTACCGCTCGAAATCAGAAGAGTTGATTAATTTCTCTAATCACGCTTTCTATCATGGCCATATGCAGATTGCTCCAAACGTCAATCACTTGCAAGACCCAGCAGTAATTCAATGGCACGTATCGAATGGACGATGGATCAATCAGCAAAATACCGTGGAAGCAGAAGACGTAGTAAAGCTGCTGAAGCAGAAATTAATGGAAGATGCATCGAAAACGATTGGCATCATTACCTTTAATGCCAAACAACAAGCGGCCATTGAAGATGCCATCGATCGCTTTAGTGAAGAAGATGCCGAGTTTGCAGTGATCTATGACCAGGTCATGAGTCGTGACTTAGATGAAAGAATCTTTGTAAAGAATATTGAAAATGTCCAAGGTGATGAACGAGATATCATTATTTTCTCGATCGCCTATGCCAAAAATAAAGAAGGAAAAGTCTATAACCGCTTTGGTACACTTGGACAAGATGGTGGCGAAAACCGTTTAAATGTTGCGGTAACACGCGCCAAACAAGAAATTCATTTAGTATCCAGTATTGAACCGCATGAATTGAATGTCACCAACGCCAAAAATATTGGGCCGAAACTATTAAAAGCATATATGGAATACGCACAAGCTGTTTCAAATCTGAAAAAGGATTCTATTGAAGCTACGTTGACGAATATAAGTGGCGAAGTCAATACGCAAACACAAGAAGGCAGCCTGCAATTTGATTCACCTTTTGAAGAAGAAGTGTATGAAAAGTTAACGGAAATTGGCTATACCGTTGATACACAAGTCGGGATGTCAGGTTACCGGATTGATTTAGCCGTAGTCGATCCAAATGATCCGAGTAAGTATGTGTTAGGTATTGAATGTGATGGGGCGATGTATCATAGTTCGCCAGCAGCTAGAGAGCGTGATATTTACAGGCAGCGGTTTTTAGAGTCAAAAGGATGGAAGATTGAGAGGATTTGGAGTCGGAATTGGTGGAAGGATGCGTTTGGGGAGGTGGAGCGGGTTGATCGGGTGGTTAAGGGGTTAGGCTAATATTAATAAAATCAAAAAAAGTGATTTTTCAATATTTGCATAATCAACGTAAAGGAAAAGTAGTACGCATAGATTTTTTCTTTATAGTACAACTAAATGGATGAGGAGGCTATTTATGACTTCAGTAACGAATAGGATGAAGCAAGTGAAGCAGCCAAGAGGTGGTTATATTAAACCAAAGGAATTTAATGTTATCAAAAAAGGGTAGATGGCAAAGAACTATATGGTAATGAAAATATACATAGCATTTTGATGGGCATAACTGTCGATTATCTTGCTAGGTTTACAATGGGTACTTCAAAAGAAATAGCTTTTAAAATTGCTATTTCAGGATCCCGATTGGTGAATGAATACGATTATGCAATGGAATTATTAGAAGGCGTTGTTGGTATTGATAACAAATCTATTAATAATGCTTGTAAGTTAGCTGGATTTGATTCTGCTTTTAGAGCGGGCATAAGAGCGTATAAACCAGTTCAATCTATTAATGCTGATGACGACACCATCTCGAATATTAAAACTATGGTGGAGCGTAGTGTTTCGTTTTGGAAGGATTATGGTCCTGTTGTAAAAGACGGTTTCACGTTTGAAGGGGGATACACTGAAATCGTTTCTACTGGAGATGGTGACTTTTTAACCGAATCAACCTTATGGGATTTTAAAGTTTCAAAAAATGAGCCTACCAACAAACACACACTGCAACTCTTAATGTATTATTTAATGGGCAAACATTCTGTTCATGAAGAGTTCCAAAAAATTGAACAATTAGGAATTTTTAATCCTAGGTTGAACAAAGTTTACTTGTTGGAAATTAATGAGATTTCTGATGAAGTAATGTCTCGAGTTTCTACTGAAGTGGTTGGTTATTAAGGTAGTAAGATCACATGAAGTCTGCTTACGTATTCTGGAAATCACTTAATAAACGAGTTAGCTAACCTTTAGGCTTTATCTAAGCGATCATCAATTTTTTTAGTTATAACTAGTAGACATAGGAGGAGCCTCCTCTTAGAGTCGCTTTCGAAGACAACTTATTTATAGGCAGCGGTTTTTAGAGTCAAAAGGATGGAAGATTGAGAGGATTTGGAGTAGGAAATAATGGAAGAATCCGTTTGGGAGATTGAGCGGATAGATCGGGAGGTTAAGGAATTGAGTTGATGATATAGGGATTTTTTGTCGGTAAATGATATTGTCGACTTATTTCAATTGTTAAAATGCTAGAGAGAAAGTTATAAGTCTATATTTTGAAGAATTTTACTATTGCGTAGTAGACGCTTAATGCGCAATTAAAGGAGATTCGACTTCATTTGTATAATATTATCAACATAAAACCAAAACGTACTGGGGGAATTTTATGTTCAAGAGTTTGAAAAAGATATTCAATAATGAACCAGCCAAACCAAAAACAATGAGTCCAGTGGACAGAAATTTGAAAGGAAAGGAACTTGAAAAAGAGGGAAAAGTTGAGGAAGCAATGTCTTTATACTGGGAGAACGTCAATGAACGTTTTGACGGTAACTTTCCTTATGATAGGCTAACAGTAATATATCGTAAACAAAAAGACTATGACAAGGAAATAGAAGTTTTAGAGAGAGCTGTTCATGTATTTAAAACAAAGGTGAATAAGGAACGAGCTGACAGAACTCCAAAACTAGAAAAGTTTGAGGAAAGATTGGCAAAAGCAAAAGAGTTAAAGGGTTAGGGGGGATTTTTTGTGTTGAACAAACGAACTCTATATACATTTTATGACTTACTCTCTACTCACAGTACACTCACAAGAATAGAGGACTTATTTGAATGTGAGGAAGTATCTCAAGACCCATTTTATGAGTCAACTTTGAATGGTGATAGAAGGTCATTAGCTGACAACTATGTTTCTTCATTAGAATTATCAGACTCTGGTGACTTACGAAAAATGTTGAATGTGATTGAAATGTTCTTTTTAGAAAATGAGGACAACGAGTTTATTCAAGAGGATAGTAGGTGGAAACAACTTTTAAAGTTATTAGAACGTGACGGATTTACTCTCGTTAATGGAAAACTTCAATCAGTAAATACTGGATATATTCTAAAGGAAATTGAACAAATAACAAGTGAATTTAATATAGAACATGTTCAGAAAGACTGGGAAAGGGCATTAGACCAAGCCGAAACAGACCCGGAGGACGCTATAACAGCAACTAGAGCAATGCTTGAGAGTACATCGAAATGGGTACTTGATGACATCAAGGAAGAATACGACAAGAAAGAAAATTTAAGTCAGTTATATCGTAGAGTTGCAAAACAATTAAATCTCTCACCAGACCAGCATGGAGAGGAAATCTTTAAACAAATACTTGGTTCAATCAATGGAGTCGTTATTGGTCTAGGTTCTTTGAGAAATGAATATGGAGACTCGCATGGAAAAGGGAAAGTATATTATAAACCAAGTGAACGCCATGCAAAGTTTGCTATCAATTTAAGTGGAACTGTTTGTATGTATCTTTTAGAAACTTATTTTGCTAACAAGAAAGTTGTTCCCAAAGTAAGTAATTGAAGGTGGAATAGTTATGACAATTAAAGACGAACATTTAGCTTTAAATTCTGGTATAAGGAAAATTATGTTAAAACATAGCTAGAATTTTCATATAATGGGAGTGTGATTGAGATGTTACAAGAAAGAGTCAATCAATTAAAAAGTGCTATATTGGAAATCGATGATAAAAAGGTTCACGTCTGGGGATTTCTTAGAGAAGATATGTTGTTATTACATTTAGATAAAGGTTTAAAATGTTGGAGCTCCCAAGGTTTATATGAGTATCAAGATTTAGAGTTTCACAACTGCAAAAACAATGCTTTATTCATAATAAAAAAAGAGGGAAAAGAAATTAGCAGGCATCAATACAAATCTGTATATAAAGATACTGTCAAAATGAAGAATGAACATGGGAAAACCACTTCGCTTACATTTACGATTAGAAAAAGCAGCTATAGTGCTCATTATCACTTCAATTCGGAGAAGGACTCAATACTTTTTGAAAATAAGGAGAAGCTAGATCAATACCTTTTAGACAAGTACAGTTATAGATGGGAGAGTTAAGTATGAAAAATATGATTCTGATTGATATTGAAACACTTGACTTTAGTGTCGATTCAGGAATTTATGAGGTAGCTTTATTTGTTATAGAAGATGGCAACATCATTGCCAGTGCGCATATTGCAGAAGTGGAAGATGAATCGTTAATCCATTTGGGTATGGGCGAAGGATATGCTAATATCTCTCAGGATACATCCAAAATAAGAGAGTTCAGAAATATCATCGATACTTATAACTATCCAATTGTTGCGCATAATGTTCCTTTTGATCGTAAGTTCTTGGTACACTATGGCTGGTTAGACGAAAATTATGAGTGCTACGATTCGATACGAGCCATAAAATATGAAAATCCACATTTGTTTTCGTATTCGTTAAAATATCTCGTTAATTTTTATAATGTCGATTCCTCCTTAACGCATACAGCATTGGATGATGTTAGAGTACTCTATGAAGTTATTATGAAAGCGAATCCAAACACTTGGATTCCTTTGTACAAGGTTTCGCCTAAAAAATTCAAAAAGTTTGTAGAAGCGTCAGCAAAAGTTGAAGGGGAAAGTGATCTTTTTAAGGATAAACGAATTGTGTTTACCGGTGCAAGTCCATTTCCAAGGGTGTTAATGAAAGAAATTGCATCTAAATGTTGTGCGAAAGTAACGGGAAGTGTGTCACCGAAAACAGATCTTTTAATTTGTGGAGAAAATCCAGGTAGTAAATTAGATAAAGCGAGAGAATTAGGAGTTGAGATCCAAACAGATGAATGGTTTATTGATGCTGTATCGGTAGATATGAATTTAGAAACAGCTACGGTTACATATCACAATCATGCCGTCAAAAGAGAAATAAACCCTCAATTTACCAAAATACCTGCACTTCAAGGGAAAGTAGTAAACATAGCGTTACTGCCTTTTAACATCCAAAGTAAAGTGGAGAGTATCTTAACAGAACAATTGGGTGTCTCCGGAATCAACAAAGGGTCAAATGGCTATAAGGTGGATGTGATTATCTATTCTGATCATGGTAACTATCAATTATTAAAGAAAGTAGAAGAATTACAAATTGAAACCATTCCTCTTTCAAAATTTAATCAAATGTTATTAAACTAAGAAAAGGAGAGGTACAATGGGCTGTTTAGTATTTATCAAAAAATATATATGTTGAGGAATGGTTATCAGCAGATTCAAAAAAATTACAAGGTGCATCGACGTTTCTACTTTATTCACTCTATAATACTATCAATTATGAACAGTGAAACGCTTTACAACTAGTTATATTAATTGCATTAGCGAAAAGAAGGGGCTAAGGGCCAGGCACTCCGTATGGACAATTGTCCATACGGAGTGCCTGGCCCCAATGTATCAATTTTTAAATTGCCTATGATTTTTAATACAATTATGTTTAACTATATTAAATGTGCGTGAGTATCCTCTCTTGATTGTGAGATTCTATTTTCTCTTTTCTAATTTTCTCGCTTTTTCTCCATTCTTCTGCTTCTGCTAGTTTAGTAAATTCTACAACTTTATCATGTTTAGCCTTAACTACTTCACTTATTTCAGAAAGAGAAACACTGAAAAATTCTTTTCTAAGGTTTACTAGATTTAATCTTTTATCTTCAAACTCTCGGTGTAAAGTGGCTTCAAGTGCTGGAGCATCGTTTGAAAATATCATGGCATGAATATCATAAAGGAACGGAACTGAAGCATCACCAAGCTCTTTAACACGCTCATTTGGTTCAAGTCTTCTGGTCATTCCTATTTTGTATACATCTTCGCCAAAGGAACCAATGTTTGAAATGATATAAACGTATCCTGCTTTAGCATTTTGCTCTCTGTAATCAACTTGCTGTTGTTCTTGTTTTAATTCTTCCATACGTTCCGTTACTTCCTGAATTTTTGATTCAATCTCTAATTTTAATTCTTCGTTAGCATTCTCTAATTGTTTATTGTATTGTTCTAAGGCTTGTTTGTGATGTTGTTCATCTTTTTCCAATTTTTTTCGTTGTTTTTCAATCTCTTGCTGAACTTTCTTCTCTTCTCGAATTTGTTCTCTTAGTTGTCGTTGTTCTTCTTTTTCATCTTCTTTCTTTTGGGCATATTCATAGGCTAAATATAGCTCATCCAGCTTTAATGCTACATATGAATCTTTAATTTCAATACGGTTATGTTTATTAGTTTTATTTAACTGTTCAGCCGATTTTTTGATCCGTTTTTCCATTGCATTAATATTATTAAATTTTACATTAGCAATGGCTGCATCACATTCATTATTGAAAGAACGAATAGTAAGCTTAATATTATTATTGTTCATTACCTTCCCTTTTTGTTTGCTTCCTTCTAATGTCCATTCATCAAAATGATTTGTAGCTTGTTTATTTTTCACCATTTCTTTTTGTCTAGATCTTATATCAGAGAGCTTTTCTTTATATTGTTCGGAGTTTTCCAACTCAAATTTCGGGTCATAAAAACCAAATGATTGATATAATAATTCGTCCTCTAAAATAATTAATTCCTGCTGTTTTTGATCTTTATTATTCTCAAGCGTTGAGATTTGTTTCTCCAACATTTCTATTTGTTTTTGTTTTTTTGCCATATCTTTTTCTGCATTATCTTGTGCTTTCCTAATTTCTTTATCAATTTCTTCTTTTTTAAATTGAGCATCTATTATTTGATCAAATCCGTGTTCTTCCCAAGTGTGTTTAATTTTATTGTCTAATTTAATTCTAAGGATAAGTAAAATGATTCCGACAATAAATGGGATAATTAAAAGTGAAAAAACAAAGCATAAAGAAATAAACCATGTTGATAAGTACCACTTAACTTGATTCATAAAAAAACTCCTTTTTATAAATATATTTGTTAGTATTTTAGATGCTAGACGATTCTCCTGTTACTAGGTGATAAAATCATCCTTTTTAGTAGGATTTATCTCTAATATATTGTAATGTAATTCAAGTTAAACTATATTTCCTCGTGCTTCCTATATTAATGATGTCTTGTAATATTTTCAGCATAATTGTTAAATGAGAAAAGAACTATCCTCCTATTTTTTTGATTCTAATCAAGATAACTTTCTTGTATTTCGATGTTCTATTAGATTTTTTCTAAGATTGTACTGAATAAAACTTATCTAAATTTTACCATATTCGTATGAATTAATATATAGAAAAAGTGAGTAGCTTTAATAATAACCCTTTGGGAAAATCTTGGATTTGGTGAATAATAGATTGTATAAAAGAGAATAATTTCCTAAAACAGGTAGAAGCCATACTTTAAAAATGATATATTAGACTTAGGTTATTAGTTATATCTTTATCTGGACTCACAAAAGAAGGCAGATAATAGAAGGAGAAAACTAAGATTAATATATTCGAGGGTTTCAAAATAGGAATTGATTTATTGTGGTCTATACTCGCCGCGGAGCCTTTACTTACATTAGGTATCATTTTATTCATTGCTCTTTTTGTGATTTATGAAATCATTATAAAAATTATAAAGGAGTATAGACTCAAAAGATCAGGTATTAAAGATATTGACGAAATGTCAGGTAACAAATTTGAAGAATACTTGCTTATATTATTAAAAGGTAGAGGATCTAAAGTTAAATTAACACCAAAAACCGGCGATTATGGGGCAGATCTGATTTTGGATACAAAGAATAATAAAATTGTTGTACAAGCTAAACGATATAAGAAAAATGTCGGAGTTCGAGCTGTACAGGAAATAGTTTCGGCTCAAAAGTATTATAAAGCGGATGAATGCTGGGTTATTACTAATAGTCTTTTTACCAAACAGGCAATTAATTTAGCTAGTTCCAGCAACGTAAGATTGATTAACCGTTCAGAACTTATGGATTGGATGATTAAATATAATAAGAGTGCGTAATGATTTTTATATTTTAAATATCAATTAGAAAACTGCACAAAGGAGAATAATCTATCATGAGTACTTCTCAAAAAACAAAATACTTATCAACTACAGCGCTCTCAAAAGAGTTGAAAATGAATGTAAAGCAGGTCTTTCAAATCCTTCTTGATAATGATTTGGTTAAAAGAGTTGATGACAACTGGGTTTTGACTGAAAAAGGGGAGAAGGTAGGAACGAAAAAGAAACATCCTAAAATAGGGGAATACATAGCATGGAATGAAAATATTAAAAATAATAGCATATTTAAAACGACAAATGAAAAGGATGTATTTATAAATGCAACAGCTTTAAGTAATCACTTCGGGGTATCTAAATTTAAAATAAATCCGATTTTGTCAGAGCTTGGATTTGTGGAGAAATCTATTAAGGGATGGAAGATGACAACGCTTGGAAAAAGTATAGGCGGGAAACAATGTGAATATGAAAGAACAGGAATTCCGTATGTAAATTGGCCCAAAAGTATTTTACAGAATAAGAGACTAGTAGAAACGATGAATGAAATTGCTGGAAAAGATACAGAACCAAAAGAAGAGGAAGAAACAAAGAGTTCTGTTGATTTCAGACAAAAGTATGAAGCGAAACATAGAGCTGCTGATGGTCATTATGTACGATCTAGAGCTGAAATGTTAATTGATAATTGGTTATACATGTCAGGAATTGTACATGCTTATGAGCGAAAATTACCAATTGAAGAGGACGTCTATACTGATTTTTATTTACCAGTGGGTAGAGTGTATATAGAGTATTGGGGATTAGAAGATAATCCGAAATATCAGGCAAGAAAACAAGAAAAGTTAAAAATTTATGAAAAGTATGATTTTAATCTGATTCAGTTAAAAGACGCTGACATTCAGAACTTAGATGATATTTTACCGAAGAAGTTATTGAAGTTTGGTATACAGGCTTATTGACATTAAATAATTATGGAAATTCAATTTTGTGTCTGATAATTGATTTATCAGACTTTATACAGTTATTTTAATTATTCTTAGGGAGGTAATTTTATGAACAAAGTTTCAGCAGAGTTAATTGAATGGTTTCAAGACCGTCCAGTGTGGTTACAAGAAGCAGTTAATAAAATAATCACAACCGGATCAATTCAAGAGAGCGATATAAGTTATTTAATAGACTTATGTAAATCTGAAGTAGGGATTGGAGAAGAAATAAATTGTATCAATCCAATACAGGGAGGGTTTAAAGAAGTAGAAGATGATACTACTGTGTTTATAAAGTCAATAGAGAATATAAAGAATATTAATGCACTTTCTCCTAGAAAAGCGTTAGATTTTAATGGGGCAAATCTATCAATAATTTACGGACAAAATGGAACCGGTAAATCGGGGTATACCAGAATTTTGAAACATATTTGTGGTGCTAAAAATCAAGGAGTATTACATAAAAATGCTTTTAATAATTCCGAGGATTCACAGGAATGTACAATTAAATATAGTTTAGAGGATGAGGAACAAGAAGTTAACTGGAAAAGTGAGCATGGTACTCATAATACCTTAAGTCATGTAGCGATTTACGATTCGGATTGTGCTTTTGAATATGTCAACAATGAAAATGAAATTTCCTATGAACCTTGGGTATTATCAATTTTTAGTAGGTTAATTGAAGTATCTACTGCTGTTCAGCAAGCTATAGTTACTGAAGATGAAAATTTGCTTACTACATTACCCTCTCTTCCACAACCTTTTAATAATACTTCAATTGGTGACTGGTATAAAAAATTAAGTTATGAAACAACAATTGAAGAGATTAACGAATATTGCGAGTGGAATGAAGGCTTTGAAGGGGAATTAAATGATTTAAGAGTTAGATTAGCCGAAACTAATCCTCTAGAGAAGGCAAAGAGTTTACGTAACCAAAAGAGTAATTTGTTACAATTAGAAACAAAAATAACAACTTTGTATAAACAACTTTCTTCAGAAAATTGTAATGTTTTAATGGAATTAAAGAAAGAATCACTAATAAAAAGACAAACTGCTATTGAGACTGCAACGAAAGTTTTTAATGACTTTCCAATTGAGGGAGTTGACTCTGAAACTTGGAAGATATTATGGGGAAAGGCGAGGGAGTTTTCGGAAAAACATGCTTATCCAGATAAAGCTTTCCCAAATACGGATGAAGATGCCTTATGCATCCTGTGCCATCAACCCTTGGAAGACGGTGCTAAAAAGAGATTTATGTCTTTTGAAGAATATATAAAAGGTAGCATAGAGAGAGAAGCTACCCTGGCCGAAAAACGAGTTGAAGAAACCTTAGAAAAATTTAGTGAAATACCCACAGAGGAGTATGTGAGTTCACAACTTAATTCCTCAGACATAATTGCTGAGGGCGAGAGAAAATTACTAAATGATTTTGTAAATATGTTATCTGATCGAAGAGAAATACTTTTTTCAGATAGTATAAAACTCGATGAGATTCCCGATCTACCAAATGAAGAAAGTTTAGTATTGTTAAAGAGCAAAATCAGTTCGCTTGAGGAAAGAGCTCGTTCTTTTGAGGAGGATGCTAAAGGAGAAAATAGAGCTGAAATAGAAAAAAGATTACTAGATTTAGATTTAACTAGATGGCTTAATAACCAAAAAGATGCAATTAAAAGAGAAGTAGCTAATTTAAATTACAAGGAAAAATTGAAGTTAGCAAAAAGATCTACAAGCACTCATTCTTTATCAATGAAGAAATCAGCACTTTCAGAATCATTAATTACAGAAGCTTTTATTCAAAGGTTTAATAATGAGATAAAAGCTTTGGGAGCTTCCCATTTAAATATAGAACTAGTTAAAACTAGAACTCGGAGAGGGCAAGTGCTTCATGAAATAAAACTAATAAATCCTTCTTTTAATGTCTCAACTTCTGAAATTCTGAGCGAAGGGGAACAAAGAGTAGTTTCTTTAGCTGCTTTCTTGGCTGATGTAGAAGGAAGAGATTCTAATAATCCTTTTATATTTGATGATCCAATATCTTCTCTAGATTTAATATATGAAGAAGCCACTGTCAGACGTTTAGTGGAACTAAGTAAAGATAGACAAGTTATTGTTTTTTCTCATAGGATTTCACTAATAAATATGTTAGAGGAATTGTCTAAACGTAATAGTATTACATCAAATGTTATTGGATTAAGTAGAAGATCGTGGGGGACTGGGGAACCAGGTGATACATCTTTATTCGCAAAAAGACCTGATAAGGCACTTAATAAACTTATAAATGAGAATATCGCTAAAGCCAAAAAAGATAGAGACACTATCGACGAAGAAACCCATCAACTAATAGTAAAAGGGATTTGTAGTGAGTTTAGAATCATTTTAGAAAGGTTAGTTGAATCAGTATTGTTAAGCGATATTGTGAAAAGATTCAGTAGAGAAATTAATACTCGTAATAAGATTCACAAATTAATAAATATCAAAGAAACAGACTGTGATATGTTTGATGAATACATGACCAAATATTCAAAACATGAACACTCACAATCAATTGAAGCGCCTGTAACGTTACCAACACTTGATGAATTAGAAACTGATATGAACATTGTTAAGAACTGGGTAGATGATTTTAATAAAAGGTAACATCTGAAATATGGTCAGTATTATAACTGCTATATATTTAACAAAATAGTGAAGACATAGGGGTATGGGATCAGGCCCTCTATATGGACAATTGTCTGCGGAGAGCTGACACCTTAAAAGCGGTAAATCCGGATGCTAAACAGTTGAAATACGGACCAGAAATGAAGCGTCAGTGGAGGATTGTTTTGGATCAGGTGATTGTACCATTGGATGATGAATTGAGATAGAAGTGTTTAATGGTTCACTTAATAACTTAGTGTAGGGGCCAGGGGTGAGGGTCACTGCCCTCATTATATTTATGAAGACACATTGGGTATACCAGAGTGCGGAGGACAGACCGTAAATATATTTATGGAATATGTTTATGCCTCAACACTGAAGATTCTTTTAATCTAGTAGAAATATATCTTAACACTTAATAATCCGCAACTAGAGGCATAACATCAGTAGAAGGTGTTATGCCTTTATTGTAATAGGTTATAATGCAAATGGTCTCTACTCTTGAATGAAACAATGGATATATCGCTTATTACGAATACTGTGTTTACGAGAATATGACAATACAGAAATATTCAGCATATATGTTGAACGTCATAGAAGGAGGGTGGATTGTGAATAAAAATTATAAAAGCATATTATTATGGTTAGCTTATATTTCTTTGGGCTTGATTTGTGGCACAATAATATTTATACCTATCTTCGAAGACACATTTATGGGACTTTTTATGGGATTCGTGATAGGAGTGGGATTATGGCTTTCTATAGCAGACAAAAAGAGTAACTAACAATTTTTTCTAATAAAAATAAATGTGTTAAATAGGGCTAGACCTATTAATCTATCTTAATTCAGCCATTTACATATTGAAGCATATTTAATAGAAATTATTCAGTGTCGTCAGTTAATCTAATCTCTATGCTTTTTTCGTCTGTTGTAGGGGGTGAATTAAGAGATTTAAGTTTTTCCCCTTACATTCTGTTGGTTTTCTTTTTTGAAATATTTATCCTTTGTTTCAACATTGGTTTTAAATACATTAATCTGGTAGTTTGTATTTGTATTTAAACTTACGAATTTCTCTTTACTTTTATTAATAATCAACATTTCTGTTTGTGGTAGTACTGCTTTATTGCCAATTTGTTTTCCTCTCGTTGTTAATTCCACTAGGTAGTTTTAATTTTTTTGATCATCCATGATTTCAATATTAAAGTCTTTCACTTTAACGGACTTCCTTTTCTCTTCTTTATATTTTATATAGTTTGAACTGGAACAGCTAACTAAAAATGAGTATTGCGGACAATAAAGCCAGTGACTGCGGGTGAGTGAGCCACTTGTGTAGATTATAAATGAGGTTTGTTCATAAGCACCTCCCAAACCTACATGTTACAATAAGTAACAAATAAGAACCCAATTTGCCAAAAGATTGATCAAAATGGGTTCTTCTCGAGCAGATATAAGATTGTTTTTTCAAAAAAAGATTGATTGTTTCGGAAAACAAATATACTATAGCATCCAATATAGTAAGCAAAGAAATAAAAAAAATTAATACTTCTGTTATTTTAGTTAACGTCCATTTTTGTCCCAGTCTTCATACGAATCAAAATTATGATTAGGATCTACAAAGTCTCTTCCAGCACCCCTTAAGCTGCTAGCACATCCTTTGCAGAGAGACTCACCATCTACCAGTAATTCTGAATCGAGTTGATTTTTGGAGAATTCTCCTCCACACTCATTACAAATATACTTTTTCATAAGTTTCCTCCTTTTCCATTTTAAATAGCGCATCAAAATATTGATTATCCAGCAATAGTAATGTAGCTTTTAATAAGTTACAATTATAATACAATACGTAGCTTATTCAGACAACTATGAATTTAACTACTATAAATTTTGTTCAATTATTTATTTGAATTCAGTTTACACTGAACTGCTTAAATATGTAAGTCATTTACAACGAAAAACCCCTCTAGATAAAAAAACCAAGGGGGTAATGATTCGTAATTCTTATTATAAAAGAGGTTGTTCTTATTTATATTGCTGGCTCTCCCATCCGCAAACATTGGCTCAAAACTCCGCACAAGTGCCTCTCTTCATCCGCTTTATTCACTAAAAAGAATATAAAGAAAGAGCAAAACAACAATCTTTTTGCTAATAGTAACACTTCCTTTCACAGAAATTTTTAATATTTATTTGTAATTATTATATAAGACTTACTGAATAATGACATTTTTTGTTGCATTCCTGTTGCTCCTTCAAGATGAGTGTCATTCATTTTAGTAAACAATAGGTACCTAAATGTCCCC
Source organism: Gracilibacillus saliphilus (assembly GCF_010994085.1). Classification (NCBI taxonomy): domain Bacteria; kingdom Bacillati; phylum Bacillota; class Bacilli; order Caryophanales; family Bacillaceae; genus Gracilibacillus; species Gracilibacillus saliphilus. The sequence continues at coordinate 23,083 of NZ_WJEB01000022.1, read as the reverse complement.
TAATAAGAAAAACGCCTGTATAAATACAGGCGTTTCCTACGTATATTTGCGGCGAGAAATTATGCGACCACATTCACATGTATTACCATTCCTCGTCTTACACAAATTAGCTCATCGCACAATCATTATAACATTTATAGGCGGGTGAAGCCACTAGTAAGAACTGGATACAAAATTAATAAGTACCTGCCTTTAAGCTTTGTGTATATGTGGTTTGATACTGCCGGCTAGTATTTTTAATTACTATATAATAGCGATTTAACGAGTGAAAACTTGTTGAAACGCTTTTTAGTGGTTTCTATTTTAAATAACATTTTATATCAAGCTTAGTTAAACTTAACTAGACTTGACTTAATTAGGCGTTCATGAATTTATTTTATTAGCTAGAAAAGGCGAATTCGGTCCGGCAACAAACCTATACATAACAAAACCCGGAGTATAAAAATACTCCGGGTTTGTATATTAACAGCTTATTCCCCTACTTCAAGCGGAAGGCTTTCATCGGATGACCATTCCACCATGGAACCGTCATAGATAGCAACATCTGCACGACCAAGTGTGAATAGTGCTAACGCATTCCATGTTGCAGCAATTCCACCACCGCAATAAGTAATTACTTTTTTGGAGGTATCTAAAGCTCCGACTGGTTCAAAAAGTTCGTGTAATTTATCTTTGTCTGGCACTCCTTTTGTTTCCGGATCGGTAACATCCCCAAAGAACACATTTTTACTGTTTGGAATATGCCCATTACGTGGATAAGCATCTGTCTCACCTTTGAATTCAGCAGGAGATAGGCAATTAATGATGACAGTGGAGGTGTCATGCATAGCGTTCTTTATATCCTCTTTTGATGCAAGTAGTTCAGGTCTTCGTTGCCCTGTAAAAGTTGCTTTTGGATAAGATCCTGGTTTATCCGTCAATGGGCGACCTTCTTCTTTCCATTTTGGTAAGCCACCAGCTAATACATATACCTCATCGAAACCTTCGAGGCGAAGTTGCCACCATAAACGAGAAGCCCAATCTGAAGCTGAGAATGGTGCTCCTACAACAGCTCCACGATCATATACAACAACATAGGTACCTTCCCCAACACCTAAATCAGAAATTGTTTGTGCAAATTCTTCATGTGACGGTGCTGTTAATGGAAGAGGTGCCTTCATATCGCTTAGTTCATGTATAAGATCTACAAAAACTGCACCTGGAATATGTTCTTTATCATATTCTTCTTTTCCTGATGATATAACCACTCCATTCTCATCTTGTTTCATAATAACAGTTGCATCAAGCAATCGAAGTTTCGGGTCATTCAAGTGAGCTTCAAGCCAATCCGTATCAATCATTACATGTTTGCTATTCATAGTTTCCTCCAATTTGTATTTACTGAATTTTGTTTTCGTGTAAGATTTTATACTTTTACTTTAACATATTTTTTCACTAGTAATGCAATGAAAGAGCTTTAACAGCGTATTGTAGCAATGATAATGTATAATTCAAACTATATTCGGATCAATACACTTTAAAATAAAGTGATATAGTTTTGTGAAGACCGAGGGAGCTACGAAGGAATCAGTTGTAACAAAGGGATGTATGAAAGTTATACCTGAGATAACTACCGATGAAATCATTTTCTCACCTTCAACACTTTTATTTTTGCCTGGAGCAGATACACTTGGATGACCCAAGGCACAAACCGATTATAAAGTAGACAAATGAATTGTTAGAATGTGGTGTAACTGTTGCTGGAATTTGCGGTGCTACAATTGCACTTGTCGAATCTGACGTGTTTGAAGAGTATATACACACTAGCTATGGATACAGTTAGTGAGGAACTACAGAAAAAATGTTTAAAAAAAATGATGTATAATTCTTTCATGATGCGGAAGAGATGTCTAGAATTAGTAATTATTCCTATTATAGGGGTGCCTATGAGTATGTATGAAAGTTTCATGGTACTATTTGGTTTCGGTACCTTCCTGATTGCATTACTCGCTTTGATCGTGTCATTGATCAACAGAAAATAGACCTCCCTATTAACCCTGAAACGTAGTAGGTGAGGTCTATCACACTTGATAGCCGATCCCTCTGGGGGGACCGCTTATCCATAACCCGTAGTGTCCGCTCCGGGTTATATTATATTCATTTCTTACTGTAATTATAACATAAGGGGTAGAATTGTCACAATCTTCAAAGTTAATAATTAGAAATAGGAGTAGAACTTGAATGATTCGAACTATTTCACGAATTAGCTTTAACTTACAAAAAAGGACTTTCATGATAAGATAAATGAGGTCGACAGTTATTATTCTGATAGCTAAATTTACATATACATAAGAATAGGGAAATAGCAGGAGGATATATGAAACGTTTAATTTGGATTGGGTCTTTTACATACTTACTTATTGGATTTACACACATTATACTTGGATCAATTTTGACGGAGATTTTGAATTATTATGATCGAAGCTACACAGAAGGTGGCATTCTCATTGCGAGTCAATCTGTAGGTTTTTTGGCAGGGGTAATTTCAGCGTCTTATTTATCTAGATTAATAGGTAGAAGAAGGACTCTTATATTCTCATTTATATCCATAACACTTGCTCAAATCATGTTTATGTCACTTGTGCCATGGGAATTTTGGTTTTTTATTGCAATTTTTGCTGGATTTGGCTTTGGTATCATTGAACCATTGGTAGGTGCCTTAATTATTGATGCGATCAATGATAAACCAGCGATTGCTTTTAGTAGATTAGAAGTGTTTTTTGGTCTAGGTTCTTTAATCATGCCGATTATTTCCGGCTGGCTCGCATCCACGGATTTATGGCGCTATTCGTTTCTAGTGTTAGGCGTATACGCAGTAGTGATATGCGTCTTCTGGATGAAAACTTCATTTGGTTCTTTAGAAGCGTATATGGGAAAAGTTAGCCAAGCTAAAACAAAAGATCAAGTGCGGTTTTCAACAAAACATCGTATCATTTTAGCTATGTTTATGATCTTTTTCATCGTTTATGTTGGATTAGAAATCAGTGTGATGAATTTCTTGCCTGCTATTCTAGTGAACCAGGTGGAAGCAGCTACCTTTCTAGCAACATTGTCTGTAACAATTTTTTGGGGAGCGATGGTCGCTGGTCGTTTAGCTGCGGGACATTTAGCTGAATGGATGCAATATGCTCGCTATCTGATCATCTGTTGTACAGGAACGGTTGTTTTTATTGCTATATTAGGAATGGCAACTAGTCTGTGGCTCAGCTATGTGTTAATAGTACTGATTGGCTTAATGATGGCTGGTGTATTTGGAATTGCAATTGTCTATGCGACAACCTTGTTACCTGGAAGTACGGATAAAATCACGAGTATTTTAATTGCCTCAGGTGGAGCTGGTGGCATATTCTTTCCTTTGATCACGGGGAGTTTGATGGATCATGCAACGACAACAATGGTTGCGTTTGTGCTGGCAGGGTTATCAATTTTGATGATTGTTATTATCCTTTTTGCGAGGAATTATCAAAAACAACTAGTTTGATATTAACCCTTTACCATTCTTGCTTTTAAAGGTATCCATTATTGACCTCCTCTTATTAATAGAATAACAGGGGTACCCATCTTATGCTCTTTTTTTTAGTAAGGGTTTAATTTATTGGATAATGGGAATTTAACCAGTAACTTATCTTATAAAAAAGGATAACATAGAAGGGAGTTTTTGAATTGGGTATGACAATGGAACAACAAAAAAAGGTGAAAAAAGGAGCAATGGTGGCCGGAGCCATCGCTGGAGCTTCGTCATTGATTCTTCTGAATAGCAATGCACGTGAGAAAGTAAAAGATACATCAAGAAACATGAAAGATTCTGTCAACAACTATACTACAGCAATAAAAGAAGATCCACGTGGAGCGAAAGATGCCATTATCGCTCGTCTTCAAAATGCGACAGAGATATCCAAAGAGACCCTCAATAAAATCCAGAACATTCTGGATACACAAGCGAAAGATATTAAAGAAACAACTCAGAATGTAGTAGAGGAATCAAAAGAAATAAAGTCATCCGTGAAAGAAACGCAAAATGAATTAGGGGAAATAAAAGATAAAGCAACGGATGCGAAGGATGAGTTAGTATCTGCGAAAGATGATGTGAAATCCAACGGTTCCGGACAGGAGCAACAGCCACACCAGCTGTAAATGAGATTTCTAAGAAAATAGAATATGTAAAGGCACGAATGTTGTTTTCGTGCCTTTTTCTATGTGATGATAATAAAGAAGCATTCACTGTATTTAATTGGATATGAGGAAGTGTAATATTAACTGTGTGAAATGCATCACCGAGACATAAATCATCTTCATTGATGCTTTTAACAGCTAAGTTTTCGCCAAATGCACCGACGGAAAAATCTGGCCTTTGTAATCCAATAATCATAATGAGAAACGGTATAGACAAAAATTGCTTTTTCCGGTCCGCCATGTCGCTTAAAATCTGCTTGTCCATCCCCTTCAAGATGTGTTTTCCCCACCCAAATATCTCCTTCAACAGAATTCTTTACAATTCCCGTTGTCCACTCACGACCCATTGGATGTTTTGTATCTTTATTTCCGAATGTTTGTGGCTTTCCTACCATTATTTTATCTATCACAGGTTTACTCACTGATATCAAACTCCTTTGTTAAAATTAGTTTTGAATTTAAATTTCAGCTTCTCGTAATTTTGAGATGGAAATGTATAAACTCGAATATTTAAACCCTTTTCCTCTTATAATTTCATCTTTTTATAAAATAATTAGTATATAATGGTAGTTAATACCATTGATTATAATGTGAATAATTGGGAGAAAATTCGATGGAACTAAAACAACTGGAATATTTTATCGTGTTATGTTAAGAGCTGCATTTTACACGTGCCGCTGAGAAACTAGGCATTGCCCAACCTTCTCTTAGTCAACAAATGGCTTTGTTAGAGCATGAAGTAGGAATGCCTTTGTTTGATCGTACATATCCTCGAGATCAGTCATGGAAAAGTCACTCATATCCATCATTTCATAGACCCCAATTTATTTGATCGATTTGGATTACCGGCAGATTTGGATGTGAAAAAGAATTTTACGAAAAACCGATGATTTTACAGTAGCAGGAACGTCTATACTTATGAATGATCAATTTCCATTCAATCCAAACTCGAGGAGGAACAATTTATGATGGTAAAACTAACTCCCTATATTACTTTGGAGGGACGTGTAAAGGAAGCCATTCAGTTTTATGAAGAAACCCTTGGTGCAGAAATTATCTCCCTTTTTACTTACGGAGAAATGCCAGACATACCTAATACGTTCACGGACGAGCTGAAAAGTCTTGTGGCACATGCCAAATTAAAAGTTGGTGGAACGGAACTGATGTTATCTGATGCCCCAGGTGATTCGATTATTGAAAACGGGAAAAAGGTAACTATTTGCATTACAACAAATGAGGTAGAAAAATCAAAACAAATCTATGAAGCCCTGAGGCAAGACGGTCAAGTTAATATGCCGTTTAAAGAAGAACCCTTCAGTCCTGGATTTGGCGATGTAACCGACAAGTTTGGCGTGACTTTTCAAATTTATACAGAGATTGAAGTGTAAAAGACGATTAAAGAGTTGGGTGATTGCTCAACTCTTTTTTTATCATAAAATTAGGGAGAGATATTGATGAAAAAGAAAAAAAGAATAAGTTGTCGAGAAGAGATGTTGCAAGTAACAAGACAACTTATGAAGGAAAAAGGGAAGAATGAATTTTCTGTTCAAGAGGTATTGGATGAGATGAAGAAGGCAGGTACAACTTATAAGGATTCCACTGTCCGTACACATCTAACAAGTAAATGCTGTGTCGGTACCAAACCCCATCATCAAACAGTCTATGATGATTACCAACGGATCGAACGTGGATTATATAGTTTAACAAAATCCTTATAGGAGGAAGAGTGATTCTGACTAATCGCCAAAACTTTTCATTATATTCGGCAACTTAAATGTGCTAATTCATACACGATGATATAATCAATTACTCATATGGGAGCCATTAGATAATACCATTGTAATAGGAAAGACTTGTTCACGAGATATGTGTCCCTGTTTAGGAGATAATACCCCTTCTAGGCGAGATTCATTGCTCTGTTGACGAGATAAACTGTGATATCTCGCCACCAGCACCAACTATCTCGCCAACAGAAGAGTAAATCTTGTGAACAGCATCTATTATCTCGCCAATAGGAGTGTATATCTCGTGAAGTCAGATCTCTCTTTCGGATAGTGACAGGCACCATTGATCATGGGAAAGTGACTACTTTGAATCAACCAATTCCCCTTTAAATAGGCTTTTCTTTGAAACAGTCAAATCTAACTGACGACTAAACTTCTGCAATTGTCGTTCCTCACTCTCGGTGACAATCGCTATAACGGTTCCTGAATCAGATCCTAAACGACCTGTTCTTCCGGAGCGATGAACAAATTGTGTTGTTTCTTTAGGCAAGTCCATATGAATAACATGGGTGATATCAGGGATATCTAATCCTCTCGCAGCAACGTCTGAAGCGAGTAGTAATTCAGATTTTCCTTCGCGGAATTCTTTAATTGCTTTCGCGCGCTCTTGTTTTTTGGAATCACTATGCAAAACTCCTGCCTGGATTCTCATATAATCTAATTTTTCTACCAGTACCGAAAGCGTTGAAATGTCTTTGACGAATACCAGTGCTTTCATTTTATGATTTCGTACGAGCTTTCGAAGTAGTTCAATTTTATCTCTCGCCTCACAAACAAGATAGATATACTCGACATTTGGTCGATCATCCTCTTCTTTACCTACTCGAATTACTTCAGGACTGTTCATTAGTTCTTCTGTTTTTGATTGAACTGTCTCAGGTAGCGTTGCCGAAAAGATGAGCACTTGCCGCTCACTTAAGGTGCTTTTTACAATTTTTTCGATAGTTGTTGTGTGTTCTGGTATTAACAATTGATCTGCTTCATCCAATACAATTGTTTTTACCTGATGCATCTTTAATTTTTTCTGGTTAATGAGTTCGTTCATTCTTCCTGGTGTTCCTATTACAATTTGCGGTTTCTTTTTCAACTTCTCAATTTGGCGTTTTACATTTGCTCCACCAATAAGTGTAGCACTTCCAATTCCACTGTCCTTTGACCAATCCTGCACTTCCTGATTTATTTGCATCACTAGTTCATGGGAGGATGCTAAGATAACAACTTGCGTATTTTTTTGAGTTGGGTCAATTTGTTGCATAAGTGGTAAAAGGTAAGCAAGCGTTTTACCACTGCCTGTTGGTGACTCAGCAATGATATCTTTTCCTTCGATTATAAAGCGGGCCGTATGCAGTTGAATGGATGTTAGCTTTTCGAACCCGGATTTATCCCAAGCTGTTTGAAGAAACGGTTTAAGGTCAGGTAATACTTCATTTAATGCTTGCGTTTTATTCATTATTAATGCTCCTTTTATTGCTTCAATTCGTACGTCTTTATTCAGAGTAATCTTGATTACTATATACGTCAACTTGTACCATTATTTTGTGATAAATTAAATCGATTATGTGCCTCGATAAACTGGGGAGCGATCACACATAAAAATTTCGCCTTCGTTACAAACTACATGTATGTTTAGGAGGTATAGAATATGGACAATCAAGATTTTGAGAAAATATACCAAGATTATAAACAACAGGGTGAGGAACAAGCTCAGCAGGAGGTCTCAGTATCTGGAGAGCATGGAAAAGAACAAATTGTTGCTGTTCGAAAAAATGATGAGGGCGATATTATTGCATTTAAAACGAATAGCGGCAGAGAGTTAGACTACGTCACCGCAATTGATGAAGCAAAAGCAGGAAAATTGGAGCACGTCGATGTTTTTCATAAGTATGGTCGAGACATTATCCGTAGTGAACCTGATGGTATTAAAGCAAATAATCTAGATCAATTAGATACTTTTTAAGGGTATTGATGAAAAACAGACTTCTCTAGATTTAAAAACTATGGGGTTAGACACCTTTTTCTGACCAAGTTTAAAAAGCTATACAATTAACTTAAACATTGGGTTGTATTTTATCAAGATCATTCACTGATCAAACGAAAATAGACCTCCCTTTGCCCAACAAGTAACTAGGAGAGGTCTATCACCATTGATAGCCGATTCCTCTGTGGGAACCGCTTATCCATAACGCGTAGTGACTGCTACGGGTTATTTAGTATATGCATTGCTCATCTTTAATATAACATAACTTGTAATCATTGAATTGATCTGTATTCAACCACTAACGGCTGCCTAGGCTTTCTGGTTAAGGTGCAAGGTCCCCGTATGGACAATTGTCCACATAGAGGGTCTGGCACCTTTATCCCATCCAATAATTGGTGGCAGTTTTTTTGCATTCGTTAGTTTTACTACGGTCTTTGGATAGTATATAATGAGGAACCAAAGAAAAATAGATAGGAAGTGCCTATGAATAAAAGCAAAAAGAATGGATATAAACCGGGAAAAACACGCAATCAATCGAAAAAAACAAATGGAAAAAAGCGCTCCGCACTAACTAATCAAAAGGGCGACAAATTCCAAGGTAAGCCCTCGACAACCAATAAGCGTCGAAGTAACAAGAAAACGCTAACTGCAGAAGTGACTTGTACAGGCCTGACTAATGAGGGAAAAGGCATCATTCAGTGGAAAGGAAAGCAACTAGAGGTAGAGCATCTATTACCAGGTGAAACGGCTGAGATTACTTTGTCCACTAATGGGCGATATGTTAATACGGAATTGAAGCGGATAATCACCTCGTCAAAAGACCGAGTCCAACCACCATGCTCCTACTACTATGAGTGCGGTGGATGCCAATTGCAGCATATGAACAAGCAGGCGCAAATGCGCTTCAAGCAGCAAACCATAGATGATTTGATGAAGCCGTTCGGTAAACCAGAGTCGATTTTAACGATGGACCATCCGTATGATTACCGAAATAAGAGCCATACAACATTTGGTCTGAATCAGGACCGGCAGATTATTGGTGGGCTATACGCTCAGAATAGTCATCAGCTTATTTCGATGGATCGGTGTCTCATTCACGATCCGAAAGCGGATGAAATCTGGCAAACGATTAAGGACATGATGAAGTCGTTTAAAATGCAGCCATATAATGAAGACACTGGACGAGGTTTCCTGCGTCACGTATTAGTGAAGGTTGGCAAGATCAGTGGTGAGATCATGGTGGTGTTGGTTGTAGCTTCACCTATTTTTAAAGGTAAGAATAATTTTGTGAAAGCTCTTAGGAAGGCTCACCCAGAGATTACGACCATCCTCATGAACGTGAATAACCGAGATACGAGCATGGTTCTAGGTGATCAGGAGAAAGTGTTGTTCGGTAAAGGGACTATAACTGACACTCTTTGTGGATTGAAGTTTGATATTTCCGCGAAATCCTTCTATCAGATTAACCCTGTCCAGACGGAAAAGTTATATGCAAAAGCCATTGAAATGGCCCAGTTGACTGGAAGTGAAACCGTAATTGATGCGTACTGTGGGATCGGTACAATCGGTCTGATTGCTAGTCAAAAGGCTGGAAAAGTCATTGGTGTAGAGCTAAATAAGGATGCTGTTCGAGACGCAATCCGCAATTCAAAGCGCAATGGCGTGAAAAATGCCCGTTTCTATCAAGGTGATTCCGGGGAATTCATGATGGAGATGGCAGCACGTGGTGAGAAAGCAGATGTAGTAATTATGGATCCACCACGAAGCGGAAGTGATGAAGCATTCTTGTCTAGTGTCGTTAAGCTTAAGCCAGAGCGTATCGTTTATGTGTCCTGCAATCCAGTGACACAGGTGCGAGATATGGAATATTTAGTAAAGAACGGATATGAGGTAAAAGGGATTCAGCCAGTGGATATGTTTCCGCAGACGACACACGTCGAGAGTGTAGTGTCGCTAGAGTTAAAATAGCTTCAGTAGTTTTTAACTAAAAATTAAAGTGTGTTTTATCTTCCCTCGGACTAATGGTTCGGGGGATTATTTGTCCCCTAGTGTCTTACGTTTACACAAAAAAGCAAATGCTAGAGGTCTTTCTTATGGAAATAAGAGTCATTATATAACTTTTTAAAATTAACATACAGACCATGATTTCTTTCATATTGATCCATCCCACTTTACCTATCCAAAAATTTAGATTGTAAAATTTGGATTGCCTCTTCCATTGCTTCTAGTTCGGAATCTGTTAAATTGTTAATTCGTTCTTGAAACTTTAATTCAAGCTGTTGAAACACTTTATTCATTAGAACCGTTCCTTTCTCTGTAAGACGAATGTCAAACTTGCGACGATCATTCGGATCAATAATTTTTTCGCATAGTTGGCTTTGAATTAATTTTTTTAACTCACGGCTAGAATTAGGTAAAGATAAATGCAAGCATTCACTGATTTCACTAAGAGTTACTGGTTGGCTAACTGTAATGAACTCTAATATTTTGTATTGAACGGTAGTTATGTTTTCAATTTTGATTTCTTTTGTCATATCGTTTGTCACTTGATGTACAGATGCAGTAAATCGAACAAACTGCTGGAAAAGCTTACCCTTGTCCATATAAATCACCTCATTTACAAAGTATCAAATATATTATCAAAAAACAATTATCAATTGACAACTAAAATGATTGGGTGTTAGTATTTAGTTATCAAATGATAACTAATGAGGTGTTTAATAGTGAATGTTCTGATTGTTTTTACCCATCCAAATCATCAAAGCTTGAGCTACGCTTTTTTACAAGAGGTACTTCGCGGGTGTGAGGAAAACCATGTTATACAAAATGTTCAAGTTTTAGATTTATATGAAGAAAAATTTAATCCGGTCCTTGAATTTGGGGAGAACAAGAAGAGAAGAGATATGTATAAAGATCCCGAATTAGCAAAATATCGGGATCAACTATCGTGGGCTGAAAAGATTATTTTTATCTACCCTATATGGTGGGGAAGACCTCCCGCGATGTTAATGGGTTATATCGATAAAATGTTTGCATCAGGATTTGCCTACAAAGATAACGGTAAGTTGTTGCCAGACGGTTTGTTGAAGGGTAAATCAGTCGTATGTATTTCTGTAATGAAAGGTCCACCCTTTTATCCAATGTTTTGGTTAAATAATGCTCATAAAGTTTTAATGCGTAAAGCATTATTTCAATACGTAGGCATTAAAAAGGTAAAGTTTTTTGAGTTTGGGAATATGGAAAATCCAAAGGGTAAACATCAGAAAAAAATAAACAAAGTATATAGGTATTTTCAAAAATTGAATAAACAGATCTCCAGATCATAAATATATCGATGCAGATCATAAGAAGCTGAAATATTGGTCCAAACATTTATACGATCTCACTTGTTAGATGTATGATGTATTTTCTTTTGCTTTTGAAGATTTGAACGGATTTTCATTCTCTATTTTTCAAGTTTGTATTTGGAGTTAAATAAAAGTTGAAAAATGAGTAATCGGTATCTTAATTGACAGGATATTGTCATGCACTACACCTTAATTCCCCCAAAAAAGTCGGTAAATATGAAGTAAAAAAAACAAGAGAAATTTTATATTGCATAGTAGACGAAGTAAACGTATACTGCGCAGCAACAATTATCATTTGTTTTCTTCATTAGGATTGGGCAGGCCCTATTAAAATGAATTTGGCAGAGCCTGCTTCAGTATTTTCAAATCCGCGTATAAATTAATTTAAACATTTTAGTTGCTCTTTTGTATGATAAGGGAAAATCTCTTGATTTGCTTTCAGACGAATAACCAAATCAGGATTGGCTATAAATAATTGTCCAAATGCAACTAGGTCCGCTTGATTTTCTTCAATGATAACTGCCCCTTCATTAGGAGCTATATTACCAACAGCTATAAGGGTTTCCCTCCAGTATTTCCTAAATAACTCATGAAGCGATCTTTGATCATTTTTAAGGGCAACACCGTAGTTTTCTACAGAGGGATGGATAATTTTTATTCGATGTTTGGAAAGAATCTCTGTGATAGCGTGTACCATTTCTTCAGGTTGCTCCCATACATAATCCCTATCGTCATCTTTCTTTTCAGAAACCCTGATACTAATTCTATTTTTAGGCACAACTTTCTTTACTTCTTTAATAATCAAATCTAAAAATCGCAGTCTATTTTGTAAGGACCCTCCAAACATGTCTTGACGATGGTTTGATTTCTCACTGATAAATTGATCAATAAGATAACCATGTGCGGCATGTATTTCAACACCGTCAAATCCAGCCTCCATTGCATTTCTTGCTGCCTGTCTATAGTCATCGATAATTTGATATATTTCCGCCTGACTTAAAGGTTTAGGTGGTTGGAACGGTTTCCTTAATCTATGCACGTTCCCGCTAGCACTTATGGCAGATGGAGCGACAGGAGTATGCCCTTTTAAAATTTCCTGATGACTTAATCTGCCTACATGCCAAAGCTGGGCAAAAATTTTCGTATTATATCGATGAACTTCTCTTGTGACTTTTTTCCAACTGAGGGTTTGACGATGTGTGAATATTCCCGGAATCCCATAGGTTCCTTTGGCTGATTCATTGATGACAATTCCTTCTGTGATGATTAAGCCGGCACCGTATCTCGCTCTTTTTCCATAATAGTCGGCAATCAAGTGATTGACTTCACCGGTTTCATTATCAGCAAATCCTCTTGTCATAGGAGCCATCACAATTCTATTATCTAATGTTAAGTTCCCGATTTTGTAATCAGAGAAAATGGAACAAGTCATATTTATCACCTCATATAGAATTTTAATTCTACGCCGATTTGTTTACAATGGAATTATTAAGCTATATACTATGAAAAACTTTAAATTTTAAAGTAATGGGAGAGTGGGTGAAAGCAATGTTAGATGATATCGATCATCAAATTTTAGATTTATTAAAAAGAAATTCAAGGCTTACTTATACGGAAATCGGTAAACAAATAAACATGTCATCTCCTGCTGTGAAAACGAGGATAGAAAGATTAGAAGATTATGTGATAAATCGTTATACAGTAGAGGTCAATCATAAAGAACTCAATAAAGGAATCCATGGTTTTGTTTTGTTTAAAACAAAGACCTGTGAAAAGTTAACGAATTATTGTAAAGAGAACCATAATATTATCGATTTATGGAGAATTAGCGGAGAGTATAATTATATGGCTGAAGTAGTTTGTTCAAAGGTGGAGGAGTTGGAGCAAATCTCTAAAGATACAACACAATATGCCTTTTCCAATATACTATCTGTTCTAGGGAATTACAATGTTAGTGATGGTTAAAAATGATAGTTCACACGAAACAAACCCGATGATTGAATCATTTAGAATAACTTTATCATCCACATTTCTTAACTCCACACTTACTGTTTTAGACGAGATCAAGGGTTAACTCATTAAAGCGTATGATCACATTTAGGAGTTATAGCCCTGACTCCTCTTTTCTACAAAAATTAAAGAAAAAGCAGCTAAGAAAGCTGCTTTATGATGATCTGTCATTTCAAGTTAGGGTTTTCCTTTTTAGCTTCATTCACTTTAGGTTTTCGGTATCCACCAGCAATATCTGCTTGTTTAAATTCTTTAGCGTAAATAACTTCCTGAGTGTCTGATGGTTCATCCCCATTTCCTCCTATAGGTTGATACTGTGTTTTTCTGGACATAGTGTTCATCCTTTCTATTGGAATTGGGTTATATAAATTATTTACCCTCTATAGTAAATTGCTAAACATAGGCTTTTTGGAAGTGGATGGAGTATCAATAAAAGTCACTAGTATTTTCGTTGTTATGTGTTTTGCAAAAGGAGCCAGCGAGCACACAAGTGTGCTGCTCGCTATTTCTTTAAATTTTTCATTGATTTTGTACCATCAGAAGTAAGCGCTTCTTCTCTTCGTCTGTCTTTTTTAGTACCATATTCTTCATTCGTTAATTTTCCTGTATCTTTCGGCTGAAATGCTTTACCCATTTGTCTAACCTCCTACTTTAATTAAGGGAAGAGTAAACTTATTATTTCTCTAAAAAGCATAATTATGCTATTAATAGTAAAATTTTCGGACAAATTAATGAAACAACCTTAAATTACTATTATGGATGTGTTTACATACTAGCAGAATCCTCATTTAATCTTCCAACGAATAAACATTTCTTCTTCAAGGTTAAGTAATGATTTAATTATAATTAGTCTTTGCGATAATGCTATATTTGAAACGTTTCCAAGAATAAAGCCGTATAAAATAGTATTGAAATAATTGGGGACTTTAGGAGGGGAACTAGTGGAGAGTGAAAGAGTAAATAAACTTATTACATTGCTTGAAGAACTGGGCAATACGGTTGATCAGCAAATTGCATCAAAGCTCGAAATAAATAAATGTAAGCGAATAGTCCAAAGGCTAAGCTCCTTCTCGGCTGATTGCAAGGAATGTTATCAGTATCTTGTTGAATTCGAAGAACATTTACTACAACTTAAAGATAAGAAAGATGATTTTGTAGAAACGGATGTTAAGTATCATAAACAAAAAATAGCTAGCATCAGTTCTCACCTGCAGAAGCAACACAAGTTAGTAACAAGTGGGTATTATTTAAGTATATATATGTCGATTGGTACTAGTTTAGGTGTAGTGTTTGGACTACTTATATTTGATAATATTGGACTAGGATTACCACTTGGAATTGCTATGGGTGTAGCAATTGGGGCAGGATTAGATGCAGATGCTAAGAAGAAGGGGATGGTCTTGTAATACATGTGCACAAGTATTAAGCCAACAAAAAGCTAATGCCCTTCTCATTTGGTTACTTTTTGAACAGCAATAGGAGGAAAATCAAATGAATGTTACGATAAGCATAAAAAGTTTGAGCTTGCTACTGCTTAACATTTTTTTAACTAGTTGTTCCAATAATGCGAAAGATTTTACACCTGAACAAGCGGCTCATGAGGTGATAGAGTTATTGCGAACTGGAGATTATCAAACGGTTCATGACCAATGGTTTGGGGTAGAATTACAAGCATACCTATGGATCAGCTAGAAAGTGAATGGGAGAAACGCTCAGCAGATGGTGGAGAATTTGTTGACGTTCCATTCCTTAAATGTAGAGAAACGGGGCAATTAATTTAGAGGTTATTGAAGGAAAAGAGGAATATACAGGCAGTGGCCGGCCAAAAATCAAAACCACCAGTTCACACTGGTGGTTTTGATTTGGTTTTATAATCGAATGTGATACTGGAAAATCCCTTATATTCTGCTAATGATTTACACTAAAATAAATGGAGAAGCTTGCTCCCGTTTTGATTGCTAGCCTTAAAGGTTTGGACAGATAGAGGAAGGTGTCCTCAAGCAGTGGAATGACTTTGCCTGGTGTTTTTTAATCGCTTATTATAGTGAACTATTTAGAAGAAATGGCGATTAAATTCCTGTTTAAAATAAAACAAAGGCGTATGAATGATAAAATAGGGGTCTAGTCTTAATGCTCCATTTTATTTTATAAAATAATTATTAAATTTTAAATCGCAACTGAAAATTCTTTTATAATCAATAGTGTGAGAGGGGTAGTAACCATGGTTTCTATTTTGCTTGTAGAAGATGATAAAGAGATTGCTAGAATTTGCAGAGATCATCTCCTTCGACAAGGTATGGATGTCACCTGGGCATCGACTGGAAAAGAAGGTTGGGAGGATTTCAATCAAGGAAAGTACGATTTAGTACTTGTCGATCTTATGCTCCCAGAAATGGATGGCTTTCAACTTTGTGAAAATATTCGCCTAAGTAGTGACATTCCACTATTAATCATTAGTGCTAAGTTAGAAGAAGAAGCAAAGATAAAGGGACTTGATTTAGGTGCGGATGATTATATTACGAAACCTTTTAGTCTAATAGAATTGATGGCAAGAATAAAATCTCATTTGCGCAGATATCACCGTTATCAGGGAATCGAATCGCAATCTAGCCAGCTGACGTTTAATAATGGGCTTGTACTTAACCTGGAACAACGACATGTAAGCATTAGTGGAAAGGAAATTTCGTTAACATCGAAAGAATTTGCTTTGCTGCAATTATTTATACAGCACCCCAACAGGACCTTTACGAAACCTGAATTATACCAACAAGTCTGGGGCGAAGTGGAAGGGGTAGGAAACAACACCATTAATGTACATATAAAAAGCTTAAGAAATAAACTGGGAGAGCGAATGAAAGAACCCAAATGGATTGAAACCATATGGGGGACTGGCTATCGGTTTATCGGAGAACAAATCCTATGAAAATTCGCACATGGCTAATTATTTCTTATTTAATTGTACTGCTACTACCGTTAGCTGCCGCATATGGCTTTTTTATCTTGGTTCAAGAATGGAATCAGTCAAAAGAACTGACAGATTCATTTGAATTATATGAGCGAATCGAATCAATGGAGGAAGAGTTACAGTCACCTACTCTTTACCAAAACGGTCCTGGTGAAGTAGGAAACCAACTATCAGCAGAATTGAAAGCAAGTGATATTAACATAAAACTCTATCGTAATGACGGGTTGATTATCTTTCGATCGGATGCAGAAAAACAAACTCTCAAACAAGTTGATCGCCAAAATTTATTTAAAAACCTCTATCAGTACGATTTGTCTTATGATTCATTAACAATCAAAAAGCCAGTTTATCAAGATGATCAAATCCTGGGTATTTATGAAGTGAGTGTAGACCGATCGGAATGGGTGGATGGTGTACAAAATAGACGAAATATGATGATCATCGTATCATTTTCCCTTTTTCTAATGGTTTATGTAGTAGTGATAGTTATGCTAAATCGAAAGTTAAATCGCCCACTAAACAAATTAATGAGAGGTATGTCTATCTTTTCTTCGACACAGAAACCAATTTATTTTCAAGATAAGAAAAAGGATGAGATCGGCCAGCTGATGGAGCATTTTGAACAAATGCAAGAGGAAATTAAGGCGGCTCAGCTTCAAACGAAACAAGAGCAAGAGGAGAAGCAATTAATGATGGCTTCCTTTTCACATGATATAAAAACGCCATTAACCTCTCTTCAGGCATATGCCGAAGCTCTGCAAGATGAACACAGCTTAACAGACAAAGAGCGTAAAGAATATCTCCAAATTATGAAGAATAAGTCCACTCATATCAAAGGGATGATTGAAGATCTAACCTTATATGCGAAACTTCAGTCAGCTCAATATGATATAGAACTTCCGAATGTTGATGCCGAGGAATTTTTCGACATGCTATTTGAAGGGTATGATGAACTAGCTAGAAAGCATCAAGTTTATTTGCGAAAAACGAATATAGTTGATGGAACATGTTATATGAATGATCAACAGATGGTGCGGTATTTGGATAATTTGATGAGTAATGCCTTAAGATTTACACCTCAAGGCGGGACAATAGGACTTGCAGCTGTAGATCCCATTCAAGCTTTACCAGATTGGGTCTTTTCAGAAGCGAAAGAAGACATCAACCAAATTCGGGAAGGCAAAGGGATTCTTCTCGTACAAAATGAGGGACCGGAAATACAGGATAAAGAATCGATTTTTATGCCATTTTTCCAAGGAGAAGAGGCAAGAACATCTGATAAGACTAAAAATACAGGGCTAGGATTGAATATCGCCAAACGAATTGCGGAGAAGCATCAAGGAGAAATGAAGCTGTGGTCATTAGAATATCGAGGGACTGTTATTGTAATGACATTTCAAATAGAGAAAGGAAACGAATGAGATGAAAAATAAATGGATCATGATACTTATAGTAAGTTTCGGATTGCTTTTAGCAGCATGTTCAGCGGAAGATATTGGACAATATTCACCTGACCAAGTTGTAGCTAAAGCTGTAGAAGTTAGTGAGGATATCAATGGATTGTATGTGAAAAGTGATTTAACTGTGTACAAAGGGGATGAAAAAATAGAAGATTCGGTTATGGAGCAATGGACAGACAAAGAGAATAGTCGAATAAAAGTAATCTCAGAAACTGCAAATGGCGAAATCACAATGAATTTAAACGATGGAGAAAAGATAACCATCTATTCCAGTTTACAGGAAGAAGCTTTCGCAATGGATGTACTTGATTCAAATGATACCTTAATCGGTCAATCCCAGCGTGAAGAAGTGGAAAATGCATTGAAGGAGATAAGAGAAACACATAACGTTGAGGTGGTTGGCAATGAAGAGGTAAATGGTTTTGACACGTATCACATTAAAGCAACTCCAAAAGAAGAAGGCAGGCTAAGAGGTGAAGAAGAGTATTGGATTGCCGAAGATAATTGGTTTGTTATCAAAACTTTCTCCAAGTCTGAAGATGTGACCTTTGAGTACACAGTAACTGAATTAGAGGTTAATCCTTCGTTTGATGAGGAAACTTTCACCATAGATATTCCTGATAGAGTAAACATAGAGTCTATTGATGATATGAATTCATCAGAAGAAACAACATTAGCAGCATTGGCGGAAATTTATGGTCAACCTGTTTTGACAAGTGAAGATTATGATTTAATTCAAATCGATAAATTTGATATGGAAAGCTTCGATAGAACAGAAGCAAATCAAGAATTTATGAAAGATGATTATTTACAATTTACCTTAAATTCTTTTGAAGCACCTGACGAAGAATTATCTGTTGATATAGCTGCGGAAAAAGAGCTAGAGGTCCGAGGTTTAGAGGCTATTTATATGGACGATGTTATGCAAAACCTTACTTGGGATGAAGAAGGTATTCGTTATTCTATATTAGCTAATAACTCCGAATTAACGGAGGAAGATTTAATTGAAATCGCTGAGAACTTAGTATTTGTGGAGGAGTAAAAATATTGAAGAAGTCATTACGCTTTTCTTTTACAGATATATTTATTTTCAAGCCCTTCTTAAAAAAACATCAAACAACTGTTTATCGATTTTGCTATCTACTTGTCAATGATCCATCTATAGCAGAGGAAATAACAGGAAAAGTTTTTGTGACCATATATCAGAAAGGTAATATTCGAAAAATAGATTCCTTTTTGCTCTATCAACAGTTAATTGGTTGCCTGGAAGAATTCTTTCTTACTAAAAGAGGAAAAATAAGAAGCAGGATGCAGGCTGTGCAAGGAGATTCTTCTTTAATGAATAATGCAGTTTGTCTTCTATCCACTGAAGACAGAATTATTCTAGGCTTGGCACATGTCTGTTCATTACCAATAGAAGTCATTAGCTCATTATTAGATGTTCCTAAACAGGAAGTAAAAAAGAGCTTATATCAAAGCAGGGAATTCCTAACTGATTTTTTGAATGAAAAAAGGATAAGAGAACAATTACCACTGTTGAGTTAGTCAGCTAAAGCATGAAAAACGGACTGGATAGCAAGGAATGGAAGGAGGATACAAATGAGTAGTACTTTTCTATTTATTATTGCGCTGGCAGCTATAGTGATATGGATCGCTCAGTCACAAGAGCTTATGAAGCCTTCAAAAGAACAGAACGGGCGAAAAATAGTAACATTAACAGCTGGAGGTTCCTTATTAACATTAGTTCTAACAATCTCACTTTTTCAAGATATCCTGTTTTAATATGTTTTAAATAAAAAGACCTAACGGGGTGGTAAAGCCCCTCGTTAGGTCTTTTTTACTGCAATCAAAATCGCTTTTCAATTCTTCAAAACGTAGAAAAAATAAAGTAAAGTTTGCTATCAGCATAAGTGACAGGCAATATACCAGTATGGATTAGTCTTTGCAACTAATCTAACCTATTCATTCGCAACATTCGAAGAGATTTTCGGATGAAACGCCTCGTGTAAAATGCTCCAATAATAAGTAAGAGAGACACGCCTAATGCGAAAGGGATACTAAGAGCAACAGGAAGCTCTATCCCAGGCCATATGCCCATTTGGATTTGGTCGAAACCAAGTGTTCGCAATACCCCACCTGAAATAGAGAGGAATACAGCCACTATTAATCCAGCATAGAATATAGATAAAACAGGAATGGTTAATAATAAGAAGAAACGTAGAAGAATGCTAGTAAGTGTCATGAAGCTACCCTCCTAATCACTCGGGTGACAGTTGCTTTGGGAGAGATAGTATAACTTTCTAAATAATATAATGTATTAATCTTGCAATGTTTTCCAATATTAACGGTCTCTCCTTCTACAACATCTGCTTGGGTATAAGAAAGATGCAATTTTTTCCCTATAATGTATCTGCATAGAAGTCTTTTTTTGAATAGAGAGAATGACATTCCGTGTTTATCAATTTGTACCTCTTCTGTAACTAACCTCTCCACGTTACTTTCACTAGATAATCTCAAATGTAATTGCTTTGCATTTATTTCCGTACCTTGAATCATTCCAATAGCTTCTAGCTTATCAGTTCGAAGCTCATTTACAGACAATTTACCGGAACTGTTAATATAAGCAATTTGAGCAGAATATAATGTTACATTACCGACATTATGAAGTTTCATTGCGCTACACTTACCTCTTATTGCGCACGAACCTGCGTTATGTAAAGAATTCACAAGAACATCGGAATGAAAAACACTGTATCCATGAGTAGAAATTTCCTTAAGATGAATATCTTGATGTAATGTTACAGATCCGCGTAATTTTAAAACATCATATTCTTGTGGCAGTTCTTTGATTGCCCCACTTGTAAAGGTTATACTGTGTCGCAACTGGCCTTTTTCATTTTCCACCTTTCTCACCACCTAATTTTAATTAATATATATTTCAATTATTAAAATATACATTAATTAAAATACATAAAGGGATTGTTGTCAAGAATAATTACTAAAACTCAATAAAAAAAGGACTTCATCACTGAAATCCTTAAAAAACGGTGCTCATTAATTTATTTACTTCTGATAAAACCCTCTCAATTTCTTTGAGTTGCTCTTGTGGGAGTTTAAGAAAGAGCTCCTGTACCTTCGATTCTCCGGATTCTGTCAATATCATTTTCACAACTCGGCGATCTTCTGACTCCCTAACCCTTTGGATCAATCCAAGTTTTTCTAACTTATCGCAGATTGATGTAACTGCTCCAGGAGTTACGCTTAAAAATTCAGCAATTTGAGAGGCTTTCATTCCATCGTTTAGATTCATTTGGATCAGAAGAATAAGCTGAGTTTGAGATAGTGATTCACCTTCACATAACATATCTGCAAACCTTCGAGATTTTTGTTGTATTTCTAGCATTCCTCGCATAATATTTTCTATATTGTTTTCTAGCATTTCATCACAACCTATAATGTTTTGTAATTTTACTATATAATTAAAGTATATATCTAATTTTGGGCACTGCCAATATACAATCTGAAAAAGTAAATGGATACCATTGTACTGCTTTTGGTTTGAAGGAGATTATAGACGATAAGCACAGCGATAGATTCACCTCTTGTAAAGTTGGAGAATAAAAAATTCACTAAATTTCCTTACTAACATATAATTGATTGTCTGAATTCAAATACGGACAATTTATTTGAATTAATAAGTTCATCTCCATCTATGTTTTCTAATTTGGAAAATATAGATGAATGATAGTTTTCCATGAAATATTTATGATAACGGCAAGGACTTTAATGGTACTACCACCACCTATATTAGTTACCCGAATAAATTAAAGAAAATGGTTCGTTTATCTGTAAGAGAGTTTATAAATCTAACAGAATATCAGCAGAACAACAACTAAGCATATGGGCAATTTGTTTTAGATTCGAGACAATAAGTGATATGATTTGCGTTAGCAAGGCTAAGGCTCTTGGACATAAATATCCCTATTATTAAAATAAAGGAAAATATCATGAAAAAATACTACGTAGATGTCATTCAATATAGAGGCGATTATAGATCGTTCGGTTTTCAGCAAGGTGAATGGTTAAAACAATCACCATTACATCCAATTTATACGAATCCAGATATGGCGAAGAAGCTACGTTTTTCTGTAGATCGTGAAGAAGCGATTCAATGGATTAATACGTTGTTTCCACAATTTTTAGAAGAACTCAAAGGATTAGCAGAGTCCTTGAAATTGTCGTTAGATCAAGCCATTATGCATTTCAGTGGTTATCAGCAGGAATGGGTTCGATCTGGTTGTTCTATTTTAACCGGAGATCATTTTTTGGTACGCAATTATGATTATCATCCGAAAACATATGAAGGAAGATTCGTGTTATATCAGCCTAAACAAGGATTTGCAACGATCGGTCCCTCTCAACGAATTGTTGGTAGAGCGGACGGGATGAACGAAAAAGGACTGATGACTGGATATAATTTTGTGAATCGCCGAGGTTCCGGTGATGGCTTTATTCCAACTATTATTACACGAATGATTTTAGAACAATGCCAAAACAATGAAGAAGCGATTGCCTTGTTAAAAGATGTTCCGCATCGTGTAGCGTTTAATTATGTGTTGGCAGATCGATTTGGTAATAGACATGTGGTGGAGGCGACTTCGCAAGCTGTACGTGTCAAAGAAGATATCGTAAGCACGAACCATTTTGATCTACTTCCTGAAGCAAATCGTTATCATCTAGCAGATTCTCAACGTCGATTAGCTATTTTACGCAAGCAAAAAGAATCACTTTCCAAAGCAGAAGCTTATCAAGTATTAAATAATACGGAAAATGAAGTGTTCTCGGAAAAATATTTGCAGTCAGCGGGAACATTGCACACGACAATATATGATGTGGATTCGATGGATGTAGGAATTGGATTGGGTTCTAATCGAGTACCCACTATCTTCTCGTTTGGCGAATGGCTAAAAGGACGTAACACCTGGATTAAGCGAGTAAGAGGAGAAATCAGTACAGAGGCGCGTATGCCATATATGGATGGATTGTAAATTTCTACGATCAATAAAAAAGACATGATAACGTCTGTTATCGTGTCTTTCTTTTTTATAATATAGGAGAGTATATAATCCGCGGTATCAACGCAATTGTAAGCAGAGTAGCCATTTTGAAATAGCTTGTACAGAAAACCATCGCTGCAGCTGTCCACTTCCCTTTCCACGGGATTTTCGCCTAAGCTAACTTTGGTAAGCAAAGAGCGCATACCAAAGTGGATCTTAGTCGAAAATCATCCCGTAGGAGTGGAAGTGGACAAGCCGCAGCGGTTGTTG
>NZ_WJEB01000021.1:0-56197 GCF_010994085.1 Gracilibacillus saliphilus | reverse complement strand
CTTTGGTAAGCAAAGAGCGCATACCAAAGTGGATCTTAGTCGAAAATCATCCCGTAGGAGTGGAAGTGGACAAGCCGCAGCGGTTGTTGCGCCTATTATTCATGTCAAAATAACTACTTTGGACAGGACCGGGTGGGCTTTCCCGGTTTTTCTTAAAAGGATTTTTCGTTCTTCCTGTTTTATTATTGACTAAACGTTCGGTCAATAATAAAATGGATATGGTTATGAAATATAAATTGGATGGAGGGTTTACCATGGATTTGTATTATCAAGTAACTGGAGAAGGGCATCCTATTGTACTGCTACATAGTGGAGGGACAGATCGGAGAGACTGGACATTTTTAGCTCCACGAATAGCTCAATATTATAAAGTCGTTACCTTTGACGTGCGTGGAATTGGAAAATCACCATCACCAAATGGCAGTGTCAATTATGTTGAGGATTTATTATTACTTATGGATCACCTAGAGCTAGAGTCGGCGACGCTTGTTGGTCATTCAATAGGAGGGCAAATTGCAACAGAGTTTGCGTTGCATTACCCGGAAAAAGTAAAAAATCTGATTTTAATAGCACCATCTTTATCAGGTTTCCATTATTCTGAAGCATTTAATGAGTATATTAACAGCATTAATCGGGTTACTCCAGACATCGATCAAATGCTTGATGTCTCTTTGAGTGGTTCGTTGTATCAAGTTGTCATGTCAGGGCCACATCGAGATAGAATGATTCAAATGCATCGAGATTACTTTAATCGGATTTTAACATGGCCTCATTTTGAAATGATCTGGCCGCAACCACCTGCTGTTGAGAGATTAGATGAATTATCGATGAATACATTGTTTATTATAGGTGAAAAAGATTTTCAAGATAATCATCGTGTAGCAGAACATTTTAAAAAAGTTCCCAATGTCAGTTTATCCGAAATAGCGAATGCAGACCACATGGTAACACTTACGCATCCAGATACGTTATTTGTAAAGATTGATAATCTTATAAAGGAATGATCTGTACTTATGCCAAGAACACCCGAAGAAAATGAACGAATTCGTCAAAAAGCAAAAGAAAATATCCGAAACAAAGCGATGAAACTGTTCATTAATCAAGGATATCATGCGACTTCTATTAGTGATATAGCGAAAGAAGCAGAAATCTCTAAAGGCTTACTTTACAATTACTTCAAAGGAAAAGAAGACCTACTCGCAACGATTGTGGAAGAACGGATTATAAAATTAATCGAAGTGATGGAAGCTGCTTTAGCACTTGATACACCAGCTGACCAACTAAGATATGTTGTAAATCATGCGATTGATAATGTTTACACAAATCCTCAAGTTCATCGCTTTTTTCTACACTTACAAACACAACCAGAGGCTGATAAAGAGTTAATTAAATATAGTAAACGGATTGTCGAGGAAAATGCAAGGCAGTTTGAGTTACAATGTGAAATGTTTGAAAATCTAGGAGTTGCCAATCCTCGAGAGAGATCTTTATATTTTTCGTCTTCCTTGCAAGGTGTAATGTTGATGATTGCCACTTATCCTCAGAAATTTCCGGTTGAAGAGATTAAAACACAAATCATAGAGAAATTCTGCCAATCATCAATATAATAAGCTTATTATATTACTTAATAAAGTGTAATCATCTTAATGGTTAGCCAAACATAATTATTGTAAAAAGACAGGCAAATTAGCCTGTCTTTTTTTGCTGAATAAATTAATATACCGCCAATTTGTAACTTTTTTTATTAAACTAACTTTCTGTCTTAGTTTCGGCCATTCATAATAATGAAACAACAGGTCAAACTAAAGTTAGCAATATGATCACGGTGTTAATCGCCTGTATGCCCCCCACTTCAAGTAACACAAGGATGTTAGGAGGGGGATAACAGACGCTAACACCCTAATAAGTTTCGCTATCCATCAGTGTGGGTGGTTCCCCCACTGATGGAAGTCTCACTTTATGGGAGGAATGGTATGTGAATATCGCCAACTTTATGACGATCATAGGATTTGTAGTTTGTACGGTTGTAATACTTCTACTCTTAGTGGTTGGATTGTATTTATTTACAATAGACAAAAGACAAAAACAACATCCTATTCTTCGTAATTATCCTTTAATTGGAAGGGCTAGATATTTCTTAGAGAATATCGGACCTGAGTTACGCCAATATTTATTTCATAATAACCGCGAGGGTGAGCCTTTTTCACGAGACGACTATCAGCATATAGTGAAAAAGGCAAAATACAAACGAGATGTCCTTGGGTATGGATCACAACGCGATTTTGACGAGCCTGGATATTATATTCGTAATTCTCTCTTCCCTAAATTAACGGAAGAATTAAAGATAGATCGTAAGACAAAAGTGACAACAGAGCGCTACCTGTTGCTTAATGAACCTTTGTTTGCTCAAAGAAAAGAGCGGTTGGATAAGGATGATTCCCCAGTTTATTTATTGGAAGATGATGATGCAATTGTGATCGGTGAACAAACAAGGCATCCATTTAAGGCTAAAGGACAGATCGGTATGTCTGCGATGAGTTACGGTTCCTTAGGTGATAGAGCTATTACTGCTCTATCAGAAGGATTAGGTATTGCGAAAGGAACATGGATGAATACCGGTGAAGGTGGGATTTCTGATTACCATCTCAAGGGTGGGGTAGATATTATTATGCAAATCGGGCCCGGTTTATTTGGTGTAAGAGATAAGGAAGGAAACTTTAGTTGGGATGCAATACTAGAGAAAAGCAACATGCCAGAAGTAAAAGCGTTTGAAATTAAATTAGGGCAAGGTGCCAAAACACGTGGTGGCCATATTGACGCAGAGAAAGTGACCGAAGAAATTGCCAGGATAAGAATGGTGGAGCCTTATAAGTCGATTGACAGTCCCAATCGTTTTCGTGAATTCAGTGACTTACCTTCCTTATTTAAGTTTTTAGAAAAGATTCGTGAACATACGGGAAAACCTGTAGGCATGAAGGTTGTCATTGGAAGTAGTCAGGAGGCTGATGAACTCGCCAAAGCGATTAAGGATACGGGGATGGGACCAGACTTCATCACAATAGATGGTGGGGAGGGCGGAACAGGTGCATCCTATCAAGAATTAGCGGACAGTGTGGGATTACCGATTCGGTCGGCGTTACCATTAGTCGATAATGCCCTTCGGAAGTATGGTGTGCGAGATAAGTTAAAGATTATTGCATCTGGGAAAATGTTTTCACCCGACCGGATTGCCATTGCACTTGCTATGGGAGCAGATCTTGTCAATATCGCTAGAGCGTTTATGATAACAGTTGGATGTATCCAAGCATTACAGTGTCAATCCAATTCATGTCCGGTCGGCGTCGCAACGACAGATCCTGATCTGCAAAAAGGGCTTGTGATTGAAGAGAAAAAATGGCGTACGGCAAATTATTTAATTACCATGCGTAAAGGTCTATTCCGGTTAGCTGCAGCAGCAGGCTTAGATTCACCGACTAAATTCACACGAGAACACATTGTTTATCGAGACGAAAAGGGTAGGACATGGTCATTAGACGATATCTATCAAGCAATGGTACGGCCGAAGGATATAAACGATATTTCTTAAAAGAAGAAGGTGTAATTAATGAAAGTAGCAGAACTATTGATCAAAAGTTTAGAACATGAAGGAGTCGAATATATTTTTGGGGTACCAGGTGAAGAAAATATTGATGTAATGGACGCCCTTCATGACTCCACGATTCAATTTATTGTAACACGTCATGAAACGAGTGCAGCATTTATGGCGGGAACATACGGAAAATTGACGGGGAAACCAGGTGTATGTTTGGCAACACTTGGCCCAGGTGCAACCAATTTATTAACCGGTGTTGCCAATGCCAACATGGATCTCTGTCCGATCGTGGCGATCACAGCACAAGCTGGTCTAGGTCGTCAGCATAAGGTTTCCCATCAACATTACGATATGGTATCTGTTTATGATGAAGTAACTAAATGGAATACCCAGATAAAAACGCCTGACGTAGTTCCTGAAGTGGTACGGAAAGCATTTAAAGTTGCTACGGAGGAAAAGACCGGAGCAACGCATATTGAACTCCCAGAAGATGTTGCAAAGATGGATATTGAGAGTTCACCTCTAAATATTGTGCCTCATCATCTTTCAGAGGCGGATGAACCAGTAACTAATGAGGCGGCCAAAATAATAGAACAAGCGAAGCACCCACTCCTATTAGTTGGGAATGGTGTAACAAGAGGGGATGCTGCTGATGAGTTGAGGTCTCTAGTAAAGACGGCAAATCTCCCTGTTGTTCATACTTTCATGGGAAAAGGTGCAATACCGTGGACTGATGAACATAGTCTACTCACTGCAGGGATAGGCGGTAATGATTATATTGCTTGTGGATTTAACGAGTCTGACCTGATCATTGCTATTGGTTTTGATATGGCTGAGTATTCACCAAAAAGTTGGAATCCTGAGGGCAAAACCCCTATCCTGCACATTGATACAAAGGAAGCAGAAATTGATGCATGCTATCCTGTACAATTAAATCTTGTAGGTAATATTAAAGAGAATATCAAAAATCTAAACAAGGCAATTACTGAAAAAGAAAGAGATTTAACTTGGGTGTCACATGTTCGCAACGAAGCACTAACTGAACTAGAAACGTCTAAAAGCGACATCGAATTTCCTGTGAAACCACAAAAGATTATTGCTGATTTGCGTTCTGTATTGGAGGAAGACAGTATTGTTATCTCTGATGTAGGAGCACACAAAATGTGGATCGCTAGAATGTACCATTGTTATCAACCGAATACATGCTTAATTTCGAATGGTTTAGCATCAATGGGTGTTGCAGTGCCTAGTGCCATTGCTGCCAAAATGGTTCACCCAGAACGTCAGGTAGTTGCTGTATGTGGTGATGGATCATTTCAAATGACGAGTGCAGAATTAGAAACTGCGAAACGCTTAAACTTACCGATTGTGATTCTTTTATGGCGTGATGAAGGTTACGGTTTAATTGAATGGCATCAAATGAAAGCTTTCAACCGTTCATCCCATATTAAATTTGGCAATCCAGATTTTGTTCAGTTAGCAAAGTCTTATGGATTCGAAGGACTGACTGTTGAAAAGACTGAAGAATTGAAATCAACCATAGACAAAGCGTTATCGTTGAACAAGCCTGTACTTATTGATTGTCCAGTTGATTATCGTGAAAATATGAAGCTTACCGAAAAGCTAGGAAATATTATTTGTTAACGGAGGTCATACTATGATGAAAATAGGTTCCATTGTCAACGGTCAAGAACGAATAGAAGATAATCGTGAAATAGTAGCTGTCCACAATCCTTTTGATAATGAAAAAGTAGCGGAATTAAAACTTGCCACTAAGAAAGACCTCGAAGACGCTGTAACCATTAGCTTTGAGAAGTTTCATTCCGAAATGAAGGTTATGCCAGCCCATCAACGTGCTGATATTTTACGAAAAGCTGCCGATTTGTTAATAGATAAAACGGAGGATTTTGCAACCATTATTAGCAAGGAAGCAGGTAAACCAATTAAGTATAGCCGCGGTGAAGTCGAGCGGTCTATTCAAGTTCTCCGATTTGCTTCTGAATTAGCCAAAAATATTCCCGGGGAAATAATACCTATGGATGCTGCTATTGGTGGCGAACATCGTATGGGTATAGTCAAGCGTGAGCCTTTAGGTGTAGTAGGAGCCATCACACCGTTTAACTTCCCATTAAACCTTTCCCTTCATAAACTTGCACCTGCTCTAGCAGCGGGTAACACAGTCGTATTTAAACCGGCAGAAAAAACACCGATTTCCGCCTATATGCTCGTAAAGCTGTTTCAAGAAGCAGGATTGCCAGAAGGTGTCATTAATCTACTTATTGGAACTGGTGAAGAAGTTGGCTCACCGCTTGTGACACATGACAAAGTTGCTAAAATCAGCTTTACTGGCAGCCTTCCAGTAGGTAAGAACATCAGGGAAACAGCAGGATTTAAGAAGGTTACTTTAGAGCTTGGTTCTAATTCACCAAACCTATTATTTGAGGATGCCAACATTGATTATGCTACAACAGAATTAGTAAAAGGTGCTTTTGCATTCTCTGGTCAAGTCTGTATTTCTGCACAACGTATTTATGTCCATAGGGAAATTTATGCTGCATTCTTGGAGGCCTATATCCAAAAAACAAAAGCATTACGAATGGGTGATCCCATCAGTGAGGAAACCGACATTGGTCCGATGATTAATGAAGAAGAAGCTAAGCGGGCTAAAGAGTGGATTGATGATGCAGTAGACAAGGGTGCGAGGATTGCGGTTGGTGGTGAAAGAAATGGCACGATTTTATCACCTACGATCATGACTGATGTGGACGAAAATATGAAAATCATTGCAGAAGAGGTATTTGCTCCTATTGTATCGGTCATCCCATTTAATACAGAAGAAGAAGCAATCCAGTATTCCAATGATTCCATTTACGGACTACAAGCTGGTGTTTTTACAAAAGATATTAACCGAGCATTACGTGTTGCAGATCGATTAGAAATGGGTGGAGTTTGGATCAATGAAATCTCAACGTATAGGCAGGATAATCATCCGTATGGTGGCGTGAAGCAAAGTGGTGTTGGAAGAGAAGGCGTAAAATACGCGATAGAAGACATGACAGAAATAAAATTTATTGGGATTAAAATTGATCAGAACTAATTAGTAGGATGATCTGAATTCTACGATGAAACACTCACAAATGTTGGAAGCATTTTAGTGAGTGTTTCTGTATCAAGGAAGAAACAGTATCTTTATATGAGCTAGCCAAAAAAAATTTGCGAGTGTAGTATCTTATGTATAAATCCATAAAACTTCGCGAAAATAAGGTTTATAAAATGTGTTAAAAGGTGGGTTTATATGGATAATCAAAGATTAATTAATTTTTTGAACCAATTATTATCAAATCATTTCGTGTTATACGTTAAGTTACATCGCTATCACTGGTTTGTTCAAGGGAGGCATTTCTTTCAGCTCCATGCTACTTTTGAAGAAATGTACAATCAAATTGCTGAAGATTTAGATGAAGTGGCAGAAAGAATTTTAGCAATTGATGGAAAGCCTCTGGCAGTCATGTCAAAGTTTTTAGAAGAAGCTACATTAGTGGAAGCGAACGCTGATGATAAAGAGAATGAGATTATTCAACAACTAATGGATGATTATAAGCAAATTATTGCTGAAATTCAGAATGATGGATTACCTCTAGCAAGTGAAAATAACGATGAGCCAACAGCTGATTTATTAATTGCTTTACAAGGGAAGTATGAAAAATATGTATGGATGTTATCGGCATACCTAGCATACGAATAATCTGGTTTACTAATCCTCATTAAGAACAAGCTGCTCATGGTTGAAAGTGTAAGATGTTTTTGACTTATTTTCCTCACTAACCTATAATTGAGTGTCTGTGATTACATACACAAAAATTTCTCGTTACTTTTTTGAATTAATAAGTTTATGGATATAGGACATGAATAATAAATGATAAAAAGTTATGTGGCATTATTATAGGAGGACAAGAATGGATGAAAGTACTAGGAAGAAGAAAAAATTAGATTGGATGACGTTGTTTGTAAGTGGAGGACTGCTTTTACTCTTCGTCATCGCTTCCATTTTTAATGAAAAATTAGTGGGGAAGTGGATCAGTGATTCCTTCTCTTTTACAGCGAAATATTTTGGAGCATATTGGCAAGTGTTACTGCTCGTAATGTTTGTCATTGGATTGATATTAGCTTTTAGCAAATATGGAAAAGTACGACTGGGCAAAATGGAGCGGCCGGAGAATAGCAATTTTCGTTGGATTTCTATGATTTTATGTACATTGTTAGCCAGTGGAGGAGTTTTTTGGGCTGCGGCTGGACCGATGTATCATTATTTGACAACACCTCCGCTGTTTACAGGTATTGAAGAAGGGACAGTGTCTGCAACATTTCCTGCAATGGCACAAAGTTATCTGCACTGGGGCTTCTCAGCTTGGGCAAGTTTGGGTACCTTGACAGTGATTGTGCTTATGTATGCCCATTATCACAAAGGCTATCCACTTAAGCCACGAACCTTTTTGTACCCAATGTTTGGTAAGAAAATTTTTAAAAATAGTTTTCTTGGCTCTTTGGCTGATATTGTATCCATTATAGCAACAGCGGCTGGAACAATAGGACCAATCGGTTTTCTAGGACTTCAGGTCGGTTATGGATTAGAAGCGGTATGGGGGATTTCAAATACTTTTACTACACAGTCTTTGATCATTATCTTTTTAGTTGTAATTGCTTCAATTTCGGCGGCCACTGGTATTGAGCGCGGTATTCAATTGCTCAGCCGAGTGAATGTTAGTTTGGTTGTTGTTTTAATGGCCACCATGTTAATTCTCGGTCCGACCTTGTACATTATCGACTTATTTATCGGTTCAGAAGCCTTCTATCTACAAAACTTTTTGACGATGAGTTTATATCGAGTAGATCAGGCTTGGCTTGGTTCATGGACAATTTTCTTCTGGGGTTGGTTTATTGGTTATGGTCCAATGATGGCTATCTTTATCAGCAGAATATCTCGAGGAAGAACAATAAGAGAATTGATTATCGCTGTCTCCCTTATTGCTCCAATTGTTAGTAATTTTTGGTTCACTGTAGTTGGTGGTTCAGGTATTTTTTATGAAAGGGAAAACCCGGGTTCTGTTTCAACCGCACTAAATGAAAGTGGTATGCCGGCAACTGTGATGGCAATCATGGATCAAATCCCATTTGGAATCGTACTAGCGATTGGTTTTATCATTGTATCGGTTATTTTTGTTGCGACAACGGCTGACTCCATGTCTTATACTGTTGCGGTGACTTTAAGTGGTACTAATGAGCCTAATCGATTCATTCGAGTCTTTTGGGCCCTAATGTTTGGAGGGGTTGCTGTTTCCCTGTTAGCGATTGGCGAGGAATCAGTCGGTACACTGCAAAACTTTATTGTCGTAACAGCAGCTCCAGTATCATTACTTCTTCTCCCATCACTATGGGATGCACCAAGGCTAGCGAAGCAAATGGCGAAAGAGCAAAATATTATTAATAGAAAATAGTGAAAAGCTGCCTTTTATATCTTAAGGCAGCTTTTTTATAGTGATATCCTCAAACCTGATATCTGCTCTAACAGGGGTGCTTTATTGCCAGATTCATCACTCCATCATTTTAAAAAAATAGGATATTTTGTCGAAAAAACTACAATAAACCTAGAATTTTGTCGATATAGTAAGTAAGTCAAAGTTTATTTGTACTTACAACTATAAAGCATGGAGGGGAAAACGGTATGAAAAAAATATTTCAATTTAAGAGCATTAAAACGAAGATAATGGCATTTTTCTCCCTGATAACGATTTTAGTTTTAGGGGTTGGTTTTTATTTAATTTATTCGATTAGTGATATGACAAAAGAAACGGAACAACTGGCTAATAAGGAAATTCCATTACTTGCGACAGATTTTAAATTGTTGAGTGTGCTTACTAGTCAGCAAAATGAATTAAGAGGATATTTAATTTCTGGAGATGAAGGCCATGAAGAAGCTTTTATAGGTATGCGGGAAGCTGCATTAGGTTTTAAAGAGGACTTATTAGACATAACGAATAATAATACTACTATGGAATTAACCGAGAACATTGATCAAGTATATAATATAGTAGATGAGGAATTCCTTCCGGCAATGCATGCAGGAGAAACGGAAGAAGCTGCTCAGTTATTGGAAGAGAAAATAGATCCATTAATTGAAGAAACATCGAATGGGTTTTTAGATTTAGCTCTGACTAGAGAGGCAGAGAGTAAAGAAAGTAGTCAGTTAGCTCTGGAACATGCTGAATCCAATTCAATCATCGCAATTATTTCCGGCATTGTGTTACTTATTATTATTGTTTTATTATCAATTTTTGTTCCAAGAGTCATTGCTAAACCAATTATCCAATTAAAAGAACGAATGGACTTAATTGCGAGTGGCGATTTAAGCAGTGAACCATTAATTACAAAATCAAAAGATGAGATTGCTGACTTAATTGAGGCGTCTAATCGTGTAAATAATAATTTGAAAGACATGTTGAATCAAATAACTACCGTATCGAAAACTCTCAATGATCAAAGTTATGAATTAATGCAATCATCTAACAATGTGAAAGAGGGTAGCGAACAAGTAGTTAGTACTATGCAAGAGTTAGCAAGTGGTTCAGAATCGCAAGCAAATACAACCAGTGATCTAGCTAATTCGATGAATGATTTTAGTAATAAAGTAAAGGAAGCAAATAATAGTGGTGAGACTGTTTATTCTTCTTCACAAGAGGTTCTTCAGTTAACAAATGAAGGTAGTGAACTGATGAATTCATCTATTGATCAAATGGGGATCATTGATGCAATTGTAAAAGAATCAGTTGATAAGGTAAATGGACTAGATAAGCAATCACAAGAAGTCTCTAAGCTCGTCAATGTTATTAAGGACATTGCTGAACAAACGAATTTGTTGGCATTAAATGCAGCAATTGAAGCTGCACGTGCCGGGGAGCAAGGGAAGGGCTTTGCAGTAGTTGCTGATGAAGTACGGAAACTAGCAGAGCAAGTATCCTTATCTGTCACAGATATAACACAAATAGTAAATGATATTCAACAGGAAACTGGATCTGTGACAGAATCTTTACAAAATGGTTATAAAGAAGTAGAAAGTGGAAGAAATACAATTATCTCTACTGGGAAAACCTTTGAAGGAATTAATAGTTCTCTCTCTGAAATGGCGAACGGAATTAAATATATTTCTGAGAATTTAAGAGATATTGCAGGAAACAGTGATGAGATCAATAAGTCAATTGAAGATATTGCTTCTGTATCTGAAGAATCAGCTGCAGGAATTGAAGAAACCTCAGCAACCATTGATCAAACAGGGAACTCAATTGAGCAAGTGACCTTAAGTGCTAATCATTTAAATAAGCTATCGAATAATTTAAATGAATTAATTAAAAATTTTAAGTTGTAAGAATTTTATAATAGACAATTTATGACCGAATGAAAGGCAATGTTCTACTAAATAGAAACATTGCCTTTTTGGTAATATAGGAAAGTATCCGCAGTATCAACGCATTTGTAAGCAGAGTAGCCATTTTGAAATAGCTTGTACAGGAAACCATCGCTGCGGCTGTCCACTTCCCTTTCCAGGGGATTTTCGCCTAAGCTAACTTTGGTAAACAAAGAGCGCTTACCAAAGTGGATCTTAGTCGAAAATCATCCCGTAGGAGTGGAAGTGCACGGCAATGCCGAACTGATCCTGTTTTTATAATCAGGGAAAGTGCCGATCAATCCTTATGCCATGATAATGAATGAGACTGTCTTTTTGCTTCAAACTAATTCCATATACAATCAAAAGTTGGTGTCAAACAATGATCCTTAGGTTCGGTTATGTCTCAACTGCGCTTTCACTTTGGGAAGCATCTCCTTCTCGAACGTTAACGTTTACGAATTGGAAGAAATTAAGTAAAGAGGCAAGAAGAGAAAAACTTTATTATCTTACAGAACAAAACCTAAGAAATACCATTCGTATATTACATTATAATATTGCACATGGTATAGATGTTTATCGAATGTCGTCCTCACTTGTACCACTCGCTACACACCCAGAGGTAAGATGGGACTTTATAACTCCTTTTACCGCCCTTTTTAAGGAGATTGGTGTACTAGTACAAAAACATTAGCTACGTGTCAGTTTTCATCCGAATCAATTTACTTTGTTCACTAGTTCAAAGAACCATGTCACAGAGAATGCGATTGTGGATATGACTTATCACTATGATATATTGAGAGCGATGGGATTAGAAAGTAAAGCAACTATAAACCTTCATGTAGGTGGTGCTTATGGTAACAAAGAAGAGGCGATCGAGCAATTTAGTCAAAATTTTTTAAAGCTTGATAAGAATATACGTATGCAAACGACTTTAGAAAACGATGATAAGACCTATACAGCAAAAGAAACGTTAAAGATTTGTGAGAAGAACGGTCTCCCTTTTGTGTTCGATTATCATCACCATTGGGTGAACTCCGGAAAAGAGTCATGGGAGGAGTTACTCCCGAAAATTTTCGCTACTTGGGAAGGAACAGGCCACCCACCTAAATTTCACTTATCTTCTCCTAAATCGGAAAAGCAGATCAGAGCACATGCTGATTATGTAGATATTGATTTTGCCAAAAATTTCATAAAACCTTTAAAAGCGTTTGGAAAATCCGCAGATATCATGATTGAAGCGAAAGCGAAGGATAGGGCAGCTTTAAAGCTCATAGAAGACCTTAGTAAGTTGCGTGGTTTTAAAAGATTGAGTGGAGGAGCGATGGAGGTATAGAATCTTCTTTTTGCAAAAGGAGCGGATTTATTGTTGATAGTCCGCTCCATGTATAGAAGCACATATAAAATGATTAAGTATCTGCTGCTATTTGTTCAATATCTTTATAAATAGTAGAATAAATCTTATCGACGACCGTAAAATCTACTGCATCGATATAAATAGCTTCTAATTTATCATGTAAGGCCTTGGCTTCCTTCAAATAAGTGATGCCATCTTTCATTCGTTGCTTGTAGCGTTTGGTGTAATAAGTAATATCTGATTCATATTTTTCATCCGTACCAGGAGTAATGGTTTGCTCGTATAGGTCAACAATTTCATCACCTTGACGCTCAGGGAAATATTCATGCGGATCGGTACTATCAAATACACAGACACCTAGCTCTCGGATAACAACCATATCGATACTTTCCGGGTCAAATCCGCAGTGATACATTTCCACATCAAAGCCACTTTCCTCCGCATTAGTGGCAACTTTTTTTAGTAGTGTTGATTTACCAGTGCCAGCACGCCCTTTGATAAAGTAACGTTTTGTCAACTCTTCGGTAATGGAGGGAATAAAATCAACCACACCTTCAGGGGTAGAGGCACCGAAAAAGCGATGTCGCACGATACCATTTCCGTGAATACTTGCTTTATCGAGCAGAATCTTTTGAATTAATTCGTCAGTGACTTGATTAGCTTTGTCAAAATCCATCTCATTAATATATATTTCCTCTAAGTAATCGTGAAGGTGAAGCCCATCTGCAAAACAGTCATAAGCTGTTTGAAATGCAGCACTTATTTGTGTTTGCAACTCAACGATGTCATCTTTATTTGCTTTTAGCTTTGTATTATCCCAAGCAACTCCGAGATTAACATACTGTTCAATTGCCCCAGGGGCCTTTGGCTCTAAAACATGTGGAGCAGTTGCATCAAAAATTCCAAAATGAAGCGTGGGGATAATAAACCCATCTAAAGAATCATTATCTGATGAACAATGAATTCGCTCAATATTATAACCTTGCTTTCCCCATGCATCTGCTAGCTTTTTCATCATTGTAGATTTTCCTGTTGCAGGACCACCTTTTAATAGATATATATTTTCTAACCCTTGCATATTTGACTCAAACAGGTTGTAGAATCCCTTTGCCGTGTTGCCACCAGCATAGTAGTTAATCACTTTCCCCGACAAAATCATCACCCCTTTGTAAAAAAAGATTTACACATTAGCCTATGCGATCGTGGAACTATCTGACACTTTTGGAGAAGGGATAATTTAAGTACCAAAATTCACTCGCATGAAGTCAAAATGGTACTAAAAAGACAATTAAGTACCAAAAATAAAAATTATCTGATTAAAATGGTACTTAATGCACGATTAAGTACCAAAATGACTCCCCATGAACACCATTTTGGTACTTAAATACTAATTATGAAACATGTTATAATATGTAAAAATGGGAGGGATTTCATGATAGCAAAGCAAAGGGAAAAGCCTGACGAATTAATCGCTTATGAACTATTATCTAAACGCAAACAATTAAGTGAGCAAGAAAAGAGACGATACCGAAGTTTAGCTAAAGGTTTTGAAGGGGAGGTTATGTTTGATACTTATTTAGATAAATTAGCAGGAGAGCATATCATATTAAAAGATTTACTAATACATCATAATAAATATTGTCAAATCGATTCAATTTTATTAAAAAATGGCAAGATTTACTTATTCGAAATAAAAAATTTCATCGGAGAATACTATTGGGACGATGATAATTTATTTATGTTGAACCAAGTAGAAATCGATAATCCGCTAGTTCAACGTGATCGAGCCCATTCCATTCTACGGCGCTTACTACAGTCGCTTGATATAAGACTCCCCTTAGTTTCCTACTTAATATTTGTGAACCCCGAATGTTCTATCTTTCAAGCCCCTTTAGATAAACAGATTATTTTACCAACGCAAATGAATCGCTTCATCAAGCAATTTCCTATTACCGCAAACATTACCTCGCAAGAAAAAGAAGCTTCAGAAAAGCTGGCAGCAAATCACATCGAACATTATCCATTTAATCAGTTTCCATCCTATCAATATGATCAATTAGAAAAAGGAATTCCATGTTATCAATGTGGGGAAATGGCAACATATCCGCAGAAACAAGGCATCGAATGTCGTTTATGCGGTAACTTGGAAAAGGGGAGTGAAGTTATTATGCGTATTTGCAGTGAATATCAGTTTTTGTTCCCGGAACGAAAAATAACCTCAACCTCCATTTATAATTGGAGTGATGGGATGATATCTAGAAGAAGAATCTTTCGAATATTACAACAATACTATGAGAAAAAAGGTGAACATAGGTGTCACTATTTTGAATGACACCTATACACATTTCTAACCTAAAACCTTCTTAAATTCATCTGTAAGTAATGGTACAACTTCAAAAAGGTCGCCAACGATTCCATAGTCAGCGATGTTGAAAATCGGTGCTTCTGGATCTTTGTTAATGGCAACGATAATCTTTGACTGACTCATGCCGGCTACATGCTGAATTGCACCGCTAATCCCGCATGCAATATAGATTTCTGGTGTAACAACTTTACCGGTTTGCCCGATTTGCAGTGAATAGTCACAGTAATCAGCATCGCAAGCACCTCTAGAGGCACCGACTGCTCCGCCGAGTACGTCAGCTAGCTCTTGTAGAGGTTTAAATCCGTCCGCACTTTTGACTCCGCGCCCGCCTGATACAACAATTTTCGCTTCTGATAAATCGACTTTTCCAGATGTATTCTGTACGACGTCTTTGATAACAGTTCGTAAAGCAGCTGGTGTAGTATATTCGATATGTTCAACTTCTGCTTTACCTCCGCTTGAATCAGCACCTGAAATATTATTTGGTCTAATGGTGACAACCCATGGGGAGCTTTGAAAAACTTTCTTTTCAAATGCTTTTCCTGCATAGATTGGTCGGGTATATACAACTTGCTCGTCGATGTTTTCGATGTTTGTGACATCCGAAATTTGTCCGGCATCGATCTTTGCTGAAATCATTGGTGCTAGATCACGACCAATAGCGGTGTGTCCCAAAATGATTCCGTCTGGATTGGAGGCATCAATCACTTGCATTACAGCAGCAAGATACGCTTCAGGGTTATATTGCTGTAAATCTGGATGATCAATAAGATAAATTTTCTCGGCACCAATACTAGAAAGGGACTCTGTTAAGCTATCTAATTGATGACCGATCACAGCGACATGGAGTTGGTCGTTTTCGCTTGAGGATAATGTTGCTGCATGTAGTGACTCATAGGTTACTTGACGCAATGCTCCACCGCGGTGCTCAGCAACGACTAGAGTGGTTTTACTCATAAGAATGCCTCCTTATTATAATACTTTTGCATCATGCTGTAGTTTTTCAACGAGTTCTTTCACTTGCTCAGCAGTCTCGCCTTTCAGAATATGACCTGCTTCTTTTTGCGGAGGAAGAGAAAGGGCTGTTCTAGCAGTTTTTGGAACTAGCTCACTTTCTTCTATATCGAGATCATCTAATGTTAATTGTTGTAGCGGTTTTCTTTTCGCTTTCATAATTCCTGGAAGGCTTGGGTAACGTGGTTCATTTAACCCTTGTTGTGCTGTGAAAACTGCAGGAAGTGTGACTTCAACTTGTTCAAGATCGCCTTCTGCATCACGGTCTGCTAGTGCTTTGTTATCACTAATATCAAGCTTTGTAATCGATCCGACATGTGGAATGTCTAAGAGTTGTGCTAATCGTATGGCTACTTGACCAGCACCATTATCAACTGAGAAGTATCCACCCAGAATGAAATCAACATTTTGGCTTTCTAAGTATGAAGCTAATACCTTTGAGATGGTGTTTTCATCTGATCCAATTCTTTCATCTGATATTAGTACGGCTTCATCAGCTCCCATTGCTAATGCTGTGCGAAGGGCTTCAGTTGTTCGCTCTGGACCTACAGCAATAACATAAACGTTTCCGCCAAGTTCCTCTCTTTTTTGGATTGCTTCTTCTACGGCATATTCGTCATATGGGTTGATGACATATTGCACGCCATCTTCGGAAATATTGCCATCTTCAACGATAATTTTTTCCTCGGTGTCGAAGGTCTGTTTCAGAATGACATAGATATCCATTTATCATTCTCCTTTCCAACATAAATGGTAAGCATTTTCTTATAATCACGTTCATATCCATAATATGAGAGCCCTTACACTTTCATGTATGTTTCTTGTAAGGTAAAGGGTGGCTCAAAAGCTTCTCTAAGCCTACTAAGTATCAGGAAGGGAGCGATTAATGTGGTTTGGCAATGGATTCAATTTCTCGCATTTCTTCTAGTAACTGGTTACTTCTTGTATTTATTTGGGAAAGTGGTTTATCGTCGTTACTTATATATTAAGTTAGGAAAGCGGGTGGAAATCGAAAAGAATTTCGATGAACGCTTGCGAACGTTTGTCTCGCAAGTATTCGGCCAATCGAAATTATTGAAGCATAAAAAAAGTGGGATCATGCATGTGATTATTTTTTATGGCTTTATCATCTTACAATTTGGTGCCTTGGATATCCTTGTCAAGGGCCTTGGGGCAGATCGACTTCCGATTCCAGGCTATCACGTCTTTAACCTCTTCCAAGAAGTAACAGTCTTTCTCATATTTCTTGCAGTTGGTTATGCAGCCTATCGCCGTTATGGGGAGAAACTACCTCGATTAAAAAGAGGAAAGAAACCGAGCATCGTTATTTATTTTATTTTTTCCTTAATGTTATCAGTTCTTTTGACACTAGGGTTAGAGCGGGTTCTACATGATCTCTCTTTTTCTTGGTACTCACCGCTTTCCTCTATGATTGCAGCGACTTTTATGTCAGTTGAAGAGATGACGGCACAGATTCTTTTTTACACGTTTTGGTGGGCACATTTGTTGATATTATTAGCGTTTTTAGTATATGTTCCGCAATCAAAACATTTTCATCTGATGGTTGCTCCGATCAACATTTTTTTAAGACGAACTGAACCGGTTGGTCAATTGAGAAGCCTTGATCTTGAAGATGAAAATGCGGAATCATTCGGTGTTGGAAAAGTAGAGGATTTCACACAACAACAATTGCTCGATTTCTATTCCTGTGTTGAATGCGGGCGCTGTACGGATGCTTGTCCAGCTTCTAATACGGGCAAGGTGCTTTCACCAATGCATCTTATTGTAAAGTTGCGTGATCACCTTACTGAAAAAGGTGCAGCGATCACATCGAAATCACCATGGGTACCGCAGACTAATTACGGTATACACAGCATTCAAGATGTTGATAGAGAGCAGGTCGAGTGGGGGAAAGGGACGACGATTCAACCGACGATGACACTCCAGCAACAAATGTGGTCGACAAGTGATAACAATGTAGAGGAGCTAAATCTCGTTGGCGATGTGATGACAGAGGAGGAGATTTGGGCATGTACGACATGTCGAAATTGCGAGGATCAATGTCCGGTCGGGAATGAGCATGTGGATAAAATCGTAGACTTGCGCCGACATTTGCTGCTCATGGAAGGTAGTGTTCCTCATGAGGGTCAACGTGCGATGCAAAACATTGAGCGTCAAGGGAATCCATGGGGAATCAATCGCAAAGATCGCGCGAAGTGGGTGGAAGACATTGACGGGATTCCGGTTCCGACAGTAAAGGAAAATCCTGATTTTGATATTCTTTATTTTGTCGGCTCAATGGGATCTTACGATAATCGCAGTCGCAAAGTGTCTCGTGCATTTGTGAGATTGCTAAATGAAGCAGGTGTCAACTTTGCGATTCTTGGCAACGAAGAGAAGAATTCCGGTGATACGCCGAGAAGAATGGGTAATGAATTACTTTTCCAAGAGTTGTGCATGGAAAACATTGCAATATTAAAGAAATACAACGTGAAAAAAATCGTTACAGCCTGTCCGCATACTTTTAATACATTGAAAAATGAATACCCAGAGTTTGGTTTAGACGGGGTTGAGGTCCTCCATCATACGGAGCTTCTCAATCAGCTAGTGAAAGATGGTCGATTAATGCCAACGTATGAATTGGATGAACGGATCACGTATCATGATTCCTGTTATCTAGGACGCTATAACAATGTATATGACCAGCCACGAGATATTCTCCGTTCGATTAAAGGTGTCGAATTAGTTGAGATGGATCGTAACCGTGAGAATGGCATGTGCTGTGGTGCAGGAGGAGGAATGATGTGGATGGAGGAAACCGCTGGAAAGCGGGTAAATCTAGCTCGCACAGAGCAGGCACTTGATGTAAATCCAACAGTGATTAGTAGTGCCTGTCCGTATTGTCTCACGATGCTAGATGATGGCACGAAAGCAATCGAAGTAGAGGATGGTGTGAAGGCAAAGGATATTGCCGAAATTTTAGAGCAAGCGGTATTTGGCGAGTCTAGCTCTAACAAACTGACAGGATGACATAGAACAGGAGGTTAATAGTATGGAAAGACAAATTCGACGTGCAGCTGTAATTGGTTCGGGCGTTATGGGAGCAAGCATCGCAGCCCACTTAGCAAACGTGGGTATCCCTTGTCTTTTGCTCGATATTGTCCCTGATCAATTAACAGAAGATGAAAAAAGCAAAGGACTGCGTCTAGATAGTAAAGAAGTCCGTAATCGTTTAGCTGTAAACGCAATCAAGAGAATGAAGAAAACAAAGCCGGCCCCGCTGTATGATGAGGATTTGGCGTCGTTTATATCTCTTGGCAATATAGAGGATGATCTCGAACGAATCAAAGAAGTAGATTGGGTTGTAGAAGTGATTGTTGAAAACCTTGCCATTAAGAAGCAGCTTTTGGAGCGCATTGAAAAAGTATGGGAGAAGGGTATTGTTGTCAGTTCTAATACGTCAGGTATTTCCATCAATGCCATGGTTGAAGGTCGGAGCGATGCATTTAAAGAACATTTTCTAGGCACACATTTTTTCAATCCGCCTCGTTATATGAAACTATTAGAAATTATTCCAGGCAAGCAAACACGACCCGAAATCATAGATAGGATGAATCAATTTTGTGAGAAAAAGCTCGGTAAAGGTGTCGTGGTTGCGAAGGATACGCCAAACTTTATCGCTAACCGGATCGGAGCGTACAGTCTGCATATCACACTTAACGAAATGCTTGATAAAGGCTATACAGTTGAAGAAATTGACGCATGTACAGGACCGGCAATCGGGCGTCCGAAAAGTGCGACATTTCGAACATTGGACTTAGTAGGACTTGATACGTTTGTACATATTGCTAACAATATGTACGATAAATTGACCGATGAAGCAGAGAAAAAGGTGTTCAAGGTACCGGAGATTTTACGAATGCTGGTTGAAAAAGGATGGATTGGTGAGAAAACGGGGCAGGGCTTTTATAAAAAGGTGAAAAACGAAAAGGGGAAGGAGATTCTCTCCCTTAACGTCCAGACGATGGAATATGAGCCACAAAAGAAAACTGTCAGTGCATCTTTGGAAGCGGCTAAAATGGCAAAAGGTGCAAAACAAAAGTTAAAAGCACTGTTAGGGGCGCAAGATCAATACTCGGAACTAGCTTGGAATACGCTCAAAAAAGTACTTCTTTATTCAGCAGAAAAAGTAGGAGAAATTGCCGATTCGATTTTAGAAATTGATCAAGCAATGAAATGGGGCTTTAATTGGGAGCTTGGTCCATTTGAAACGTGGGATGCGATTGGATTAGAAAGATCCGTAAAGAGGATGGAAAGTGAAGGAGAGAGTGTTCCACGATGGGTGAAAGATTGGATTAAAGCCGGAAACCAATCCTTTTACAAGAAGCAAGAAGGTACCATGTTTTTTGCATCAGATAGTGTCTATAAGCAAATAGAGCCAAAGCCTGAAGTGATTTCACTACGTACGCTTAAAGAGCAAAATAAGGTTGTAAAATCCAACAGTGGAGCCAGCCTAATTGAACTTGGTGACGGAATAGCTTGTTTGGAGTTTCATTCCCCTAACAATGCGATCGGTGCGGATATTTTAATGATGATTGAAGAAAGCATCAAAGAAGTCCGTCGCAATTACGATGGACTCGTCATTGCCAATCAAGGACGGAATTTCTGTGTTGGTGCTAATTTAATGATGCTTTTAATGGAAGCACAGGATGAGGAATGGGATGAAGTCGACCATATTATCCGCCAGTTTCAAAATACGATGTATCATTTAAAACAGTTTGAAAAGCCTGTTATTGCAGCTCCACATCGGATGACCTTGGGTGGAGGTGTTGAGGTTTGTCTGCCAGCCGATCAAGTTGTCGCCTCGGCAGAAACGTACTACGGATTAGTCGAGGTTGGTGTTGGCTTAATACCAGCAGGTGGAGGGTGTAAGGAACTGATCTGTCGTCTTAGCAACTCTGTTACGAATCCGGATGCTGATTTACAACCATATGTCAACCAAATATTTGAAACGATCGGCATGGCAAAGGTATCGACAAGTGCACTAGATGCGAAAAAGCTTGGCTATTTGCGTGATCAGGATACTGTTGTTGTTCATCAAGATCATTTAATTTACGAAGCAAAACAAGCTGCACTGCGGTTGGTTGAGCAAGACTATACACCAGAGCCAAAAGAAGAGATTCGTGTAGTTGGAAGCGAAGGGAAGGCGTTGTTGAAGTTAGGTGCTTATCAAATGAAGTTAGCTGGTTATATCAGTGATCATGACCAACTAATAGCCAATAAACTGGCTCACGTATTAGCTGGAGGGGATGTTCCTGCGGGGACACGAGTGAGTGAGCAATATATGCTCGATCTCGAACGGGAAGCTTTCTTAAGTTTGTGTGGTGAGCCAAAAACTAGGCAGCGCATGCAGTATATGTTAAGCAAAGGGAAACCATTACG
Organism: Gracilibacillus saliphilus; assembly: GCF_010994085.1. Classification (NCBI taxonomy): domain Bacteria; kingdom Bacillati; phylum Bacillota; class Bacilli; order Caryophanales; family Bacillaceae; genus Gracilibacillus; species Gracilibacillus saliphilus. The sequence continues at coordinate 34,989 of NZ_WJEB01000021.1, read as the reverse complement.
TAATTAAATTAGAAATGAGGTGACTTTGTGAGAGAAGCAGTGATTGTATCGATTGCACGTACACCAGTAGGGAAGGCAAAGAAAGGCAGTTTTGCCCAAACACGGATAGAGGATCTAGGTAGTACGGTTTTAAATGCGGTCATGGATCGGGCTCAAGGGTTAAAGAAAGAGGATGTGGAGGATATCATTATTGGCTGTGCCATGCCTGAAGGAGAGCAAGGATTAAATGTCGCAAGAATTATTTCCCTTTATGCTGGTTTTCCGGCTATAACTCCAGCGATAACGATCAATCGTTTTTGCTCATCAGGCTTACAGTCGATTGCCTTTGCCGCAGAGCGTGTCATGCTTGGCCATGCAGATGTTGTTATTGGCGGAGGAGTAGAAAGTATGAGTCATGTTCCGATGTCAGGGTTTAAGATGTCTCCACATCCACAAATTGTCGATGAAATGCCTGAAATCTATATGGGGATGGGCTTTACGGCTGAAGAAGTAGCAGCACGATTTGATGTTTCACGTAACGATCAGGATCACTTTGCCGCAATGAGCCATCAGAAAGCAGCAGCAGCTATGCAAGCAGGCAAGTTTAAAGAAGAAATTGTCTCCGTACAAACAGTGCGTAAGGGTGTTGATGAGAACGGGAATCCTTGGGAAGAACAAAGCGTTGTCGACACGGACGAAGGGGTTCGTGCGGATACAAGTGTTGACGTACTGGCAGGACTCAAACCAGCGTTCAAGCAGGGAGGAACTGTAACTGCTGGTAACTCATCGCAAATGAGTGATGGTGCAGCAGCATGTGTAGTAATGAGTAAAGAAAAAGCGGAAGCACTTGGTTTAAAACCATTAGCTACCTTTAAATCCTTTGCAGTGGCTGGCGTTGAACCTGAGATAATGGGGATTGGTCCGATCAAGGCGATTCCAAAAGCCCTTGATATGGCAGGAGTTAGCCAGGATGACATTGAACTTTTTGAAATAAACGAAGCATTTGCAGCACAATGTTTGCCAATCATTCGCGAACTGAAAATAGATGAGGAGAAAGTAAACGTAAATGGAGGAGCAATTGCACTTGGCCATCCTCTGGGATGTACAGGAGCCAAGTTAACCTCCACCTTACTTTATGAGCTGAAACGCCGAGGCGGTGGGTACGGAGTCGTTTCGATGTGTATCGGCGGAGGTATGGGTGCAGCTAGTGTGTTTGAAGTGCATCCAAGCTAAAATAATACCAGCATCATGATAGAAAGGGGAACACAATGATGAAGGAAAAAATAGTTGGTGGAAGTTTTATTATTGACGATGTCGATTATAACTCGGTCATTACACCAGAGGATTTTACTCAGGAACAGCGAATGATTGCCGAAACAACAAAGGATTTTATCGAAGGAGAGATTCTACCACAGGATGAAGCGATTGAAAGCTTAAATTACGACCTTACCGTAACACTACTGCAAAAGGCGGGAGAATTGGGACTCCTTAGTGCAGATGTTCCAGAACAATATGAAGGCCTTGGTCTCGATAAAGTAAGCTCAACATTAATCAGTGAGCGATTATCTAAGGCATCATCTTTTGGTCTTTCTCTTGGGGCACATGTCGGGATTGGTACATTGCCGATCGTTTACTTCGGATCAGAAGAGCAAAAGCAAAAATATCTGCCTCCATTAGCTAGTGGGGAAAAAATTGCAGCTTATTGTCTAACAGAACCATCTTCTGGATCAGATGCTCTAGGTGCCAAAACAACTGCCACATTATCGGAGGATGGTAAGCACTTTATCTTAAATGGAACAAAGCAGTTTATTACAAATGCAGCCTTTGCTGATATTTTCATTGTTTATGCCAAAGTAAATGGAACAGATTTTAGTACATTTATTGTAGAGAGAACAATGGAAGGAGTTAGTACTGGACCAGAAGAGCAGAAAATGGGTATCAAAGGCTCCTCAACGTGTCCACTAATTTTGGAAGATGTGAAGGTTCCTACAGAGAATTTGTTGTGGGAGGTTGGAAAAGGTCACCTTATCGCCTTTAACATTTTGAATATTGGTCGATTTAAGCTTGCAGCAGGTTGTCTTGGTTCCTCAAAAGATACGATTGAACTAGCATCGGCCTATGCGAATGAAAGAGTTCAATTTAAGCAGTCCATTTCATCTTTTCCTCTGATTCGTAAAAAAATAGCAGAAATGAATATAGGGGCGTACGTTCTTGATAGTATGGTGTACCGAACAGCTGGATTAATAGATTCGAGTATGAAAGATATTGATCTTAACAGTTCTGAAGCAGGGGTGGCTTCTGCCAAAGCGATTGCTGAGTATGCGCTAGAGTGCTCAATCAATAAAGCATTTGGATCTGAGACATTAGATTATATTGCTGATGAAGGAGTTCAAATTCACGGGGGCTATGGGTTTATCAAGGAATACAAAATCGAGCGCATCTATCGCGACTCGCGAATCAATCGAATTTTTGAAGGAACAAATGAAATCAACCGTTTATTAATCCCGGGTACGTTAATTAAGCGAGCAATGAAGGGCGAACTTCCGCTGATGCAGAAAGCTCAAAAGTTACAAGAAGAATTACTTACGTTTATGCCACAACGGACGTTTGAAGGGCTCTTAGAACAAGAACAATACATGATTAAAATGGCGAAGAAAATCTTCCTCATGATTGGTGGTTTAGCTGTACAAAAATACCAGCAAGAGCTTGAAAAAGAACAAGAAATCCTAAGTCATTTAGCAGATATCATGATTCAAGTGTACGCAGCTGAAAGTGCATTACTTAGAACGAAGAAATTGATCGCGAACGAAGGTGAAGAGAAAGCTGCAAATGCGATCGCGATGACACAAGTATTTGTTCACGAATCGTTTGAAACAATTGAGTCTTTTGCTAAGGATGCGTTAGCCGCGATAGAGTCAGGTGATATGCTCCAAGCCCAATTGTCTATAGTAAAAAAACTCACTCGCCGGACACCTGTCAATACAGTTGCATTGAAAAGACAAATTGCAGAGCGTGTCATTTCAGCTGAGAAGTATGTCGTTTAACATGTCATAGCCAAAAAGGAGAGTTGGATATGTCTGAAAAAGTATGGTTAGCGTATTACCCCGAAGAAGTTGCACCGTCATACGAATATCCAAAGCAAAATTTGGCTCAATTTTTGATAGATACTGCAGAAAAACATCCTCAACATACAGCCCTGTTTTTCTATGGAAAAAAGGTCACCTATGAGCAGTTATTAAAGGAAACATACCAGTTTAGCAATTTTTTAAAAGATTTAGGGGTTGAAAAGGGCGATCGGGTAGCAATTATGCTCCCGAATTGTCCTCAATCCGTCATCGCTTACTACGGAGCATTAATGATTGGCGCGATTGTCGTTCAAACCAATCCGCTTTATGTGGAAAGAGAGTTGGAGCACCAGCTGAATGATTCCGAAACGACAGTTCTTATCGCCTTGGATCATTTATTTAAGCGTGTCAAAAACGTATTGCCGAAAGTAGAAGTAAGACATACCATTTTCACCTCATTCAAGGACTACTTGCCATTTCCGAAAAATTTATTATACCCGATAAAAGCGAAAAAAGATGGATTACCAATGGAGATCAGCTACGATCAACAAACACATTCGTTTAAGAAACTTCTATCCATTGCATCGACTGATCCAATTAACGTTAAAATAGATGCAGAAGAAGATTTGGCTCTGCTTCAGTACACAGGTGGTACAACAGGTGTGTCAAAAGGAGTTATGCTTACTCACTATAATCTTGTTGCCAATACCTTGCAAACGAGAGCTTGGGTGTATCGGAGTGAGGAGACGAAAGAACGCTACCTGGCGATGCTCCCATTTTTCCATGTGTTTGGAATGACCGCACTTATGAATCTTTCCGTAATATTAGGAGGTACGCTATTACTCCTCCCTAAGTTTGATGTAGACATGGCGTTGAAGTTAATTGATAAACAGAAGCCCACTGCATTTCCTGGAGCGCCAACCATGTATATGTCTTTAATCAATCATCCAAAAATAAAAAACTATGATTTATCTTCAATTGATATATGTATCAGTGGTGCGGCGCCGCTCCCCGGTGAAGTCCAAGAAACATTCGAGAAGATAACCGGTGGGAAGCTGATTGAAGGTTACGGTCTAACTGAAACTTCTCCGGTAACCCATGCGAATAATATATGGGATAAACGAAAGTCCGGTTCCATCGGGATCCCTTTTCCAAATACAATCGCCAAGGTTGTCGATCCGGAAACGGGTGAAGAAGTTGAAAACGGTGAAGTGGGTGAACTGATCGTTCAAGGACCACAGGTTATGAAAGGTTACTGGAAACGCCCGGAGGAAACGAGTAAAACCTTAAAGAACGGGTGGCTTTATACAGGTGATATGGCAAAGATGGATGATGACGGCTTCTTTTACATTGTCGATCGTAAAAAAGACCTCATTATTGCCGGTGGATTTAACATTTATCCTCGAGAAGTGGAGGAGGTCTTGTTCGAACATCCAGCAATAATCGATGCAGCTGTGGCGGGAGCGCCAGATGAATACCGTGGTGAAACAGTGAAGGCTTATATTGTCTTAAAAAAAGGTGCAACAACAGACGAAAAAGAACTGGAGACGTTCTGTCGAGAAAGGCTTGCTGCATACAAAATACCACGTATATACGAATTTCGCGAAAGTCTCCCAAAATCATTAATCGGAAAAACCTTGCGAAGACTCTTAGTTGAAGAAGAGAAAGAAAAATAATATGTTTTTTAATATATAATCTTTAATAAACTGTAAACGGATACACTTAAGCGAAAGGGATCATTTCGTTGGTGCCTTTTGTAACAAAAAGCCGATTAAGTACCAAAATGGAAAGCAAACAAGTAAAAATGGTACTTAAAGTTGGTTTTAGTACCAAAATCAAACGGAAAATTATCATTTTGGTACTAAAATGGTATCCTTTGAATGAAAACGTTCTGAGACAACTTTCCTTCGCCATAAATTAGTTACGAAGGGAGAGATTCTTTTGAGACAATTAGATTGGACGATGATATGGTTTACTAGCTCGACATTATTGCATGAATATTGGTTGTTATCAGGTCTACCTCGGATTTACTACTGGGATGTGAAAAGACAACATTTAAATAAGTTGAATGAGGAAACTGATGAGAGAAAAATTGCTTAATTTAAGATAATCTAAACGAACATGATAAACGTCTAGTACACTTTTCCTTCTTGTTGAATTAACTAGTAATAAATGTATGTTGCAAGGAGGAGAACAATGGCACGAGTACGTTTAATTCCATATAAAATGGAACAACAGATTGACGGCGCGAGTGAAATTCCTGCTGGTGTCGAGATGATACAGGCACCTAAAAAGTGGGAAGAAGGGTTTAAAGGAAGCAACGTTGTAGTTGCTGTAATTGATACAGGGTGTGATCGACATCATCCAGATTTAAGCAACCGAATTATTGACGGGAGAAATTTTACTACAGAAAATTATAGCAATCCACGCAATTTTTCCGATCTAAACGGACATGGCACACATGTTGCTGGAACGATTGCGGCTGTACTCAATGGTCAAGGGGTAGTCGGAGTAGCTCCTGAAGCAAAATTATTAATATTAAAAGCATTTGATGGCAAAGGTTCTGGAGACTCTAATGGCATTATACAGGCGATTCAACATGCTATAAAATGGCGTGGTAGAAATGGGGAAAAAGTTCGGGTGATTTCCATATCCTTCGGTACAAAATGGGATGTACCAGAACTTCACCAAGCGATTCGAAAAGCTGTCGCTAATGATATTTTAGTTGTATGTGCGGCTGGAAATGAAGGCGATGGAGACGTACGAACAACAGAACGAATTTACCCAGGTTATTATAAAGAAGTAGTGCAAGTAGGTGCCGTAGATAAGGAGGGGAATATGGCTGAATTTACGAATATTAATAGTGAGATCGATCTAGTGGCACCTGGTGTTGATGTGATGTCTACCTATTTGAATGGAAAATATGCGAAGCTGTCAGGGACATCGATGGCAACCCCGCATGTTTCCGGAGCGGCAGCGATTCTGATTGAGCAAATGGAACAAGAATTGGACAGAACCTTAACGGAACCAGAACTGTATGCTCAACTTATAAAATCAACATCCCCATTAGGGTATAGTAAAAGAGAGGAAGGGAATGGATTGATTACTTTAAGTAACGATTCATTAAATATCAGGAAGTCAGAGCAGCAAAAAGAGAAACAAACATCGGTAAAAGGTAATAAAATGGCAGGTAGTGGTTTTGTCATTGCAGATGCAGAAGTATAATACCAAAGTCCACTGAGCTAACTTTTGAGGCCAGTTTTGTATCTAATGGAGCTCCATTCATAGAAGAATAGAAAAAAGTATATTCATATATAACCAGTAATTGAAGTATGTCTAGAGTTTATCCTCCTATACTTTGTGATATAGATTTATATAGTAAACATAAAGGAGGGCTTAGTGGTGATTGTTTATATAATGCTAATTCTTATTATTGGTATTATTTCTTTTGTTTTGACATATAGGGAGCTAGGTAGGAGTGATCCAAATTATCGGGAAAAAAGTAGATCTCACCTGAAATTTCTAAGTATGATATACCTTGTCGCCATTATTGGTTCTGTTATTGCGCTTGTGACATACATGAGTGTAGCATAATGAAAGAAAGAAAGTAATTAGTGGGGCAGCAGTACACCTGTCCCACTAATTACTTTTTATATAGGTGAATTAAACTTACTTTGCATTAACTTTTAGACAAAAGTAAAACGAGATATCTAATCATCTTAGTGTCTAATCTGTGGAATCTTTACATTCTTTTCATCGTATAAAGAAATATGTAACTCATGATTTTGATTAATGGAAGCAAAAAAAACTTCTTCTATATCCTTAATTCCTAACTGGTATAACTGCTGATCTAACCACTTCTCATCAAGATTAAATTCCTTTAACACATTGGTGTAAAGCGTACCTTCGATGATGATAGCAAATGCGATTTTTGGTTTTGTTTCAATTATATTCATATCTTCTAGCGTAACGGTATTTTTTTGAGGTTTTTTTAATACGCTCAAAGCTCCATTTGCTTCGATAATGGCTGTTTCAACTTCTCTTATATCAAAAACATTTTTTTCTCTAAGCATTTGCAGTATATTATCAATAGAGTAACGAATTTTTTTAAGGTTGTTATCGAGAAATTTCCCATCTTGAATAATGATAGTTGGTTCGAATGTTAACCATCTACCTATTTTTCGATTAGAAATTTTCCATTTTGCAACAACTCTTTGGAGAACTCCAACCCCAATTATTGCTATTGCAGTTGGAAGATGTTTAATATTCGGATCTGCGATATCAGCTCCAGCAATAGCCCCCAATATGACGATAATTAGAAAGTCGAATACCGGTAATTCTCCAATTGCCCGTTTCCCCATAAATAAAGTTATAAACAATAGCAAAGGTAAAATAGTAATTACTCTTCCAAGAACTAAGGATATATCATGCAGAAATTCAAACATTATCACACCACTCTCTACTTTATATAGTTTAATAATTTTACATAAACATTATCTTCTCGTATGAAAATGGCCAATTAAGAGAATTTCCATAACAAAAATAATAGATCTATGTATGAACAGAACAAACTCAAAAATTACGATACTATCAATTTTTCCAGTGTAAAACGAAATTATACCTATTCAACTATATAAATCACTTTGTTTCTAATTAGATATCGTAGGCAAAATATAAATTTCGGTGGAAAGGGACTAAACGAAGTAATATAAATGTTAGGATATGGTAAAATAAATATAACTGCTAGTTCTTTCGGGAAAAAATAGGAGTGAAAGGTTCTGGCTAATTTAATGATAAAAAGGAGAATAAGATGACTATTATCAATAAACTAAATCTTACTAAATTTAAAAATATTGCAGTGCTTAACCAACCGAGTGATTATGATCTATTTGATGACTATCAAACAGAATTAACAGGAGACCATGATGCTATTTTCATTTTTGTAGAGACAATTGATGAAATGGCAAGCCATACTCAACGGATAATTAAAGAGGAAGCATTAATTGAAAAAGGATACTTATTTTTTGCCTACCCGAAGAAAGGGAACAAACGGTATGATACATATATTCACAGAGATGATATCTTTCCATCATTAAAAGTTGGAGAAGATGGATATGTCGAAAATAGTGATGTGAAATTTTCACGCATGGTAAGTATGGATGATGTATTTACTGTTGTCGGTATCAAACGAGAAAAAAAGAAAACGAATAAGTCATCAAAAGCCAGTCAGTCTGTAGCTGATTATGAGGATAACGTAAAAGATGTTGAGGAAATTTTAGGTAATTACCCTAACGAACTTAAATTCTATCAAGATTTAACGCCAGGTTATCAAAGAGATTGGGCACGTTATATTTTTTCTGCTAAACAGCAAAAAACACGTGAAAAACGTCAGGCACAAATGGTTGATATATTATCACAAGGGTATAAATCAGTGGATTTATATCGCCAAAAGAAAAAATAGATTCGGACTGGGAGGGCAAAATATCTTGAAAAGCCTACATATGAAGAATCACTTTCAAAAGATATACAAGCAAAGAGAAGAAATAAAGGAAGAATTAGCTATTTTTCGAAATCAGGAATGGAAGAGGGCGCATCAAGACAAGTGGTCATGGGGAGAAACCTATTATCACCTATACTTGATGATGAAATGGTTTCGAAGGCTAAGTAAAGGTTATGTTCCCTTATCTCTGCCTATCGCTACATTAAGAAAAAACAAACCATTTAAAGTACATAGCACTGACGTATATGCAGCATATAAACAAAAAAATAAAAAGCCGATGAAAGCTCCTTTCCTTTTAGTCCCACCAAAAGATATAGAATACGATGTTGATTTTCAATGGCTGATAGAACAACTGGATAAGGAGACAAAGCAACTAGAAAAAATAGTTTTAAACATTACGGATGATGTTGCTGGTCATATACGCTTCCCAGATCCGCTCGCAAACAATCCCAATTTAATCCAAAGTATTGATTTACTTGGTATACATGAGAAACACCACTATTTATTATGTGAAAAATATTATAACGAATAATGTTATGAAAAATCAGACTTAATTCAAACTAAAGAGAGGTAAAGGGGTTTTCCCTTTACCTCTCTTACCTTTATTGAATTTCCAAAACAAGATCTCCTTGGCGTCCATAGCCATCGATTTCTAATCGATCTTTATAGATGCGAATAATCGAGTAGGCAGTAGTATCCTCAGTTTCTACCATTCCCTCAAGATTGACGTAGTGAGTGCCATTTTGTAGACCGTAGTTTCCAGCGTGGTTGTGTCCGTTGAAATAGGCTACGACATTACCATTAGCCTCAAGTACTTCAGTCACTTCTTCTGCATTCCAAACATTATGGTGATTTTTCGGGTAGACTGGCATGTGCCCAAAAACAACCACTTTTTCATTTCGCTTTGCCGCTTTATCCAGTACAGCCTGAAGCCAAGTTAACTGTTCAGTACTTACGCCACCGTTGTAAGTTTGTGCTTGGGTGGCCCCTTTTTCTACTAATTGATTATACATGGCCTCGGCTTCTTCGTATTTTTCAGAGCCTTCTGGGTTTGCATAGAAACTAAGGTCATTTGTGTCTAGGACAACGAAGCGCCAATTCTTGTATTTAAAGTCATAATATTGGTTTTCCATTCCAAGAATGTCAATTACTTCGTCCGTTTTCACAGCAAAATCGTGATTGCCGAGGACATGATATTTTGGGCCTTCTATCATATTAAAGATTGGTAGAATGGTAGAGAAACTTTGTAGCTCTCGGTCAATTAAATCGCCAAGCTGTACAGTAAAGTCGACATTCTCTTGATTTAATGCTTGGGATGCGTCAATCAGTTTTGATACAGAATTGCGATAATAGCGAGTGCCATTAATTTCACAATCACAATATTGTGCATCTGGTACGACCCCAAATTCTAATTTTGGTTGTTCCGCCCCTTTAGCATATGCGGATGTTGTTAGAAAGGTACTAAACAGTGTCACTGCAAGTCCAAGAGTGGCTACTAAACCAATAAATTTACCGAAAAGTTCTTTTTGGGGATGAAACATCGTTCACTCTCCTTTTGCTTTTCTATTAGTTATTTTTAACCGGATGGTGATACACATGCTCTGGATAATCAGTGACAATTCCATCTACACCTAAATTAAACAGGCGGTCAGCTTGTTCTTGTGATCTAGAAGTGTAGGGCATAATCTGCATTCCTACTTCATGAACGCGATCAACTAACGCTGGTGTTACAATGTTCTGATTAGGATTGAAGTAATCTGCATATGTAGCGAACGCTTCTAATTGTTCATCGGTCACACCTGCCCAACTGAGACCTGCTAATACCCCGTGAGGAATTTCTGGTAAAAGCTCTTTAGATAGTTCCATCGATCCGTGATTAAAAGATTGAATAATGATTTTTTTATTTTTGGCATGATCCATATTGCGTTCCTTTAAAGCATTTGCAACTTTCTCCTCCATACCTGGATAAAGTTCAGGTGACTTTAATTCAATTAAAATACCTACTTTTCCACGAAAGGCATCTAGTACTTCTTCAAATGTAGGGATTTTCTCGCCAGCAAATTCTTCACTAAACCAACTACCAGCATCTAACGCACGAATTTCTTCTAATGTCAAATCACCAACAGCGCCAGTACCATTTGTTGTGCGGTTTACTGTAGTATCATGAATAATTACTAATTCTTCATCTGCCGTCATTTGTACATCAATTTCAATGTAATCTGACTTCATTTCCACACCTTTATGAAATGCGGCCATAGTGTTTTCCGGTGCATGTGCAGATGCTCCGCGGTGAGCGACATTAATCATCTTTTGTTGGTCTTGTTTGGACTTCTCATTCGCAAATGCTGGAACTGCGAAACTAGTCATTAGAATACTCGTTATAAAGAAAATAGATAAGAAACGCTTCATATTAATTACCACTCCTTTGAATTTGATAACTCTATTATAAATAGAGAATATGAAGCGCTAATTAATAGAGTATTAAATGATTGTAAGAAATTTTATGTACATTGTCGCGAGTAAAAAGTAGGTATATGGATATTCTTAATCAAGATGCGATTTGTTTAAAGCAAGTAAGATAGAAAAACGGGAGTCGTGCAAAGTGGGTGTATGAGACACTTCAAAACAACAAGAAAAAGTCGGAATATAGAAGGTGGAAAGCCGCAAGTGGAGGGGTTATATTGAGCTTATTCATTTGATAGAGTTGTTCTAAGGTATGAAAAGCTTACCAGGTACATGCTATAATGGAGCATATGGATGGTAGCTTATTCCCTTTTTGTTTTTCATTTTTATAGAAGGGGGGGTGCCTTGATGATGAGTGTTTTTGAAACATTAACACTGATGATAGCGTTCGCTATGTTGATTATTGTGCTGTTGTCTTTTCATCAAAAGAAATAACCACCCCATAGCCTGACAAGCAAATAGTGATGGTTATTTCTTCACTAATGTGAGTCGCCCCTTTAAAGGGCTATGCACTAACAGTAGACGTTGGAGCGTCTGCGGTTTTTAACTTGATCGCAGGATTTATAACAACTGGTCTTTATCATTTTCTTAGTTACAATAGCAACAGCAATAGACATGGACTGCTACTTGGAATATATTGTGAACTTACTGCTTAACTACAGTATCTAAAAAGTCCATTTGCATGTTAAGATTTTCTTTTGCATATTTGTTACGCTTTTTTTCGAATCCATGGGGAAGCTCCATAACATTTTTGCTATAGATATTTAATTGATGTTTAACACCTAGTTTTTTAAATTTAGCCTTTAAATCCTTCGCTTGATCGTTAAAAGTTCCAGTGTTTCCATCAGATATAAAGGTAGGCGGAAAATCCTTGGTAACATGCTTAATGACATTGGATTGTTCTACTTCCTTATTACCTTCCAAAGTATTCACATTAAAGTATGCTCTTCCCATTGTATTAAACCTATAATTAGATACGACACTATCCGTCTCATCAAATCGGGAAGGGTCATATAAACCGGAGTTGAATACTACAGCCTTAATATCTGAGGCGCTTAAAACAGGTTGTATCTCCATCTCATCAGCATAAGTGGGATCTGTCTGGATATTAACAAATTGGCCAGCTATTTGAGCCCCAGCACTTTGTCCCACTATTACAATATTATTCATGTTCAAATCATACTTTTCAACATTTTGTTTTAGAAATGACACTGCTGCTGAGACTTGCTTCAAAGGCATCGGATAATTATATTCTGGCGCAAAGGTGTAATTCATTGCAATAACATTATATCCTCTGTCTAAAACTTTCTGTATATACGTTATAACTCCTGAATCATCTCCGTTCTGACCGTCTCCAGTTTTATCACCCCAAATATAGCCACCACCATGAATAAGAATAAAAGTCGGCGCTGTATCAGGATTATGAACGGTTTGATAAATATCTAAATAACTATTGGGATATTTATCATCATAAAGAATATCATTGATGTAGATATTTCCATCGTCTAAGACAGTTTCTTTTGATTCCTCGGCGTTATATGAGTTTGTTATGCCCTTACTTGCTTGTAAGATTGATACAAGTGGGCGCGGGCTAATTTGATTAATGAGTAGAACCACCATTAATACTGTTGCTAAAGTAGTAATTAGTGTAACTAGAATCATCTTCCATTTGCCAAGTATTGACCGGAATTTGAAAGGTTTTAGATAAAATGAAGATTTCAAACCAAAAGAAAACATAAAAAGAAATGTTATTAAGTGTAATAAATTACTAAGGATAGCAAAGCCATAAATTTGATCTCTTATCCAAACTAATTCGCTAATTATGGCAAAAATAGAAAGAATCAACAATAACTTTGTAAAAGGAATCACTTTAAGGCGGCGCTTTTTATAATGAACCCCAACACTGACAAGCACTGATAGATAGAATAGGATTAGAGTAATTCCTATATATGTTTGAGCGTTTATTAAAAATAAATTCAATATGGTTAATATACAAAGAGCAAAAGCTCCCATGTATGATAACAAGACATGACTTTTCAACAACAGTTAACCTCCTCACTCCAGGACTCCAACTTTTAAGTGTCCATTAGATTTTTCCGTAATGTTTTCCCCATACCGTAATCATTTTTCCCTTTCTATTTCAATTCATAACTTCTTAAAATGATTCGGAATAAACATGTATCTCTCTAAGAAAAAATAATATACTTCTTATACTTGAGAAGATAGGGACTGTAGAGATAAGTAATATGCCATTCTAGTATAGATGGAAATATGATGTAAGTGCTTCATTATCTAAGAAAAACTGAGCAAAAACGCTCAGTCTTTATGACTAAAAGCTAAAGATTTATCATTTCTCTAGCATCCATTATAGAATGCTTAAACAGCTTAACCACCACTCCGGCTGCCCACTTCTCTTTCCGTGGGGTCTGTCCTTCAGCTAATTTTTTCAAGCAAAACCCGCTCGAAAAAGCGGATCTTCAGGCCAAACAATTCCCACAGGAGTGGAAGTGGGCGGCCATCGTAACTACCATGATCTACAACGCTAACGTGAGGTAAAAGGGTTGTTTTTACTGACAAATAGCGATTTTTAACCATTATAAAAAGCCAATCTAGTACTTCTGACAAGAATTGTTGCACCTTTTCATAGCGGAGACTAATTATGAAGACTCCTGCGGGAATAGCTCGTGCCGAAAATCCACTTTGCAAAGTGTTTCTTTGCAAAGTTAGTTGAGGCCGTGCCCGCGGAAAGCGAAGTAATTAGTCGGAGCGTTGCGAAAATACACCAAACATTTCAAAATAACTACTTCGTTTAACACGGTCATCTTTCCATAATAAGAAAGCGTAGTATCCTGATTGGACACTACGCCTTTCGATAGTTACTGATTAATCAACATGAGTCAAATTCAACCTCATTTATCACTTGGAAACCATCTGGATCAGAATAATCTATCGTTAGAGGATTTACTTCCAGATAGCGCATAGTAAAATGATCGACACGGATGGAAACACCATGAGAATAATAGATAGTATCGTTTTTTCTCGCTTGATCAAAAATAAATAGATAATTAATCGTGAGTCCACAACCACCAGTAACATTAGCATCAACCCGAGGTAATACTCCATCTTGCAATTCGATGGATGATAAAGTCTGTTGTGCTTCTTTGGTAATATGGATCATCCTTACATTATCCTCCTTCAACAACGTCATTAAACCGGTTTTGTATAGCGTAAGACCGGTTTCCTTGCTGCCTTTGTCTCGTCTAATCTCCCAACCACAGTTGTATGAGGAGCATCTAATACGATATCGGGATCTTCTTCCACCTCGTTTGCAATCTGAATCATTGAATCAGCAAAAGCATCTAATGTTTCTTTTGTTTCCGTTTCGGTCGGTTCGATCATTAAACATTCCTCCACATTAAGTGGAAAATAGATAGTCGGTGGATGGTAGCCAAAATCAAGCAACCGTTTGGCAATATTCATTGTTCGGATGCCAAGCTTTTTCTGTTTTGAGCCTGATAAAACAAACTCATGCTTGCAATATTGGGCATACGGTGACTCGTAGTGTGTCTCTAATCGTTTTCTTAGATAATTGGCATGAAGAACAGCAGATTCTGATACTTGTCGCAGTCCTTCAGGTCCCATTGTCCGAATATACGTGTATGCACGAGCAAGAATTCCGAAGTTTCCATAATACCCTTTTACCCTTCCAATGGATAATGGTTCATCATCATTCCATATATAGTTGTCTCCATTTTTTTCGATACGAGGGACAGGTAAAAAAGGGATCAGTTTTTTTGTTACGCCGACCGGACCTGCTCCTGGGCCACCGCCACCATGTGGGGTAGTGAAGGTTTTATGCAGATTTAGATGGACGATATCGAAGCCCATCTTCCCTGGTGTGGTCTTACCTAAAATCGCATTGGCGTTAGCCCCATCATAGTAGAGGAGACCACCTGCTTCATGAACGACTTCGGCAATTTCTACTATATCTTTTTCAAAAAGACCTAGTGTATTAGGGTTGGTTAACATTAATACTGCTGTGTCTTGATCGATGCATTTCTTTAATGCTTCCAAGTCGACTAATCCATTTTCATTAGAAGGGATCGTTACTGTATCGAAGCCTGCGACTGCAGCACTTGCTGGATTAGTACCATGAGCAGAGTCTGGTACAAGCACTTTGGATCTGTTTTCACCATTTTGTTGATGATAATTTTTTGCTATCATTAAGCCGGTCCACTCTCCTTGGGCACCTGCAGATGGTTGTAAGGTGACAGCATCCATTCCCGAAATAGCGGCTAAATCTTCTTGTAACTCATACAATAATTGAAGTGCTCCTTGTACAGTTTCTGCTGGTTGATAAGGGTGAATACGACTAAATCCTTCCAACCGAGCGACATCCTCGTTGATTTTTGGATTGTATTTCATGGTACAGGAGCCGAGCGGATAGAAACCGTTATCGACACCATAATTTTTGTGAGAAAGTGCCGTATAGTGACGGACAAGCTGAAGCTCTGATACTTCTGGAAGTTCTGCAGGTGTTTCTCTAAGTAAATGCTTCGGAAACTTTTCATCTAACTCGATTGGATCCACATCACTTTCGGGAAGATCAGCTCCTGTTCGACCAGATTGACTTATCTCAAAGATCCATTGATGATATTCCGCCATTATAATCCCTCCAATATCGTTATGAATTGATCAATTTCCTGCTTTGATCGTTGCTCTGTCACAGCGATGAGCATCTGATTTTTCATCCGATAATCCTTGTTTAAATCGAAACCTCCAATAATGCCAGCCTCAAATAACTTGTGATTGACTTCGCTCGCAGAAACAGGTAATGTCACAACGAATTCATTAAAGAAAGGAGATTGATTGTTTACGCTGAATCCTTTTTCAGTAAGTTGCCTTGCCATATAATCTGCTTTTTCGATATTTAATGTTGCCATCTGGCGAATGCCTTGTTTACCAAGGGCAGACATAAAGACAGCCGAAGCTAGAGCATTTAATGCTTGATTGGAACAAATATTGGAGGATGCTTTTTCCCGGCGGATGTGTTGCTCACGTGTTTGTAAAGTTAAAGTGAAGCCACGATTCCCCTGAGCATCTGTCGTTTGCCCGACGATACGGCCAGGAATTTTACGCATCAATTTTTTCGTTACTGCAAAATAGCCACAATGGGGGCCACCGAATGAGATTGGAATACCGAATGGTTGCATATCACCAACGACAATATCGGCACCAAGCTTGCCAGGAGGTTGCAATATCGCTAAAGCTAAAGGATTCGCACTAACGATCAGCAGTGAACCGTGTTCTTGGGCAATTTTCTTTATTTCGAGTAGATCCTCAACAGAACCAAAAAAGTTTGGATACTGAACAATAATCGCAGCGGTTTGCTCATCTGCTTTTTCCTGCATGTCTCGGATATTGGTGATGTCAGTGGTTAAATCGATTTCTTCAACTTGATATCTTGGTCCAGTAGCAGCCGTTTTGAGAATGGCACGGGATTCTGGATGAACTGCTTGAGAGACCATTACTTTGGAACGTTTGGTTGCAGATACAGCCAATGCAGCAGCTTCGGCAACAGAAGTAAAGCCATCGTACATAGAGGAATTGGCGATATCCATTCCTGTTAGTTCACAAACCATGGTTTGAAATTCAAAGATGGCTTGAAGTTCGCCTTGACTAATTTCGGGTTGATAGGGGGTATAGGCGGTATAAAATTCGGACCTGCTAATGATATGGCTGACTACGCTTGGGATAAAATGATCATAGGTTCCGGCCCCAAGAAACAATGGATATTGATTGGCATGGATGTTTTGTGAGGATAAATGTTGCATTTTCTTGATTAGATCTGGTTCAGGGATTGCTTTTGGAATGGCTAACGCTTCAGTTAACCTAATGCTGGACGGGAGATCGGCAAATAAGTCATCGATCGACTGAATGTTTAAAAAATCTAACATATCCTGTTGATCTTGCTTTGTATCAGGAAGATATCGAAAGGTGGATGTCATGTTAATCCTCTCCTTCTTTGGTAAAATGGCGTATGGACTACGACAGCATCGATCAATTTGTTACGAACTTTTACTTTCAAATTTGTACCTATTTCGGTATATGGTTGTTGAACTAAGGCAAGACCAAGAGCTTTCTTTAAAGTAGGAGAATGGGTACCTGATGTAATAAACCCGGCTTCTTTGCCGGTTGATGTAAACACTTGATAGCCATGCCGCGGGATTCCTTTCCCGATTATTTCTAGCCCTACAAGCTTCCTTATAGGACCATTTTCTTTCTCTTTCGTAAGTGGTACTTTTCCGATAAAGTCGCTATTTTTTTGTGTCTTCACCGTAAAGCCGATACCAGCTTCAATTGGAGTGATAGAGGAAGTTAGTTCTTGACCATATAAGGCTAATGCTGCTTCAAAACGAAGCGTATCCCTTGCTCCAAGACCACATGGCTGTGGAGCTTCTTCGAGAGATAACAATTCCTGCCACAGTTTTGTCGCCTCGTTACTAGTAAGATAGATTTCGAAACCATCTTCGCCGGTATATCCAGTACGTGAGACTAAACAATTGGTTACTCCGGCAACCTTTACATTTTGCATAAAACGGAATGTGCCTATATTGTTTAAATCTGTATCTGTAAGTTGTTGCAGAATCTGTAAAGCGTCAGGGCCTTGGATGGCAAGTTGTGCGATTTGATCAGAAATATTGGTAACCAAAACATCCCCTGTTGCATGCTTGTTAATCCACTCTAAGTCTTTATCCGTGTTAGCCGCATTAACAACGAGGAAGAATTTCTGATCAGCTAACTTATAAACTAGCAAATCATCGACAGTACCTCCGTCTTCATAACACATTGCCGTATATTTAGCTTGGTTTACTGCCATGTTTGTGGTGTCATTGGTCATCATGTAGTTAACAAAGCTTTCCGCATTTTGTCCCTCAATCAGTATTTCTCCCATATGCGAAACATCAAAGAGTCCTGCCTTACTTCGTACAGCATGATGTTCATCGATAATACTGGAGAAGTGTACCGGTAAAGCCCATCCTCCAAAGTCAATCACTTTAGCACCATAGCTCTTGTATAACGCAAAGAGCGGAGTACGTTTTAAAGCAGTTGGATCACTCATATGCTACCACCTCCAAAAGTATTTGGGTGTCAAAATATTCCATTCTTCTTTATTCAAGTGGACATAAAAAAACAGAGAAGGGCAGTATGAACTGTTGACCCTTCTCTGTCCGGTTACCTGAGAGTTTTTGCCTGTTAGAAAACTTCCCCTTTGGTGGCGTATGGATACGCGCTCTCCAGAGATTCGTCCTATTATGGTACTTTAACCTGAGAGATTGGTTCATAAGGATTTTTTATGAACTTGCTCCTTCGGTGGTAATCAATACGCTCTCCCATAATAATCATCCGATTCATATTTAGTTATATCATTATGTTATGGTGTTTTGCTTTTTTAGTCAATAGGAATGTAAAATTTTGTTACAAAGGTGCTTCATCTGTTACATGGTTATGCAGGAAAAAATGAATCTATACTTCTGCTCCAACTACACCTCATTATTTGTTTTTGAAAAAGTACATTGTTAAAGGACCAAATATCACAATTAATGCAATCGATATATAGATGACGATCATGACATCTCCATTTGCCTCCGAACCATGGATCAGTGTACGAACCGCATCAACTACAAATGTTATTGGATTAATATCTACAAACTTCTGTAACCAGTTTGGCATTGTTGAAGGATCAACAAACACACTACTTAAAAAGGTGAGTGGAAATAAAAACATCATACTAATTCCCATTAATGCCTTTTCAGAACGAACGATAATCCCGAGCATTGTCCAGATCCATGATAAACTAAAGGAGAACAAAAGAAGAATAGCAACTCCCGTGATGACACCACTAAAACCAGCTTCTGGCCTAAATCCTAGTATATACCCTAATGTTACCATGATGGTCGAGGCAATTAAGTATCTTAGTGTGTCAACAAGTAAAGCACCAACTAATACAGACGGTTGCCATATCGGTAGAGAACGGAAACGATCAAATACGCCTTTTTCGATATCTTTATTCAAGTCTAGGCCAGTGTACATCGTGATCATAGAAACCGTCATTACTAAAATACCTGGCAAAACGAAATTTAAATATTCCCCTGTAGAACCGGAAATCGCTCCACCAAACAAATAAGTAAACATTAATAAAAAGATAATTGGAAAGATCGTCACGTCAAAAAGCTGTTCAGGAACATAACGAATCCGTAATAAGGCTCGCCATGCGAAAGTAGCAGACGCTTGGATTGCTGTTGGACTTTTTGGTCGGGTTCGATTTGTTAATACTTCTTCAATTGTAGATGGTTTATTCATTTGAGGAGTCGCCTCCTTCGTGATCTGGCACATTACCGGTTAAAGTTAGAAACACTTCATCAAGGCTTGGCTGACTCATCGAAAAGTCTTTGATTTGCACATTAGTATTCGCTAATTCACCAATTGCTTTTGCGGCTTTTGCATGCTCTTTGATCATAATGGTTAAGGATATATCTTGTTCGTTAATGTCAGGTTGCTGTTCAAATCGCGAAACAAAAATGTTCTGTGCTTTTTTCAATTCATCGAGATCATCAAAGTGAACGGTGAGGCTACCGGCACCAATGGAGGATTTTAATTCTTTACTTGTACCCTCTGCAATCAGCTTTCCACGATCGATTACTCCGATTAAATCAGCTAATTGATCCGCTTCTTCTAAATACTGTGTCGTTAAAAATACAGTGGTTCCATTTTTAACTAGTGCTCTGACGATGTCCCATACTTGATTTCTGCTTCGCGGGTCTAGTCCTGTGGTAGGTTCATCAAGAAAAAGTAGTTCTGGGGAGGTAACGATACTTGCAGCAATGTCGATCCGTCTGCGCATTCCGCCTGAGTATTTTTTTACTTGGCGCTTTGCTGCATCTTCTAACTGAAAGGCTTGCAATAATTCATCTGCTCTTTGTTTTGCTTGTTTTCTGCTATAACCTACTAATCTACCGATAAAGATAAGGTTTTCTCTACCTGACAGTTCCTCATCAACCGAAGCAAATTGTCCGGTTAGACTGATAGAATGTCTGACTTTATCCGCTTCTTGTGTAAGATCATATCCCATCACTTTGGCATGCCCTTCATTTGGCTTCAACAAGGTTGCTAGCATACGAATTGTAGTTGTCTTTCCAGCGCCATTCGGGCCAAGAAATCCATAGACAATACCTTTTGGCACTTGAAGACTAATGCCATCGACAGCACGCTCCTTACCGAAGATTTTCACTAAATCGGTTGCTTCTACCGCATATGTACTCATTCGACACATCACACCTTTCATTTATTATTTTATCTATAAAAGTATAGCACATTAATGTTTGTTTATTGTAAAGAAATTAAGTGTAAGAGGAAGACTTTTTAGAGGACTTCATTGATCTTTATTGAATTTTATGGAAAAATAAATAGTGATAAAAAATCTTAATTAAATTTTGTACGGAATTATAAAATAAAGGAGAATACACTTGAAAAAATATGCTCTTATCGAAAAAGTAACAGAGGTCTCAGAACTAGAATCTATCATTTGTAATAAATGTGGTACGGAAAAAGTTCTTCACGGAGAAGATTATGAAAAAGATTGGCAACGTGACCTATTTCAATCTTTCGACCTAAGGTTTGGATATGGAAGCAAGTTTGATGATGAACACTGGAAGTTTGAGTTATGTGAAGAATGCGTTACTGAATTAATCAATTCTTTTGTCTATAAGCCAGATGGCTATAGAGAATAAGCTTCCTAGTCTCGAGGTGGGTAGATTAACATGAATATTATCTACAGAAGTTTGGAGAAGGACTATTGTGTTGAATTTGTTACATTAACGATCTTGTCTATTATTACTTTTAAACGAATTCAGAAAGTAGAAATGAAACGTGAGAAATTAAAAAAAGAAATAAAAGATAAACCTTATTATCGTGTTTGATATGAAACCTCCTAATGCTAGTTTAGAGGTTTCTTTTTACTTGTAAGTGTTACCTCGTGCTAGTGTTGTGGAGTCTGATAATAGCGAATGCCACACCCCACGGAAAGCCGAAGCGATGGTTATGCGATTGATATATTTCAAAATAGCTACTAAAAATAATCGGAGATCCGCTTAACATTTAGTGGCTCAGTTTTTCTTATTGAGGTAACCTTTTTGGCTTCTCGGAATCTAGCAAGAAAACATATATCGGTTGGTATTCAATTGGAATTGCTGTCTAAAAATAGTAGAATTATCCTATGTTATTTCACTTCCAATACATGGTAGAATATTTGTTGGATTGTATTTCCTTCTATGGGAAGGTAAGGTATGGCGAATATGAAGTACTCTTGAAGTAAAATCTTTCTGCCAGGAAACTATTTACTAGCACCATTACGAGAGTTTATCAAAGCATGATGCAAGGAGAGAAATAAAATGAAAAAATACATACTATTTATATTGATAGCATTAGCAGCATTCTTAACAGGATGTAATGATGATGAAAGTAGCAGTGAAAACTCAACAAACGAAAACGAACCAGATACAGAGGAAGTAGCTGCAGAAACAGAAGAATCCGATAGTACTTTTGACCGGATAGATATAACATTAGAAGGAGAAACGAGTTTAGTACATAAGGAGTTTGATGATGTAGAAGTATCATATGAGTTGAAAGATGCCTATTACCTAGATGGTATACCGCAAGAGTTGAAAGAAACTGTTTGGGATCTAGACTTTGGAAGTGGTTATTATGATGCACTAATATTTATTGAAGCCGAAATTGAAAATTTAACAGATGAAGAAGATGTATCACTGATTCCATGGCAATTAGCTCATATTGACAGTGAAGAGATTCTGGATACGGAAGGTGAAGTACCAAACGTTATGTTTGAGACGCATCACTTGGCAGACGAGGATGACGGGGTTCCATTAGATTTAGCAGAACAATATGATTTAATAGAATATGGAGAACGTGCTTCATTAGATTCGCATGAAAAAGTAGAAGGTTATTTCATGATGACAACGAAAAAAGAAATATTAGACAAATTCGAAGATGGTGAGTTGGAATTACGGATGCCATCTACTTGGGGAAGCAAAGAAGATTATCCGCCAATGGAAGTACATTTTGCTCATTAATTTTTAAGGGGAATCCATTTCAAAATAAAATAGAACACTTCGAGAGAAATAATAAACTGTCTAGTGAGAGTGCGAGCTACTTTCCTAGACAGTTTTATTTTTGGATGATTTCTCTAGAAAAACTGCAGATTAAAGTCGAAAAATGTAATTAATACAGAAAATATGTATTAATACATAATATTACTATTTTCTGTAAAACACACCCTAAGTTTCTAAGTGAATCAGGCTGTATATACTTGGGGATAACCATCGAATCGTCTGACCATTGTTGTGCAGTTATAGTTTAAATGCTTAAGGTTTTCCTAATTACTTATCGAATTTTTCATCTTTTGGTGGTTGTTCTCCTAGCTCATCAGATATCTCAGTTTGGTACTGTAACTTTCTATCCATTGGCCCTTTATCATTATCGGGCAAAATTTGATTAGCTAAATAGCGATGGAAGAATACCTCAAATACACCAACAGCTAATGCTGCAATCGTAGTAGCTGTAAAAATGTTATCAGTTACCGCCATACCATCAACAAACATAAATATAATTAACCATGCTATGAAAAAGTCTGCTACAGTCGCTAGTGTATTATTTGTTCTAGGTAATATCAATAGGTCCCCGATTACATAAGCAGCTAATCCTAACACGGCAGTCAAAAGGAAAACCTCACCGAAAGTCATTCCATACATTAATCCAAGGATAAGATATAGAAGAACTAGAGAAGCTATAAACTTAATCAACAAAGCACTTACATGTTTCATGCAAATTCCTCCTTTTGTTCATATTGTTTATTCCTTCTAAAAAAATATACATTACTTTATCACGGTCCCTCATAATTGATGTCAACCACAACAAATGATATGCTTTGGATAAATTTCGCATATGTTTGTCAAGGAGGACTAATGATGTCAGAAAAATTTCAAGCATTAGTTGTAAATAAACAGGATGAAGAATTTTCAGTTCATATGAAAGAGCTAACCTTTCAGGATTTACCGGAGGGAGAAGTGCTAATCCGTGTTCATTATTCCGGAATAAACTATAAAGATAGCCTCGCAACGATTCCAAACGGCAATGTTGTCAGCGATTATCCGATGATACCTGGGATTGATTTAGCAGGTGTAGTAGTTTCATCTGATGATCCACAGTTTAAAGAGGGAGACGAGGTGATCGCGACTAGCTATGAGATAGGCGTATCCCATTATGGAGGGTACAGTAAGTATGCACGTATTCCATCCAAATGGATTGTTCCACTTCCAACAGGGCTTTCTCTTAAAGAAGCCATGATTATCGGGACAGCTGGTTTTACTGCGGCATTATCTGTTCAACGTTTAGAAGAAAATAATCTATCACCAGAAAAAGGAAAGGTGCTTGTCACAGGTGCAACTGGTGGTGTTGGCAGTTTTGCGGTAGCCATTCTTTCTTTACTCGGTTATCAAGTAGAGGCTAGTACCGGGAAGGAATCTGAGCGTGATTATTTGCGTAAACTTGGGGCGAATACAATCGTTTCTCGTGAAGAAGTATATGACGGGAAAATAAGAGCTTTAGCAAAACAAAAATGGGTAGCAGCCGTTGATCCAGTCGGTGGCGAACCACTAGCTTCTGTCTTAAGTCAAATCGAATATGGAGGTTCGGTTGCTGTCAGTGGGTTAACCGCTGGGACAAAACTGCCATCTACTGTTTTTCCATTTATCTTAAGAGGGGTTAATTTGCTAGGGATTGATTCTGTTTATTGTCCGATGGCAACACGTTTGAAAATATGGGAACGTTTAGCGACTGATGTAAAATTAGCTAATTTAGAGGAGTTTGTTTCTCAAGAAGTTAGCTTAGAAGAACTTCCAGACATTTTGCCAACCTTATTGAAGGGACAAGTTAGAGGGAGAATACTTGTGAAATTAATATAATGTCGATAGAAGGGTACCGGATAAGTGGACGGTACCCTTCTTTTTACAAGTAGCCGAGCCGCCTAAAAGTAAGAAAATATAAGATGTGATAAAGTCTATATAATGGAAATAGCCGTTAACTAAAGAAATATTGTGAGCAAATACCATTTCCAAATGAAGCTTGATAAAAGCATTTTCCTATTTCCGATATTGTCTAATGTCCTTCTATTAGGATAATTATCATTGAGAATTGAAAATAATCATTAAGTAACAAAATGCCGAACTAGTGATCATTGGTTCATCAAATTAGTTTTTAAACGTTGTCATACAATATTTTAAAGTTGTGGACTAATGATTATATACAATGATCGCAATTATTCTTAATATAAAGTTATATAAAGCAATAGCTAGCAATTGTTTTGGAGGGTGCCGAAATTTGATATCAGTTTGGTATTGCAAGAAGGAAAAGCATTTTTAATCTAGCTAGTTGAAATCTCTGAAAATGAAAGCGTTATCTCAAGAGAGGATGGTTACATTATTAGAATTTATCAAGAAATTAGAAAACAGGAGGGATTACTTTTAATGAAATCGAGTAAATTTTTATTTGTTTTAGTTGCTCTTTTCATGTTTGTATTATTAGCAGCATGTACTGAAAATGACTCAACAAGTGGTGAAGGAAACAATGACGGAAATAATAACAACGGTAATACAGGAAACGAAAATATCAAACAAAATGATGAAGAAAAAGAAGAGGAGCGTTATACAATTGAAGCAATGTTTAATCTTCACACTCCTGAAACTCCTAGTGAATATTTATTAGAACTAATTCAAGATGCTACCAACACAAACTTAAATATCCAGTGGGTTCCAGACTCGAGCTATGAAGAAAGATTAAATGCGGCTTTTGCGACTAACTCATTACCTCAAGTTTTGCCGATGGGTTTTAATATGTTTAATCAATATAAGGAGGCCATTCGAGAAGGGCAATTCTGGGAAATTGGACCTTATCTCGAGGAATATGAGAACTTGAGCAAATTAAATCCAGATATACTTAATAATACAAAAGTCGATGGAAAGATATATTCACTATATCAGGGTAGACCATTATCTCGACAGGGACTTATTTATCGTAAAGATTGGGCAGACAACTTAGGCCTTGAAGCACCAACAACTACCGATGAGTTTTTTGAAATGGCAAGAGCGTTTACAGAGGATGATCCAAACGGAAGTGGAGAAAATGATACATTTGGTTTAACGGACCGTAATGACTTAATTTATGGAGCTTTTAAAACAATATCCTCATGGTTTGGAACTCCTAACAATTGGGGAGAAAAAGATGGCCAATTGCTACCAGAATTCATGTTTGATGAATATATTCAAACTATGGATTTTATTAAAGAACTGCACTCAAATGGTTACATGAACCAAGATTTTGCCGTAACAAGTAAGACGGATCAATCAGCCTTATTTAAAAATGGCACTGCAGGTATGTACGTAGGTTCTATGGGAGATGTAATGGGTACGTATAATGATGCAAAAGATATTATCCCGGATATAGAGTACGATGTCCATAATCATATTGAAGGGCCACATGGTGAATTTGGTATATGGGCAATCCCAGGTTACGGAAGTGTTATATTATTTCCTAAAGCTGCAGTTGAAACCGAAGAGGATTTGAGAAACATTCTATCATTTTATGATAAGTTAATGACGCCAGAAGTGGCTAACCTTCTTATATGGGGGGTAGAAGGAGAGCATTATGAAGTGGTTGATGGTGGCGCTCTTCCTATAGAAGAAAACCGTCACAAAATCGATTCAGAAGTACATCCTTACCTTTCTTTAGAAATCGGGGAACCTGAAACAAATGGACGTCACGAATTGGTGGCAAATTATGAACCGAAAGTCAAGGCGGATCGATTAATTCGTGAGAATAATGATTATTTAATCCATGATCCAACGATTGTTCTAGATTCTGCGACTTATGTTAGAGATGGGGATAGATTGCAACAAATAATTGACGATGCAACCTACCAATATATGCAAGGTCAAATTGATTTAGACGGTTTTAATGATGCAGTGGAACGATGGAAGAATGAAGGTGGGAACGATATTATTGCAGAATTCAATGAATCAAGGGATGAAATTAACTGAAGAATGCCAAAGTGAAGCTTGGAACTGGAATAATCTTTATAACTAAGCAAATGAGACCTATAGATATTAGTAATTGAAAAGTCTTAGCCTGTTAATGGGCTAGTGAAGTTTAGAATCGATAGTGACATAAATCGTATCCAAAATGTGTTAATACCTTCACTAATCCGCTTAGGTCAATGTATAAAGGTATTTTGAAAAAGGGGATATATGCCTATGAGTAAAATCTTTAATAATCATTACTATAAACTGATTGCTCTTCTCATTATTTTAAGCACAGTACCAGTTATTATTACTGGTACTCTTTCTTATTGGCAATCATCTAAAGCTATCATCGATTATTCTAATGATGAAAAAAAGCAAAATATTTACCAGGTCAAAACAAATATTGAACAGGCCCTACAGTATATTGATTTATCTACCAGTTATTTTGTGCGTCCCTCCCAAACATCAAGTATTCTAAGAACTAATATGGATGCAACATCTTATAATGATTTACGTAATTTAAAGCGTGACTTAAGCCATATCCAAACATTAGAAAAGAGTATTGAAGATGTTGTGTTTATTAATTTTAACAAAAAATGGTTAATCAATAATAACGGGTTAACCCATTTAAATGACAGTACCTACGGAAATATAAGAACAAGTTACATGCAAATTTCTGGAAAAACAAATTGGATATTAGAGGAAGCAGATGAAATAAAGTTTCCAAATGCCCCCCAAAAAAGTTGCTCTCATTATATTAACCTTGTAAAGAAATTACCTATATTAACAAGTAAACCTTCTGGAATTATAGGAGTACTTATTCCTACTTGTGAGTTAACAAAAATAATTGATCAGCGAAGTGAAACTGATTCATACTTAATACTAGATGAAAATAATCAAATTATCGCTCAGAATACTTCGAATACGCAAATTAACGAGAGTGAACGTATTCCAAATTCTTTACTGGATGAGATCAATCATAATGATTCTGATGGACAATTTGAATACGAATTAAATGGAGTTACTTACCAAATAAATTATGAAAAATCTAATTATAATGGTTGGACATATTTATCTTTTGTCAAATTAAGTGAAATACACGAAAAATCTAGTTCTATTGCTATTATTACGATACTTGTTTTGTTGATATTACTCAGTATTTCGATCTTTTTTGCTATTTTAGGAAGTAAACATCTATACAAACCGGTGAAAAAGTTGAAAAGAATAGTTCACTCTAATCAAGGAGAACAATCATTAGAAGAAATAGACGACGAATTTGATCTTATTGAAACGCATTTGGAGCAATTATTAAATAAAAATAATCAATTGGAACAACGCGTACAATATTATGTGCCCCAATTAAAGCAATTGTTTATGATAAGGTTAATACAAGGAAAGGTAAAAGAGGATGAAATCTCTGCAAAATTACGATCATTGCAATATAAAAAAGAGTGGACATGGTTAACGATATTTTCATTGAAAATTGATTTTACAGAAATGGGAGATAAAAAATTTAATAAAATGGACCAAGAGTTAATTTTATTTGCTATAAATAATTTGATGGAAGATATTATTTCGCCGCATGAAAGATTTACGCCTATTGTCGTGAATGATACGCAATCAACCATCCTTTTAACAGATCATTTAAATGAAGCAGAATATACAAGGTTTATCAATCAAAAAGCAGAGTTTATCCAAAAAAAGGTGAACGAGCTTTTTCAATTAACTATTAGCATAGGTATTAGCAGGCGCTACAAGTATCTTCATGAAACGAAAAAAGCCTATAGAGAAAGTGATGAAGCACTAAAATATCGATTGAAAATGGGGCCAGGCTCTATTATATTCTATGATAATTTGAATCGAGAACCTATCAATCTAGTGCCATTCCCTGCTGCTATCAATCATCAAATTCTTGATGCTATAAAAATGACTGATAAAGAAAAGGCCATCCAATTGGTTATAGATTTCTTTAGATATATAGATCAACATGATGTTTACGATTTCCAATTTGATGTAATTCTTTCTAGATTTTTGTATGATTTGTTTGAATTAAAAGAACTCCTTGGCGTTCAGATAGAACACTTTGATTCCACAAGGGAAATTACACATTATCAACATTTAAGCTCCTTAAGGGAAATAAGGGATTGGGTGCTATATGATATCACGCTTCCTTTAATTGAAGAGTTAAAATATAAAAATGATAATAAAGATAGAAAAATTTCGGATACAATTATGAGAATGATACATGAAAATTACAATAAAGAGATCTATCTCGATGCTATTGCTGCAGAATTACATTATAATGCAAAATATTTAAGTAGCATTTTTCAAAAAGAAACCGGATATACCTTTAGTGAATACCTGTTACATTATCGTTTGGAAAAAGCAAAAGAGTGGCTGATAACAACATGTAAGCCTGTCAAGCATATTGCGGAAGAACTAAAGTATAATAATCCCCAGAACTTTATCCGTTCTTTCAAGAAGATGGAAGGTGTAACACCTGGGAGGTATAGAGCTATATATAGAAAAGAAACGAAGGAAAATAATACCGCCAATACTTAGCTAGTAAATCTAATTCTGTGGGGTTTTTATTATGGTGCTAAACGTCTGTAAGAACCCCACTGATCATAGTCTTACTTGTAATAAAGTTAATCTTCTATTTTTAACTATCATCAGATATAAAATATAATCATTTTGTTATATAGTGCTGACTCATGATCATTCCCCCTCCAGACTATCGTGAAAACGCTTTATTAAACGTGTTTTAAAGTCATAGACAAATGATTATGTACATTGATATTAATCATTCTTAACATGAAAGTTGTACAAAGCAATATTATAAAATAATTTTTGGAGGGTGATACACTTGAAAGGATGGAAGAGATATTTAGGAGGAGTATTTTTGATACCTCTCCTGTTAATTATTTCAGCATGTAGTGATAACACTTCTGACAGCAGCGGAGATGATGAAGCATTTTCATTCTCTATAATTGCGGGGCTTCACACCCCGGAAGTACCAAAGGAAAAGGTGTTAGAGGAGATTGAAGCAAAAACGAATGTGGAAATAGATGTTCAATGGATTCCAGCTTCTAACTATTATGATCGTTTGAATTCATCTTTTGCAACTAATTCATTGCCAGATGTCATTAATGTTGGTTCTCAAGAACTTACCCAATATCGTGATGCTATTGAAGATGATCAGTTTTGGGAAATTGGTCCATACCTTGAAGAATATGAAAACTTACAGAAATTAAAAGATGATATTATAGAAAACACAAAAATTAATGGGAAAGTGTATGGTCTATACAATGGCATTTCTTTATCTAGACAAGGATTAATTTATCGTAAAGATTGGGCAGATAACCTTGGGTTAGAGAAACCAACAACTACCGATGAAATAATGGAAATGGCTCGAGCCTTTACAGAGGAGGATCCAGATGGAAATGGAAAAGATGACACGTTTGGTTTAGCTGACAGAGGAGACTTAATTTATGGTGCATTTAAAACGGTCTCTTCATGGTTTGGTACACCAAACTACTGGGGAGAAAAAGACGGGGAGTTATTACCAGAATTTATGTTTGATGAATATATGCAAACAATGGACTTTTTTAAAGAACTACGTGTAAACGGATATATCAATCAAGACTTTCCGGTAACGAGTAAAACTGATCAGAGAGAATTCATAACAAATGGATCAGCAGGTATGTATATAGGTGCAATGGGTGATGTAGGAAGTCTATACAATGATGCGGTCGCTAATGATCCTAATGTGGAATTTGATGTGCATAACTATGTAGAAGGATCGGATGGAGAGTATGGTGTGTGGTCTTTACCTGGATATGGAAGCTTAATGCTTTTTCCAAAGAGCTCAGTAGAAACAGAAGATGACTTGAAAAAAATTCTTTCCTTTTTTGATAAAATGATGACACCTGAAGTATCCAATTTGGCTAATTGGGGAATAGAGGGGGAACATTATGAAGTTGTAGACGGTTTAGCAAAAACAATAGTAGATTCGGGTGTGTTTGATCGAGAAGTCAAACCATATGCAGCATTGTTAATCGGTGAGCCCGAAACCAGAGGTAGTTATGAAGCCTTAATCGACTATGATGTGAAAGCAAAATCAGAAGAATTGATAAAGGATAATGAAAATTATTTAATTAATAATCCTACCGAGCCATTGTATTCCGAAACGTTTGTACAGGATAATTCTATGTTGCAAGAGATTATAACAGATGCAACCTATCAATATATGTTAGACCAAATAGATAAAGAGGATTTTGAGAGTGCCGTAGAGGATTGGAGATCTCAAGGTGGTGATGACATTATTAAAGAATTTAATGCTTCAGAGTGAGTAGCTAAGCTCTTCAATAAGCTTTAACCATTCAAGATTCATTAGGGTTCTTGAGACAATAATATTAAGAACCCTAATTATATTTTAAAATTTTACAATAGAAATTAAACGAGGTGTTAAGTATGACTGATCAGAAAAAAATAATGTGGTATAAAGAACCGGCAAAGAACTGGAATGAGGCGTTACCTATTGGTAATGGCAGGCTTGGTGGCATGGTTTTCGGGCAAGTGACAAAAGAGAAAGTACAGTTAAACGAAGATACGGTTTGGTATGGAGGACCACGTGATCGAATTAATCCAGATGCGCTTCCTAACCTATCTAAAGTAAGAGAATTGCTTTCTCAAG
The DNA here is from genome assembly GCF_010994085.1 of Gracilibacillus saliphilus. NCBI lineage: Bacteria > Bacillati > Bacillota > Bacilli > Caryophanales > Bacillaceae > Gracilibacillus > Gracilibacillus saliphilus. The sequence continues at coordinate 4,134 of NZ_WJEB01000021.1, read as the reverse complement.
GGAAATTAACGGAAGCAGAAGAATTAGCAAAGCTTTGTTTTTCTGGAATTCCAAAATCTCAACGTCATTATGAACCATTAGGTGAGCTAATCATCCAATTTAATAATGCAGATACCACTGATTATTATAGAGAATTAGATTTGAATAATGGAATAGTAAAAACAAAGTACCGATCGGAAGGCATAAAGTTTCAAAGGGAAGTGTTTACGAGTTATCCAGATCAAGTAATGATCATGAGGATTACTGCTTCGGAGGAAAGTGCCATTTCATTACAAGCAAATATAGATAGAGGGAATACAAGGAACTTAGATTCTACCAAACCTCTTTTCTCTAATAGTATAGTAATGAATGGAGAAACAGGTGGAAGGGATGGCATTGCTTTTTCAGCCGCTATGAGGGTGAGTGCTGATGATGGGACTGTTCAAACGCTTGGTAATCGTATTTGTGTGAACAATGCGAGTGCAGTGACTATTTTGTTATCGGCTGCGACGACTTATCGATTCCCTGATCCAGAAAAGCGGTGCTTAGATATAATAGCATCAGCTGAGAAGAAAAGCTATCAAGACTTAAAGTCAGCTCATATAAAGGATTATCAAACCCTGTTTCATCGAGTGGAGCTGGAATTAGAGGATCAACAGCGGATAACATCATTGCCAATAAATGAGCGATTAGAAAGGATGAAACAAGGGGAAACAGATATCGACTTGATCAATACATATTTTCATTTTGGTCGCTACTTAATGATTTCATCAAGTCGACCAAATTCATTGCCTGCGACATTACAAGGAATCTGGAATGATAACATGCTTCCGCCTTGGGATAGTAAGTATACGCTAAATATCAATGCCCAAATGAATTATTGGCCGGCAGAAGTTTGTAATTTATCAGAATGTCATGAGCCATTATTTCAACAAATTGAAAAAATGCGGGAATCCGGGAGATTAACAGCTCAGAAGATGTATGACTGTCGTGGATTTACCGCTCATCATAATACCGATATTTGGGGAGATACCGCACCGCAAGATATCTACCCACCAGCAAGTTATTGGCCAATGGGAGCCGCATGGCTTTGTCTTCATTTATGGGAGCATTACGAATATAACGGTGACAAAGATTTTTTAGCAAAAGCTTATGATGCGATGAAAGAAGCAGCTATATTTTTCGTCGATTTCCTAGTAGAAAATCAAGACGGATACATGATCACCACCCCTTCGGTATCACCAGAAAATTCATATAAGTTACCAAGTGGAGAGATCGGGAAAATGTGTGAAGCACCGGCGATGGACAGTCAAATTCTCCATGCACTTTTCTCTAATTGTATCGCAGCAAGTGAGGTTTTAGAAACTGACAATGAATTTCGTGATCACCTATTGTATCTAAGGTCAAAGCTACCTGAAATTCAAATCGGAAAGTATGGTCAAATTCAAGAGTGGTTGGAAGATTATGAGGAAGCGGAACCAGGTCACCGCCATATTTCTCACTTATTTGCTTTACATCCCAGTAATCAAATATCGCCAATTACGACACCGAAATTGGCGAAGGCAGCCGAAGTGACATTAAATCGTAGATTAGAGCATGGCGGTGGGCATACAGGTTGGAGTCGAGCATGGATTATCAATATGTGGGCACGTTTATTTAAAGGAGAGGACGCCTACGAAAATATTAAGGAGTTGTTAAAATCATCTACTCTACCGAATTTATTTGACAACCACCCGCCGTTTCAAATTGATGGGAACTTTGGCGGTACAGCAGCAATCGTTGAGATGATCGTCCAAAGTCATCAAAACGAAATTCATCTATTACCAGCTTTGCCTAATGATTGGAGAACTGGTTATGTGAAAGGGATAAAAGCCAGAGGTGGATTTACGCTAGAAATCAAATGGCAGGATCATCAATTAATGTATGTCCATATAAAAGCGTCACAATCAAGGGTCTGCCGTCTTAGGATAAGTCATCCATTTAAGGTCAGCATTGATAAAGGAGAAATCTCTCAACTGGAAACAGGTTTGGTTGAGTTTGATGCAAAAAAGGATCAGTTGTATCAATTAACTTTCAACACTAATTAAGATAGGTGGAAAAAGAATGAATAATAAAATAAAAACTATAGAACAGCGTTATAGTCTGCAAATCGACTATGTCGTAGATCAACATTATTCAGAAAAAGAAGAGGAAAAGTATCAGGAAAAAGAAGTATACTCCTCTATACAAAAGGCTTTAGACAGTGTTAAAGAAGATTCTGCAACCATATTTATTTCCGAGGGGGTGTTTTATGAAAAAATAGTAATAGAAAAGCCTTCGATTACATTAATAGGTGAGGGCCGAGACAAAACCGTTGTAACGTATGATGTGGCAAGTGGTACAGAAAAAAATGATGGTACGACATATGGCACATTTGGCAGTGCTAGTGTCACCGTTAGAGAACCGAATTTTACTGCGATTAATATGACCTTTGAGAATAGTTTTGATTACATAAATGAATATCGAAAAAGAGATGATGATCCAACAAAAGTTTCTCATATCCAAGCAGTTGCCTTTCGTACCACAGATGAAAGTGATAATGTGATGATTGAACATTGCTGCTTTCGAGGTTACCAAGATACGTTGCTTGTAGATGCCGGTACACATTACTTTACAAATTGTGTAATTGAAGGTGCGGTTGATTTTATTTTTGGTAGTGGTCAGACTGTATTTGAAGCGTGTGATATTGTGTCATTAGATCGAGGTGAAACGGAAAACAATGGTTTTATTACCGCTGCGAGCACCTCCATTGATGTTCCGTATGGTTACTTATTTGAGTCATGTAAGCTATTAAAAGAATCAACGGATATGGCAGATGACACAGTATACCTAGGAAGGCCATGGCATCCTGGTGGAGATCCAGATGCCCAGGCTAGTGTATTGTTTTATCACTGTAACATGGAAGCTCATATCAAAGCTCAGGGATGGACAGAGATGGGTGGATTTTCTCCAATGGAAGCACGGCTGTATGAATATAGTAGTCAAGGTGCCGGAGCCATTTTGAATGATAAGAGGAGACTCTTAACTAAACAAGAAGCAGAACGGTTTCGTGACTACTTGCGAGATTGCTGTGTAAGGAATAGAAAAATTCGTTATTCTCCGCTATGAGAAGGAGCACAAGCTGTTCCAATATTCCATCATTACTACCAAAGTAATCGACATCTAAATAGTATTTAATAATGACCGGCGATGTTTGCCGGTTTTTCTTATTTGTATGGAGAGTATAAAATTTGCGCAGATGTCCAGCTCCGAGCGCCCAAAAACTAGGCGACTTCACGAATCGCACTACGATAAGTCATCATCGGTTCGCAAGCTCCCCGTGATTCCTTTATCTCAGTTGATTAGCTCCAGCCGCTACGTTTTTAAGCGGGCGCTCTGCGCTTTTCTTGTTTTCCTCTTCTATAGAGCTTATTTTAACCTTGATGTAGCCAAATGATACTCATAAATTCTGGTTAAATGCAAAACATAATATTAAAGAGAGGGTTACAATATGGTAATGAGTAAATGAAAACAATGAAGGATAGTGAAAAGTAGCGAATAAATGTAAAAAATCCGGATTCTGATGATAGAAAATACGATTGATGAAAAAATAAAAATGATAAACTAACGAGTCATGCTGGTGGAAACTATTCCAGGAAAGGATATGAATAAAATGGCAAAAAGGAATAAAATACTTGTTCCAGAAGCTCGAGAAGGATTAGACCAATTAAAAGCAAAAATAGCTAATACAAATGATCCCCAAAAAGCAAAGTATGAAGTGGCAGCAGAACAACATGTATCACTTGAGCAAGGCTATAATGGGAATATTAAGGCTAAAGATGCTGGAAAAATAGGTGGACACATAGGTGGTAATATGGTCCAAGAATTAGTCAAGATGGGGCAACAACAGCTTCAACAAAATCAAGAAGATTCTAAGTAAAAGGGTCAGTTTAATCAAAGGAAGCCAAAGCGGTTGATCCTACATTTAATAGGTGAAGGATGAACCACTTATTTTAAAAAAGTCCCCTAGAGGGATCATTTAGAATATATTATCTGGTTCACTTTAAAAATATGCTAATTTTCATTAATGCTTTGATACTGTGATTTAATTTTATAAATGTTCACCAGAAAACTCGT
>NZ_WJEB01000020.1:0-118561 GCF_010994085.1 Gracilibacillus saliphilus | reverse complement strand
TGTCAAAATTACTTCATAGGTGACTGTGCGTTTAGTTTCGAACAATCAGTTTTCGCTACTTCGCAGTATGTATCTAATGCGTATCTTATCGAGATCGTGCAGGGACGAACTATGTATATAATTTTCGATCTTACAAATTGTCTTAGTTGCTCGATTGGATGTTATCCGATAAGATGAATAGTTAGAAGTATACGTTATAAAGAAAGGTTGAAATCATTGAATACGATTGAACAAGCAATTGAAATGATCCATGCAGGGGAAATAGAAGAAGCTTTATCATTACTTAATGAAACGGCAATTTCAGCTGATATAGATACGAAGCTTGAGATTTCTCAGATCTTTGTAGAATTAGGAAATCATGATTTAGCGGAAGCAGTTTTAGAAGATATCTTAAACACTGAGCCAGGTAATAGTGAGGCAAAAATATTATTAGCAGATATTATGACTGATGATAATAAAGATGAACAAGCGATTGAACTTCTGAATGAAATACAAGATGGTGATGATAATTTCCTGCAGGCACTAGTGCAGCTTGCAGACCTATATCAGGCACAAGGGCTATTTGAAGTAGCAGAACAAAAGCTGTTGATAGCTAAAAATATTGCACCAGACGAACCAATCATTGACTTTGCATTAGGTGAATTATTATTTTCTTCAGGAGAATATCATAAATCAATTGTTTATTACGAAAAACTAAAAAGTAAAACCGAAGAATTTGCCGGTGTTAATATTGCCAGTCGCTTAGCGGAAGCATACGCGTTAAATGGTGAATTTGAGTCTTCTCTTCATTACTATCAATCATTAGATACAGAAGATCCTGAAACCCTTTTTCGTTATGGTTTTTTAGCTTATAAATCTGAGCGATATGAAATCGCAATTCAGGCTTGGGAAAAATTATTGGAAGAAGAATTAGAATATCCTTCTGTCTATTTGTATCTGGCAAAGGCATATGAAGAAGAAGGTATGCTTGATGAGGCATATCAAGCAGGTAATCAAGGGGTAGAAATGGACCCGTTTAATAAAGAAATGTGGTTTACGGCAGGCCGAATCACTTTAAAAACTGGCAACACAGATCAAGCATTTGATTTAGTGAAAAAAGCGATATCGTTAGATAATGAATACCAGGAAGCACTGTTGTTCCTTGTTGAAGCCTATAAAAAACGGGAAGACTATGATGAAATTATTCACTTATTAACAGAACAGGTTGATATTGAACCGTTAGATGGTATTTTTTATTGGGAGCTTGCGAAAGCTTATAATGAGGAAGAAGAGTTTAAACAGGCATTAAATGCATACCAAAATGCATACAATAAAATAAAGCAAGATACCGACTTCTTAAAAGATTATGGATATTTTCTAGTAGAAGAAGGGAGGACCAGTTTAGCTCTAGAAATATTTGAAGAGTATCTGGTTTTAGAACCATCAGATTTCGATGTTCAACAATATGCCGAAAGGCTGAAAGATCAAAATAATGATACTCTCTTTTAAATGGAGGGGAAGTGAAAATTGGAAACTTCAATTCGTGTGGAGGATAAGAAGTCATTTATTCAGTGGTTTTTAGGGAATTATCAACTAAAAAAACGAGAAAGTGTTTGGATTCTTAATTATTTATTAAACCATGAACAACTATTAGAGCATGTTCATTTTGTGTTAGAAGCACGATTCTGTCCAAGAGCTATGATTATTTCGACGCATTGTTCAAAAGAAATAGCTTTTCGTTTTTATAAAAAGCATATTGTAACAACAGATGCGGATAAATCGTTTCATGATATTCGATTACATGCCAAAGAACCTATATATATCCAACTTAATTTTAAAGATTCCAAACAGTGTATCCCTTATATGAAAGTATTGGAGGATAATCCGTTTATTCCTGATGACTACTTCTTGACTAAAAGCGATAAAAAGATGGTAGAACAATGGTTAGCTTATTCGTTATATGAATATAAAAGAGAAATGTTACTCCAAAATATAAATGAGGCATTAGATCAGAAAAATCAACAATTGTTTGAACATTACTCTGATCAATTGAAGAAACTGGAAGCATCTTATATTATTAAGAAGTGAACAGATTGTTTGAACGGGAGCCCCATTCCGAAAGGGATATTCCGTTTCTTTTTGTGAATTTTTGTCAACTTGGCATCACGCCAAGTTTTACATGTTCTAATAACGATAAGGAGGAGGATAATAGATGCGGTGGAAAAAAAAAGATCTGAACATGTTTTTTCAATCAAAAGAATATATTGATACGCTCTGTGTACCATTAATACCTCTGGATTTACAAACAGAGTCGGAGGCAACCAAATTAGCTGATCAATATACGTCATTACAGATTATATCAGATGAATTAGAAAGAAATTATACGGGTAGAATAATGCTAAGTCCAACTTATACATATATACGAAGCACAAACTATGAGAACGAGAGTGCTATTCTTAATCAGTGGACAAGCATGCTTTCCAATGATCATTTTAACCATATATTTCTCCTTACATATGATGTGAACTGGAAAAAACATGAACGTATGCTTAATAGTAATTTGATATGGCTAACAGCTAGCACTATTGATGATTACCAATCGGACCAGACGAAAAAATGGATAAACGAACAAGTAATTCAGATCAGTGAGTTGATCAGAAGCTATTGGTAACAGTTGTTTCTTAATAGAAATTAGATAATATAAATTAGATTTTATTGACCAGTTCAAAAGTTTACGCTATCATAGTAATGTCCTAGTAATATATAAGAGTTTATAATCCATGAAGTCGGAATATGTGTAGAGGGGGGTAAATGATGTCAGAGAAAAAACAACAAGTGTCCCGTCGTCAATTTCTAAATTATTCATTAACAGGCGTCGGCGGTTTTATGGCTGCTAGTATGTTAGCGCCAATGGTTCGCTTTGCTATTGATCCAGTTTTACAAGCTACTGGCGGAGAAGATATGCATGCTGTAGTTGATGTATCAGAAATTACGGAAGAGCCTCAACGTTTTGATTGGACCGTTGAGCAAGTCGATGCTTGGTATACATCAGACGTAACTCACAGTGCGTGGGTTTACAAAGATGAAAATGATGAAATCGTAGCGCTATCACCAACATGTAAACACCTAGGTTGTGCAGTGAATTGGGCTGGTAATCCAGATTATCCTGATCAATTCTTCTGCCCATGTCATGATGGTCGTTATTACAAAAATGGTTTGAATGTCCCGGATACACCGCCAAATGCGGCATTAGATTTATTTGAATACGAAGTAAAAGACGGAACGTTATATCTAGGAAATGTTAAAGAGAATCCGGTTCAGGAAGGAGGGGCTTAATAAATGCTACAGAAGATTTATGACTGGATTGATGATCGTGTGGACATAACGCCGCTGTGGCGAGATATTGCAGATCACGAAGTACCAGAGCATGTTAACCCTGCACATCATTTTTCAGCGTTTGTATATTGTTTTGGAGGCTTAACTTTCTTTGTAACAGTCATCCAAATTTTATCAGGTATGTTTTTAACGATGTATTACGTACCGGATATTGAAAATGCATGGCGTTCTGTTTATTATCTACAAACAGAAGTAGCACATGGACAAATCGTAAGAGGTATGCACCACTGGGGTGCGAGTGTAGTTATTGTAATGTTATTTTTACATACGTTGCGTGTTTTCTTTCAAGGTGCTTATAAGAAACCACGTGAGCTTAACTGGATGGTAGGTGTCCTTCTTTTCTTTGTTATGCTTGCACTAGGATTAACAGGTTACCTATTACCATGGGACAATAAAGCATATTTTGCAACGGTAGTAACACTTGAAATCGCGGAAGGTGTTCCGTTCATAGGAGAGATGGCTAAAACATTACTTAATGGAGATCCATCTATTGTCGGGGCCCAAACATTAGCTAGATTCTTTGCGATTCACGTGTTCTTCTTACCAGCAGCACTATTCGTGTTGATGGCTATTCACTTTATCATGATCCGTAAACAAGGGATTTCTGGTCCGCTATAAACTAGAGCTAAAGAAGGAGGGATAGCAGTGAAACGAGGAAAAGGGATGAAGTTTGTTGGCGATTCACGTGTTACAGCTGACAAACAAAAGTTTATTCCGAAAGATTATTCGGAATATCCTGGTAGAACAGAAGCGTTTTGGCCAAATTACTTATTAAAAGAGTGGTTAGTAGGAGCGGTATTTTTAGTAGGTTTCTTATGTTTAACCATTGCACACCCTGCACCATTAGAGAAAATGGCTGATCCTACTGATACTAGTTATTTACCATTACCAGACTGGTATTTCTTATTTTTATATCAATTATTGAAATATAAATTTGCAAGTGCTCAATTCTTTGTATTGGGTGCAATAGTTATTCCTGGACTAGCATTTGGTGCGCTTTTCTTAGCACCATTCCTAGACAAAGGAAAAGAGCGTCGTCCACATAAACGACCAATTGCCACAGGGTTAATGCTTCTTAGTTTTGCTGCAGTCTTCTGGTTAACTTATGAAGCAGCTGCACACGTTGACTGGGAAGAAAAAGCTGAAAACAACAAACCAGAGTGGCCGGATGATCAACCATCGGTCGAAATAGATGAGTCTGATCCAGGTTATGCACTGTATGAAGAGAACAGCTGTATTAATTGCCATGGTGGAGATCTTACCGGTGGGGGAGCAGCACCAGGATTGATTGGTATTGACTTAGATGTTGAAGAAATTAAAGATATTGCTGTTAATGGTGTTGGTACAATGCCTGCTGATCAATTTCAAGGAACAGACGAAGAATTACAAGAGTTGGCAGAGTTTATCGTATCTGTGAACGAAGAAGCTTCAGAAGAAGAATAAATCAAAACCCTCGCTCGTAATATGCATGAGCGAGGGTTTTTAATAGGATTCAATTATATCTGTTAAGTTGATAAGTCCATCTTTGATCATGCTTGATATTTATTCAAAAAAAAAGAGGAGAAATATATGATACTGCAAAAAATATTGTTCCACCCATATTTTATTGCTCTTTTATTTATTGTGAATCTACTAGGTACTATTTATGGATATTTTTGGTACGGGAACCAACTAAGTGATACACCTGTTCAATTTCTTGCATTTGTTCCTGACAGTCCAACAGCAAGTCTATTTTTCACATTGTTTCTACTTTTTCTGTTAATAGGGAAGCATGTACCAATTATTGAAGCACTTGCATTTACTTCACTTGTGAAATACGGGACCTGGGCTGTTGTTATGAACCTATTAACACTTTATATTAGTGGAGATTTAAGTTGGCAAGGATATATGTTAATCGCTTCTCATGGAGCGATGGCCATTCAAGCATTTTTGTACGCACCACTTTATAAGATTAAATTAGGTCATTTAGCGATTGCTGCCATCTGGTTATTACATAATGAGTTAATTGATTACGTATATGGTATGATGCCTGTTTACGGTAGCTTAACTGATTACCAACAACATATTGGCTACTTTACTTTTTGGTTATCGATTATCACTATATTCACCGTTTATCAGATATCGGTAAAGAAAAATATTAGACAATTATAAACGCTAAAAACCAACTGTCATAGTCCGTTTGATTGATCAGTAAATACATAAATGCGAAGTAAAAAAAGTGAGGTTTTCTCCCATTCTGATTAATGATAAGTGCTCACATGCGCTCCGGCAGAATACTGCGCTTTCCGTGGGCTCGGCTTCAGCTAACTTGGTGAAAAAAGGCACTTCACCAAGTGGATCTTCAGCTCTCGTGCGTCCCAAAGGTGTCTCCGTATTCTGCATCCGCTATGTTTAGTGTCTTGATTATCGAAAGAATGGAACATCAGGAATGAAAATCTATGGATCTTCTGTCTTTTTATCAGAACACTATTCTAAGCTGCGGGAAAAATGCGAGACTCCTGTGGGAAAGGAACAGTCTGAAAACCCTTTTTGATGCACTTGTTTCTCCTAGTAAAGCTTCGAAGTAGGCTTCCTCGGAGCAAGGGAGCAAAGATGTTTAATCAAGAAGTTCCCTGGCTGAAGTGTTCCCCACGGAAAGCGAGTACTTTTTCCACAGCGGTGCTTAGCACTCAACTAGAATCAGAATGGAGGAGAGCAAATCCATGTCTAAGTTACTTCGTAGTTTATGGATTGTGTCATATTAATAAGATTTTCTAAAAGTTCACAAATTATAAAAGCGGTTTTGTGCGTGCTTTTGATTCGTTCTGATTCGAATGCATAACTACTACAGATCTTTCATACATTTTTAAAAAGAAAGATGGAAGAAGGGGTAGTTGTGCGAATTATTTATGTGTTTTCATTTTTTTTCATCTCACTAGTAATACAAGCTTTTCATCCATTCGATCTTTCTGCTCAAGATCACGATCATTATATGTACACCTTTGAACGGCTTGTACAAGAGCAACGTTATGATGTTGCGGTACAAATTATCGAAAATAATCAAACGACCATTTTACAAAGAGTTGCAGAAGAAAAGAGAACATATGAACCAGTAATGAAAGAATATCTTGATAAATGTCTCCATGTACTTCAAGATGAGCAAACAACGGAGTCAGAGAAATCGTTAGTAGCGCAACAAACCATTATTTTATGGGATGCTATGATTTCTGATAGTGCTCCATTATGGACATCTTGGAAGTATGAATTAGATGACAAAATGAATAAACTATTAGATCAGGAGCAAGTAAGTCAAGCTGAAATGGAGGAGATTGTCTATTATGTGGAGGCAATATCCCCAGTTGTGGAATTGCATTTAAATGATCAACAATATCAAGATTATCAACAGTCATTAAGTGTCATAACGAATAGTCATCAATCATATGACGAAATCGAATTAGAAGAATCATTTTCACAAATCTCTAAGCTTAATATTGACACGCTTAATAATGCAAATGCTCATTATACAAAGTGGCTAATATTTATCGTATTCGGTTTTATTTTCCTGAGTTTATCTTATGTTGCCTGGGCAAAATACAGGGGAGACTCAGTATAAACATTTTAATTGACATAATGTCACTGTTTGACTAAAATTGACCTTAGAAAGATGTTTTTTTGATGGAGGAATGAAAATGCTAGGATATTTTGTCTATCTTGCTATCTTAATTCTTGTGCCACTGTGGGCACAATCGAAAGTGAAAAACACCTATAAGAAGTATTCACAAGTCATGAATTCTAACATGGTAACAGGTGCACAAGTCGCTAGAAAGATCTTAGATGATAATGGTTTATACGATGTAAGTATAGAAGAAACAAAAGGTATGCTGTCTGATCATTATGATCCTCGGAAAAAGGTAGTTCGTTTATCTAGTGGTAACTATCATGGTTATTCTGCAGCAGCAGCAGCCATTGCCGCTCACGAAGTAGGGCATGCAATACAAGATGCTGAATCATATGCATTTTTACGCTTTCGCCATGCATTAGTACCCATAGCTGGTCTAGGAGATAAAATGTCATTTATCTTTATCTTAGCTGGAATATTCTTAGGAATGATGAACTTAGTGCTAGTTGGGGTAATCTTTATGTCGTTTGCGGTTCTTTTCCAACTGGTGACATTACCTGTAGAATTTGATGCCTCTAACCGTGCGATGGGGCAACTCGTTTCTTCCGGGATCATCCGTAATAACGAAGAACGACAAACGAAAAAAGTATTGAATGCAGCAGCATTAACCTATGTTGCAGCAGCTCTCGTTGCAGTAGCAGAGTTAATCCGTTTTGCTTCGATGTTTTTACTTGCAAATGAAGATTAATATTAAATATGATGAAAGACAGATGTGTATACATCTGTCTTTTTACTTTATCTCTGGAGGGTGTTAAATGTATAATAAAGAAAGTATGCAAGATATGCAAAAGAGAGTAGATCAGTATATTTCGCAATTTGAAGAAGGTTATTTTTCGCCATTAAGTATGCTTGCACGTTTCACAGAGGAAATTGGTGAGCTAGCACGAGAAGTAAACCATCATTATGGTGAAAAGCCAAAGAAAAATTCTGAAGACGATAATACGATCGAAGCAGAATTGGGAGATCTTCTCTTTGTGATGATTTGTTTTGCTAATTCGCAAAATATTAGCTTAAGTGACGCATTTGCAGAAACAATGAATAAAATCGAAACAAGAGACAAAGATCGTTGGACAAGAATAGCGAATCAGGAGGATAACAATGAATAAAGTAAAAGTAATTGTTGCAGGACCTAGAGGAAAGATGGGGAGCGAAGCTTTAAGAATGATTGAAAAACAAGAAGACTTGGAATTAGTCGCTTGTTTAGATCATAAATTTGAAGGTAAACAAATAAAAGAGTTTGAAGAGTTACCAAATTTAGATGCTGCAATCTATACCGATATTGAAACATGCTTTCAATCCGTGGAGGCAGATGTATTAGTCGATCTAACTACACCAGAATTTGGATATGTACATACCAAGACCGCCATTAATTATGGCATTAGACCAGTAGTCGGTACTACTGGCTTTACAGATGATCAATTACAAGAGCTGACTGATTTGGCAGAAGAAAGAGAAGTTGGGGTTATCATTGCACCGAACTTTGCTTTAGGTGCGGTACTGATGATGCAATTTGCGAAATGGGCAGCTAAATATTTTCCAGATGTTGAAATCATTGAAAAACATCATGATAATAAACTGGATGCCCCATCCGGAACTGCGGTTAAAACAGCATCATTGATTAAAGAAGTACGAGAGACGAAAAATCAAGGTCATCCTGATGAAAAAGAAACGATTGTTGGTGCAAGAGGTGCTGATGTCGATGGTATGAGGATTCATAGTATGCGTTTACCAGGTTTAGTTGCACATCAAGAAGTGGTATTCGGTTCTACAGGAGAGAATCTCACCATCAAACATGATTCGTTTCACCGCAGTTCCTTTATGACAGGAGTCAAGCTGGCGATTGATAATGTCATGAAACTCGATATTTTAGTTTATGGTTTAGAGAATATACTTGAGTAGGGAGAGAGCCAAATGAATATAGCTTTAATTGCACATGATAAAAAGAAAACGGATATGGTTAATTTTACGGTAGCTTATTCAGCAATATTGAAAAATCATACATTATATGCAACAGGTACAACTGGCAAAAGAATTAACGAAGCAACAGGTCTAGCAATTCAACGCTTTGAGTCTGGACCATTAGGTGGCGATCAGCAAATTGGAGCAAAAATTGCCACTAACGAAATGGATCTTGTTATATTTTTCCGTGATCCATTAACAGCTCAACCGCATGAGCCAGATATAAGTGCATTGATGCGTTTATGTGATGTTTATCAAATTCCTCTTGTTACTAATTTAGGAGGAGCAGAAGTCATGATAAGAGCGCTTGATGCAGGCTTTTTTGAATGGCGTAATATAAAGTCCTAAATACAAAATAATAGGTGGGTTGCCACATGCTAAAAATAGGAATTATCTGTTATCCATCTGTAGGTGGATCTGGAATTATTGCGACCGAGTTAGGTAAGATGCTAGCAAAACAAGGTCATGAAATTCATTTTATTACATCTAGTGTTCCATTTCGTTTGAATTCATTTAATCCTAATATATATTTTCACGAAGTAGAGTTAAATCATTATCCTGTTTTTCAATATCCACCTTACGATTTAGCTTTGGCAACGAAAGTAGCAGAAGTCATAGATACGGAGAAATTAGATATTATTCATGCTCACTATGCAGTGCCACATGCAATTTGTGCTATTTTGGCAAAGCAAATGGCAAAGCACCCAGTAAAAATTGTTACGACATTGCACGGTACAGATATTACCGTACTGGGAATTGATTTAAGCTTGAAAAAAATGATTCAATTTGGCATCGAACAATCAGATGCGGTTACCGCTGTATCTCATAGCCTGGTGAACCAAACGAAAGAGATGTTAGGGATTGAGCGCCCCATTCATGTCATCTACAATTTTGTGAATGAACTGGAATATCATACACAAAGCAAGGAAGAATTGAAACAAGAATTTGGAATTCAAAAAAATGAAAAAGTATTGATTCATATTTCTAATTTTCGAAAAGTAAAACGGTTAGAAGATGTTATTTACACCTTTGCTACCGTGTATAAAGAGACACCTTCTCGACTTCTGTTAATTGGTGATGGTCCTGAATACGGTAGAATATATGATCTAGTTCGAGAATTACAATTGGATCATGTAGTTCATTTCCTTGGTAAACAGAAAAATATTCCTTGTTTGCTTTCCATTGCAGATATTAAATTACTATTATCTGAGAAGGAGAGCTTTGGACTTGTCTTATTAGAAGCAATGGCTTGCGGTGTTCCCTGTATTGGTTCCAATGTTGGAGGAATTCCTGAAGTTATTAAAGACGGGGTAACAGGTTATATTGAAGAACTAGGAGATATAGATGCTTTTGCTGCAAGAACGCTAGAGTTAGTAAGTGATATGGATAAATGGCATTCATTTTCAGCCAAGGCAAAAGAAAGAGTCGTACAACATTTTTCATCGGATAAGATTAAACAGCAATATGAAGCGTTGTATGCTGAGGTGTTAGGTGAAAATAATGAAAGCTGAACTATTGAAATTAGCCCAACAAGTAGTACAAGAAATTCGAAGCTGCGGATTTCAAGCTTATATTGTTGGTGGTGCTGTTAGGGATTTGCTACTTGGTAGAACTGTTGATGATATTGATATCGCAACATCAGCTTATCCCGATCAAATACAGAAAATATTCCCAAAGGTGATACCTACTGGGATTGAGCACGGCACTGTTCTAGTACGTTATCAAAGCACATCCTTTGAAGTGACGACATTTCGAACCGAATCAAGTTATAGTGACTTTAGAAGACCAGATACAGTAAGCTTTGTTACGGATCTAAAGGAAGACCTTGCAAGAAGAGATTTTACTATGAACGCTATAGCGATGGATCAATCATTACAGCTGATTGATCCATATCATGGTCAAGTCGACATCAATAATAAATTGATTCGTACTGTCGGAAGAGCGCAGGAGCGTTTTTTAGAAGATCCTTTAAGAATGATGCGAGCAATCCGTTTTCAGAGTCAATTAGGGTTTGAATTGACCGCTGAAGTTTTACAAGCTATTGATGATAATAGAAAATGGCTAGACAAAATTGCGGTGGAAAGAATTGCAGTAGAATGGGAAAAAACGTTAAAAGGCACCTATTTCACAGATGCAAAACAATCACTATTTCGGACAGGTTTAGTCAACCACATTCCCATCCTATCTGAAAATAGTAACATACAAGAGTCATTTCAAACGTTGAATGGTCCACTGCCAAGCTTTGCGTCATTTATCGCTTATATGAATTTAAACGTATCAGACATAGCTATTTCTGATTGGACAAAAAAGTGGAAACTTTCCAATCAAATCAAAAAATCTAGTCGTTTATTAGTTCAACTTGTTCAAGATTACCCCAAAGAGCCATTCAATTGGGTGCTGTATCGATTACCTGAAGATTTAATTGAAGATTTCACGATATTGTGTACGACATTTCTTAGGAATCCGTTTACCCAAGAAGACATTAAAAAGTTACAAAAGAACTTAGTAATCAAAGATAGAAGTGAGTTAGCGATTAATGGACAAGACATTATTTCCTTTTTTCCTAACCGTGATAAAGGCTCTTGGATTCAGAACATGCTACTTGAAACGGAGAAGGCAGTTGTTTCGGAATTAATACAAAATGATAAAAAAGATATAAGAGAGTGGTTACAATATGACAAACAATAAACGCCACGAATTAATTTCCATATTGGCGGAACAAGAAGATCGATATATTTCTGGACAGGCATTGTCTGAGAAATTAGACGTATCCCGTACTGCTATTTGGAAACATATAAATGAATTAAAAAAAGATGGCTATCAATTTGATTCAGTGCCTAAAAAAGGCTATCGTCTTATAACTAAGCCAGAACAACTCAATGAAAGTACGATTAAATGGGGTTTAGAAACAGATTGGTTGGGTAAACGTATTGAATTCAGACAAGAATTAGCGTCTACGCAGGATTTAGCACATGCTTTAGCAAGAAAAGGTGCAGAACATGGTACGGTTGTTACGACTAGCAAACAATTATCTGGTCGTGGACGAATGGATCGGCGCTGGGTTTCTGATCATGATGGCGGAATATGGATGAGTATCATCCTAAGACCTAGCATTCCTCCACATCAGGCATCCCAAATGACATTATTTGTAGCTGTTACCCTAGTAGACACACTTGAGCGAGTCACAGGACAAAAGATCCAAATTAAATGGCCGAATGACCTTTTTATCGATGGAAGAAAGATCTCTGGCATCTTAACCGAAATGCAGGCAGAATTGGAAGCCATTCAGTATTTAATCATCGGTTTCGGAATTAATGTCAATCAGTTGTCTGCAGATTTTCCCGAAGAACTAAAAGGAAAATCTACTTCTCTCCGGATTGCTTCTGGACAGGAATGGAATCGGCGAGAAATTATTCAGCATATTTTACAGGATTTCGAAATAGCCTATCAGACCTATTTGCAAACCGGTTTTGAACCAATCAAAGCAAAATGGTTAGAGCACGCTTATAAATTAAAGGAAAAAATCCATGTAAAAACAAACCAAGAAGAGTATGATGCTACTGTCAATGGAATAACGAATGATGGGGCATTAGTTGTATTAAAGGACAATCAGGATGAAAAGGTTATTTATAGTGCAGAAATTACATGGTAAGGGGTGATGAAAGTGAAAAATACAATCCAATTTCAAAAGCTGAAAAAGAACAGTGAAAAAATCACTATGATCACAGCATATGACTATCCAGCTGCAAAATTAGCAGAAGAAGCGGAAGTTGATATGCTATTAGTTGGTGATTCTCTCGGGATGGTCGTATTAGGCTATCAATCAACCATCGAGGTTACGGTAGAAGATATGATCCATCATGGAAAAGCTGTTACACGAGGTGCCCCGAATACATTTACTGTTATTGATATGCCTTTTATGTCTTATCACTTATCAATAGAAAAAGCAATGGAGAATGCACAGCAAATGATGCAGCAGACAAATGCACATGCGCTAAAAGTCGAAGGAGCCTCTACAGATACTATAAAGCTGATCGAGAAACTAACAGAAGCAGGTGTACCAGTAGTTGGCCATTTAGGTTTAACGCCACAATCAGTACATGTGTTAGGTGGTTATCGAATCCAAGGAAAAGATAAGGAAACAGCTAAACAGTTAATAGCAGATGCGAAGAAGTTAGAAAATAGTGGAGCATTCAGTGTGGTATTAGAATGTGTACCAGATCGATTAGCCAAACATATAAGTCAACAATTATCGATTCCAACTATCGGTATAGGAGCAGGCAAGGATTGTGATGGTCAAGTACTTGTTTATCATGATATTTTACATTACGGAGTAGATTTTCAGCCTTCATTTGTAAAAGTATATCATGAAGTTAGTTCAGATATAAAATCAGCGATTCAAGAGTATCATAAGCAAGTGAAATCCGGTGAATTCCCAGATGAAGAACATACGTTTGTTATGGATGAGCAGCTAGCTAATGATCTGAATTTGGAGGAATAGAAGTGAAAATTGTACGTACTGTAAACGAACTGATAGCCATTTCAGACAGATTGAAACAGGACAATAAAACGATCGGTTTTGTCCCTACTATGGGCTATTTACATGAAGGACATACTACATTGATGGATGAGAGCAAAAAGTATGCAGATGTGTTAATTGCAAGTATTTTTGTAAACCCATTACAGTTCGGACCAGGTGAAGATTTTGAACGCTATCCAAGAGATGAAGAACGGGATCAAGAGATTGCTGAACAACATAGCGTCGATATTTTATTTTTGCCTACGGTGGACGAAATGTATCCTCAGGAGGCAACGATAAAACTTCATGTGAAGAGACGTACAGATGTTTTATGTGGTAAAAGTCGACCAGGACATTTCGATGGTGTTGCCACCGTATTGACTAAGCTTTTTCATTTAACAAAAGCAGATTTTGCTTTTTTTGGCCTCAAAGATGCTCAGCAAGTTGCTGTTGTAAAAGGACTTATAGATGATTTTAATTTCCCTACCAAACTAATTGCAGTACCAACAGTAAGAGAGTCAGATGGTTTAGCAAAGAGCAGTCGGAATGTTTATCTGTCTGAAGAGGAAAGGGAAGAAGCCGCTCACTTACATAAAGCATTACGTACAGGACAGCAATTAATTATTGACGGTGAAAAAAATCCTGTTATGATTATAGAGGAAGTAAAAAAATATTTAGATAGAGAAACAAACGGTAAAATTGATTATGTAGATTTGTTAACATTTCCATCCTTAAAGCAAATAGGTAGTATTGATCAACAAGTCATCATTGCTGTAGCTGTTCAATTTACGAAAGCACGGTTAATTGATAATCTTATCATAAGTGAGAATGGAACTGTACCTAAAGCAATTGTTTAGGGGGAACTATTATGTTACGTACTATGATGAAATCGAAAATTCATCGCGCACGTGTAACAGAGGCAAACTTAAATTATGTAGGTAGTATTACGATTGATGAAGAAATTTTAGATAAAGTAGGTATTTTACCGCATGAAAAAGTGCAAATTGTAAACAACAATAATGGAGCACGCTTGGAGACATATGTGATTGCTGGAGAAAGAGGCAGTAAGGTTTTTTGTTTAAATGGTGCAGCTGCTCGTCTTGTTCAGCCTGACGATATTATCATAGTCGTTTCATACGGCATCATATCAGAAGAAGAGCTAAAAGAATTCAAACCAAAAGTGGCTGTAATGGATGAGCATAACAATATAAAAGAAGTCTTAGAGCAAGAACCACCATTATCAAGCCTTTTATGACAACAAACTCTTATCCACCAAGATAAGAGTTTGTTTTTTGAAAATAGCAACTAACGATGCACAGTATCCATAAACTGCAAAATAACATGACAAGAATTTGCTCTCTTCCTGTACTGCATTTTGATGAGTTCTTACATGCGCTCCGGCAAGATACTTCGCTTTCCACGGGCACGGCCTTAGCCAGGGAACTACTTGGAATTATCTTCTTTGCTCCCTTGCACCGAGGAAGCCACTTCGAAGCGTTACTAGAAGACGCAGGTGCATCACGGGGTCTTCGGCTCGCGCTGCGTCGTGAGGAGTCTACGTATCTTGCCTCCGCTTTGCGTAATGTTCTGATTATTGAAAGAAGTAACACACGGGTACTGGTTCCCGAGTATTTCCTCTTATATAAGGTAGAATTATTCACACAGCGTAGGCAGAATACGGAGACTCCTGTGGGACAGCGAGAGCTGAAGATCCACTTGGTGAAGTGCCTTTCTTCACCAAGTTAGCTGAAGCCGAGCCCACGGAAAGCGCAGTATTCTGCCGGAGCGTATGTTAGCACTCATCATCAATCAGAATGGAAGATGACCACACTCCACAAATGTTCATTACTTCGCAGTTTTTATCTAGTGTGAACTATGGTCAAGCGAATGTTTATATATTTATTTGTCAGAAGTTGCTAATAATAAATGGAAATGTAATATCAAGTATCGGGGATGATCCTTTGCAAAAATTTGTTGTAATAGATGTCGAAACTACTGGACAATCCGCATCAAAAGGTGACCGAATAATTGAAATAGCTTTAGTAGTAATCGAAAACAACCAAATTACACAACAGTATAATCAACTAGTAAATCCAGAACAACCTATTCCAACCTTTATTTCACAATTAACTTCTATAACGGATGAAGATGTGGATACACAACCTGTATTCGCTGAAATTGTTCCCGAGTTTAAAGGTTTACTGGATAATGCTATTTTAGTGGCGCACAATGTACCATTTGACTTAACTTTTTTAAATGAAGAGCTTGAACGAGTAGGGGAATCCAAAATTCACCCTTATGTTGTCGATACGGTCGAATTAGCAAGAATTTTATTACCAAAAGCACCTAGCTATAAATTAAATGAATTAGCTGAATATTTAATGATCAGTCATGCTAATCCACATAGGGCGATATCAGATGCATTGGTAACAGCTGATTTGCTAATTATGCTAATAAACAAATTGCAAAGCTTACCGGAGAATGTCATCCAGCAAATGTTATCAATATCTCATCCATTGCGTACAGATTTTGCTAAATTGTGTGAATCATTAGATCAACAAGCGATTCGCACAGATATCGAAGAAATTAGAGGTTTTTCTTTAAAGAAACAAGAAGAAATAAAGGAAAATGAAGCTTATATTTCGCAAGACTTTTCTACATATTTAGATGAAATATATGGTGATCATGGAAAACTTGCACAAGTCTATGCCCGATATGAGAAACGAAACGCACAAGTCTTCATTAGTGAGAAGATTTATGATCATTTTCGGATGAATGAGCATGCACTTATCGAAGCGGAAACAGGTGTTGGGAAAACCATTGGATATTTAATTCCGGCTGTTTATGAAGCACTAAATCACCATAATAAAGTAGTGATTAGTACAACTAATACAAACTTACAGTCCCAATTAATCGATCAAGATTTAGCAAAGCTAGATTTACCCGTTCGAACAGCTATTATGAAAGGGAAAAGTCATTATTTAAGCTTACAAAATTTCGAGCAATTCTTTCATGATTCCAATTATCGATCTTATCAGGATATATTGCTAAAAGCGATGATTATCGTCTGGCTAACGGAAACAACGACAGGTGATTTAGATGAAATACAATTTCCGGTTGAAAAACACCCTGTTTTTTATCAAATTGTTGTCAATAACGAAAAAGCGAATGAGATGTGGAAGGATTATTGTTTCTATCAAAGAATGATAAAAACTGCAACGGAAGCTTCGATCATTGTCACCAACCATTCTCTGTTAGCTATTGACATGTTAGCAGAGAAGCCTATTCTGCCTGCGTATCAGAAATTAATTATTGATGAAGCACATCAACTGGAACAAATGGCAACCAATTATCTTGGAGATTCTTTAAGCTATTTTGAATTAACGCACTTCTATCAACAGTTGGAAAAAAGTGATGCCATAAGTATAAGGCTTCAACAATCTATAGATACGGTTAAATATGAAACAGATATATTATTCCGGCAGTTATATCAATATGTCAAAGAACAGAATAAAAAACAGAAAAATGTTACAGATGTAGGGCGTTTGAAAACTGTTTGGAACCATGATAAACCAATAGAACTTATCGACAGCGTTTATCGAACAATCATGGTTATAAAAGATTTAGCACAATTGTTCCCGGAAGATATAACGGATGAGAAGAAACAAATCTTACGTGTAGAAGAGCTGCTTCGTCAGCTATTGATTGAAGAAAAACAGGCAGCTGTTACATGGCTGGAGATTGATCAACAAGGTGCAGAGAATGCTGTATTTATTCAGCACGAACCATTTTCAGTTAAGAATACATTGCAGTCTTATTTATTTCGGGAAAAGCAATCGATTATATTAATTAGTGCTACTCTAACCATGAACCAATCATTCCGATATATAAAAGAAAGACTAGGGCTTGATACGGAGCATACGAAAGAGTATATTGTTGAACATCATTTTGACTATCAGAACCATGTAGAGCTTATAATACCTAACGATCTTCCGGCTATACAATATCCTAATAATGATGATTTTATCTTTGCGATAAATGAAGCGATTATTTCGATTGCCGAGAAGACGAAGGGGAGAATGTTAGTACTGTTTACTTCGTATGACATGTTGCGGAAAAGCTACTTTATTTTAAAAGAAACAGATCTGTTAATGGACTATATGATTATTGGGCAAGGTGTTTCGACAGGCAGTAGGAATCGATTAATTAAGCAATTTCAAGCATTTGACAAATCGATCCTTTTAGGTACAAATGCTTATTGGCAGGGCATTGACATTCCAGGTAATGATTTGTCGTGCTTAATCATTGTGAAGCTACCTTTTCAGTCACCACAAGATCCTGTATATATAAAAAAAGCAGATTATGTTAAATCAAAAGGAATGAATCCGTTTATGGAATTAGCATTACCACAAGCGGTATTGCAATTCAAACAAGGATTTGGCAGATTAATACGGAAAGATACAGATCATGGTATGATTTTTGTTTTTGATGAAAGAATCATGACAAAACGTTATGGTAAGACATTTATTCAATCTATACCTGAAATTCCTATTCATTATGAAACCATGCAAGACTTACTAAATCGTGTAAGTAAAAAATGGCTATGATAAACTTTCGTATTTGTGAAAACCTACATATATAATCAAAAATCAAAGAGGTAGGTTTCCTTATGATAAAACGTTTGTTCTGCTGTCTATTATTATCGTTGCTGATTAGTCCGCCGTTGCTAGCGATACCTGATATACCAAAATTAAATGCCGATGAATTAGACATTATATTTTTTAATGTACCACACGGTGAAGCAAGTTTATTAACGAATCATAAGGGTGAGCACATTTTAGTGAATACAGCTTCAAAACGGAGTCAAAAAACATTATATCAGCAATTAAGTAAACTACATGTCGACAAAATTGACAAGATTGTTGTAACGAACCAATCAGAAGAATACACAGGAAACTTATTATATTTTCTGGAACATTATCAAGTCGAAAAACTAATCATTCCTTCGAACATGAATGTAGAATTTTTAGAAGCTGTCGAGGTGGAAACTTGGAAGCTAAATGAAGAGTTTTCTCTCTGGGAAGATGTAAATATTCGACCGTTGGATGAAACCAAGGATGGAGATATTTCTTTTTTAATGCGATATGGTAAAGAGTCCATTTTGTTTTTGAATGACAAAGAAACGACCATTGAACAAAAATTAATTGAGCAGACTGTTGATGTAGATATATTAAAGGTAGCTGCTTTTGGTAGTGGACATTCACCATCGCAAAATTTTCTCGAACATATTGATCCATATATAAGTATCATTTTTCCAAGTCAAACACATAAGATTAATGAATCGCTAATTGAGCGGTTAAACGCAACTTGGATTGATGTTTACTTTTTGAAACAGTCCGGTACCGTATTTGTTCGTTTAAGTAAGAATGACTACGAAATTCTTACGGAAAATAGTTCAGTCAGCCTGTTACCTTCTTAAATAACCATATATATTTTAAAATCTACCATGTTTTCAGTTGAAAAATTGATCAAAGTCTATCAAAATAAATAGAGGAATGTCTTTTTTCACAATAGGGAAAGAGATCATCGCTTTCCCTATCTTATATCTGTTGGAGGTGTCTTAAATAAGCCATTCAAAAATTACTACACTGTCTACTGTTCAGCTGACATATGCAGACGATTTGTATAAAATTGTCGATAGTTTAAATCGAACGTTGAAAGAAGAAAATCTTATGTTTGGATTAACACTAAGTGAGGATAATGATGAAAAAGCAATCTTTACCATTTATCGAACGCAATAAATTATGGATTATCGTATCATTAATTTTTATTTTTTTATTAATCGCTTCGTACTATTTTATTTCGCTTTATCAAGACGTAATAAATAGTAAAACAGAACAGTTTGACGAGGTGAGAAATTTAGCATTGGATAATACTTCACTTGATGTGATACATAGCATTGAACGATTTCATGGCGATCAATTATACTATGTGGTAGATGGGGAAACGAATGATAATCAAGCCTCGATAGTATATATGTATCAGTCGGAAGAGGAATGGGAATATGATATTTATAATAAAGAATCCCTTTATGGTGAAGATATTCTCTTATCCGAATGGCGTGAGCGATGTACATCTTGTGAGTTGTTAGGTTCAACAATTGGATTAGATAGTGGCTACCCCGTTCTCGAAATTAAATACCTGGATACATCAGATAGTCTGGTGTATGAACATGTATTACTAGAGGACAAAACGCACTATCGATTAACTTTAAAGCCATCATTTGAATAATAGAAAGGTGATTAAAGAGTATGGAATTAGCAAACAGAGTACAAACATTAACTCCATCATCAACGCTTGCTATTACAGCAAAAGCTAAAGAGTTAAGACAAGCAGGACATGATGTGATTGGTTTAGGTGCAGGGGAACCCGATTTTAATACACCAGAACATATTTTAGAGGCAGCATCTAAAGCCATGTATGAAGGTTTTACTAAATATACTCCAGCAGGAGGAACGATTGAATTAAAGCAAGCTATTCAGAAAAAAATGCAGCAAGATCAAGGCTTAGACTACGATCTTGACCAAATTATTGTAACAATTGGTGCAAAACATGCACTTTACACTTTATTTCAAGTGTTGCTCAATAAAGAAGATGAAGTGATTGTTCCAGCACCATACTGGGTAAGTTATCCTGAACAAATTAAATTAGCAGAAGGTAAACCGGTATTTGTGGATGCACAAGAAGAAAATGAATTTAAATTAACACCGAAACAATTAGAAAATGCTATAACAGAAAAAACAAAAGCTGTTATTATCAATTCTCCTAGTAACCCAACAGGTGTTATGTATGAGAAAGAAGAATTAGATGCATTAGGTGAAGTATGCCTCAAGCATAATATTTTAATCGTTTCAGATGAAATTTATGAAAAATTAACTTATACAGTAACAGAACATGTATCTGTGGCAGAGCTTTCACCAAAATTAAAAGAACAGACTGTTATCATTAACGGTGTTTCCAAGTCACATTCAATGACAGGATGGAGAATTGGTTATGCTGTTGGAAACAAACAACTTATTAAAGCAATGTCCAATTTAGCATCACATTCTACATCAAATCCGACGTCGATTGCACAAGTAGCAGCAGAAGCAGCCTACAGTGGTTCACAAACACCGGTAACGGATATGCGTGAAGCATTTAGTGAACGACTAGAAAAATTATATGAATGGTTAGTGGCTATTCCAGGAATCGAATGTGTCAAACCTAAAGGCGCTTTCTATCTGTTCCCAAATGTGAAGAAAGCAGTGGAAATGAACGGCTTCGATACGGTGGACAAATGGGTTACAGCTTTATTAGAAGAAGAAAAAGTAGCATTAGTTCCAGGCTCAGGATTCGGTGCACCAAACAATGTTCGTCTTTCCTATGCTATTTCATTAGAACAACTAGAAGAAGCAGCAAATCGGATTAAACGATTTGTTGAAAATCACCAATAAGTACGAACGATAGTGGAGGATTCTTATGAAAACAACAATTAATCAGGTAGCAAATTATCTTAATCAAGAGGTGACGATCGGTGTTTGGCTTGCCAATAAACGTTCCAGTGGTAAAATCGCCTTTCTACAATTGCGTGATGGCACTGGCTTCATCCAAGGAGTCGTTGTAAAAGCAGAAGTATCAGATGAAACATTTCAATTGGCAAAGTCGATCACACAGGAATCATCGTTGTATGTAACGGGAACGATTGTAGAGGATACCCGATCACCATTTGGTTATGAAATGCAAGTGAAAAAAATAGAGGTTATCCATGAAGCAACAGATTATCCGATTACGCCGAAAGAACACGGTACAGAATTCTTAATGGATCATCGTCATTTATGGTTGCGATCTAAAAAGCAGCATGCCATTATGAAAATTAGGGATCAAATTATCCAGGCAACTTATCAATATTTCCAAAAAGAAGGATTTGTTAAAGTTGATCCGCCAATTTTAACTGGTTCAGCTGCTGAAGGAACAACTGAGTTATTCCATACTCAATATTTTGATGAAGAGGCTTATTTGTCTCAAAGTGGTCAATTGTATATGGAAGCGGCAGCTATGGCACTGGGACGTGTATTCTCATTTGGACCAACATTCAGAGCAGAGAAATCAAAAACAAGAAGACACTTAATTGAATTTTGGATGATTGAACCAGAAATGGCTTTTGTAACACATGAAGAAAGCTTAGAAATACAGGAAAATTATGTACACTTTATTATTGAATCCGTGTTGAAAAATTGTACATTAGAGCTTAAAACATTGGAGAGAAATCTGGACGCTCTAGAAAAAGTCAAAGCACCATTTCCACGTATCACCTATGATAAAGCAATCGAAATGTTAAAGGAAAAAGGATTTACTGATATCGAATGGGGAGAAGACTTTGGTGCTCCCCATGAAACGGCTATTGCTGAAAGCTTTGATCAACCAGTGTTTATTACCCACTATCCGAAAGATATTAAAGCTTTTTATATGAAACCTGATCCTGACCGTGAAGATGTTGTGTTATGTGCTGACTTAATTGCACCTGAGGGTTATGGTGAAATCATTGGTGGATCTGCGAGAATTGATGATCTGTCGTTAATGAAACAACGCTATGAAGAGCATAATCTTTCAGGAGATGCTTATCAATGGTATCTAGATTTACGCAAATACGGTAGTGTACCACATGCTGGCTTCGGATTGGGATTAGAACGAACTGTTGCATGGATCAGTGGTGTAGAGCACGTTAGAGAAACAATACCGTTCCCAAGACTTTTAAACCGTTTATACCCATAAGTATAGATAATCCTTTGCTAAACGTGCAAAGGATTATCTATTTTATAAAGAAAAACTAGAAAACCTACGCAAAATCCATAAACTACGAAGTAACTGAACATGGATTTGCTCTATTCCATTAGAGTGCAGACAAATCGCTCCGGTAGAATACTGCGCTTTCCGTGGCTCGGCTTCAGCTAACTTTGCAAAGAAAATCACTTTGCAAAGTGGATCTTCAGCTCTCGCTGTCCCACAGGAGTCTCCGTATTCTGCCTCCGCTATTGTTGTGCTCTGGTTATAGAAAGGATAAGAACTTATGGAACTAAACTCTTTGGACTTCATGTCTCTTGATCAGAACAGTATACTAAGCAGAGGAAAAATGTGACACTCCTTGAACTAATCTTTTTTGTTTTACTACAGTGTTAATCAAGTTGTAACCCCCTTGAGCATAGTAGCACGCTAGGCTACATATGACGGAGAAATCGATTGGTTGATTTCGGATTAGTGCTGTGGAGCATATCATAACGAAGGCCGCCCACTTTCACTCCTATGGGAATTGTTTGACCTGAAGATCCACTTTTTCGAGCGGTTTTTGCTCGAAAAAGTTAGCTGAAGGGCAAACCCCATGGAAAGGGAAGTGGGCAGCCGGAGTGGTGGTTATGATCATATATGTGAGAAATAATTCATAGGTGACTGTGCATTTAGTTTCGAACAAGCAGTAATTTCATTACTTCGTAGTTTGTATCTACTATAAAATAATTGGTCGATGCAGGAACGGGTATTTTTTTAAATATAGTGTTATCATATTGGTTGAAGGTGGTTATAAACGATGAAACAAAACATGCAATACATTTTACATGATCAAATTAATTTTCCGGCTTTATTAATTGAAAAGTTCGTTTCTTTGGGTTTAAATGAGACGCAATTAGCTATTATTTTGCAAATTTATACAGCACAAAGGAAAGGAAATAATTTTCCAACTCCAGAAGAAATCGCCGAACATCTAACAATTTCAAATGAAGTTTGCACTAATTTACTACGACAATTAATACAAAAAGATTTATTGGCCATTGAAGAAGATCAAGCTGATTACAACATCATAAAAGAATCTTACTCATTAGACCCATTATGGCAAAAGCTATATACGGTTGATCAAAAAGTAGAAAAAGTAGATAATAAGGTTGGTGAAGTTTTTCAAAAATTCGAGCGTGAATTTGGCAGACCATTATCACCTTTTGAAATCGAAATGATCAACAATTGGTTAGATGAAGATAACCATGATATTTCACTTATATACGCTGCATTAAGAGAAGCAGTATTGATGGGAAAAATTAATTTTAAATATATTGACCGTATTTTAATAGAGTGGCAAAAGAAAGGAATTAAATCTTCCCAACAAGCGCAGCAGTCAAGTAAATCATTTCACAGTCATCAGCAAAATACTTCCGTCAAGAAAGAACATCCTTATGATAAATCTTTATATTACAATTGGTTAGAAGAATAGGGGAGAGCAATGTTAACGAAAAAAGAAATAAATATCGTTCTGGAAAAAATCGAGGACATGTTTCCAGATGCAGAATGTGAATTAGTTCATGATAATCCTTTTGAGTTATTAATAGCTGTTGTTTTATCTGCACAATGTACAGACGCTTTAGTTAATAAGGTGACAAAAGAACTTTTCAAAAAATATAAGACACCTGAAGATTATTTAAATGTTCCTTTAGAAGAGCTGCAGCACGATATTCGCTCTATAGGGTTATATCGTAATAAGTCAAAAAATATCCGAAAACTGTGTACAACTTTAATCGAAGAATATGGTGGAGTAGTTCCGAATACAAAACAAGAATTGGAAAATCTTGCCGGTGTCGGTCGTAAAACGGCAAATGTCGTCGCTTCTGTTGCATTTGGAGAGCCAGCGATTGCTGTTGACACACATGTTGAAAGAGTTGCAAAACGATTGGGTATTTGTCGGTGGAAAGATAGTGTATTAGAAGTAGAGAAAACACTAATGAGGAAAATCCCTAAAGAAGAGTGGAGTAACACACATCACCGATTAATCTTCTTTGGGCGTTACCATTGTAAGGCGAAAAGTCCTCAGTGTGAAATTTGCCCGCTTCTTGACCTTTGTCGAGAAGGGCAAAAGAGAATGAGAAAAAGCAGCAAGGTGTAAGAACCTTGCTGCTTTTTTTAATCTTCTTCGT
Source organism: Gracilibacillus saliphilus (assembly GCF_010994085.1). Lineage (NCBI taxonomy): Bacteria > Bacillati > Bacillota > Bacilli > Caryophanales > Bacillaceae > Gracilibacillus > Gracilibacillus saliphilus. The sequence continues at coordinate 94,059 of NZ_WJEB01000020.1, read as the reverse complement.
TTGACTCATCTTGTTGTTGCTCATTTTGATCTGACTGCGGCTCATCTTGATTCTGCTGATCATCATCAGATTGTTCATCATCTTCAGCTGGTTGCTCCTCTTGCTCTTCGTTTTCTTGGCCATTCTCAGGTTCTTCCTCATTGTCCATTCCCTGTGTAGATACTTGAACACTTGCAGAAGGTCCTCGTACACCGTTATTCTTTAGGAATGGAGTAACATGAATGGTGTAGTTCTTATTAGGTTCAAGCTGAGTTATATTCACAGATTTTTTATTCGTGTTAAATTCATCAATCGTCTGACCACCATCTTGTACGACAATTTCAAATTCAACAGGACCATTCTGATCGTATTCCCAACTTATTAATGCTGATCGATTTGCTGGATCAAAGGTTTGATTTAGCTGGCTGACTTGTGGAAGGTCATCCGCTTCATCTTCAGGAACATCAACTGTAACTGTTTTAGGATCACTTTCCATATCATCATTTACTGCAATAACCTCAATTGTGTATGTTTTTCCTTTATCCACATTAGAAATTTCTACTTCCTTATTTCCAGTTGTTGTTAAATCATTTAAGGATCCATCTGTTCCAGCTGAAACCTTGAATTCTACATCGTCTTCTTCATGATCCCATTTAGCTGTAATACTTTCACTTTCCTCATCATAGGAAGCACTTAGATTAGCTACTGGTTCTAATTCATCAAATTTTTCAGAGACGGCATCAGGTTCTGTTCCTTTTACAAATAGCTCCGTAACAATTTGCGAATCTGGTGTATATTCACTTGGTCGTTTGGCTGGGTTTGATCCTTTTTCAACTTGTACTTCCACTACAGAATCTGGTTTCACAAAGTTTTCTGTCTCCACATCTTGAGAAATAAAACTCATCGTTTCCCTGAATAAATCCTGAGCTATCTTGGTATTGTTCAGAGCTTTACGTTCTTTATCATAACCGGTCCAAACAGAAACAGTATAATTGGTCGTATATCCTGCAAACCAAGAATCAGGGCTTCCGCCACCTTCCTCATCAGTTAGGTTAGTAGTACCAGTTTTACCAGCCATATCTAAGCCTGAAACATTAGCTCTTGTACCAGTACCTTCTCTTACAACAGATTTTAACATATCGGTTATCATATAAGCAGTATAATCAGACATCGCAACAGTTGATTTGGATTCTAATTCATCTGATCTTCTGTCTGAATAATCTACTTTGATAACGGAGAATGGTTCATGATACACACCTTCATTTCCGAATGCTGCATATGCACCAGCCATTTCAATTGGTGTAACACTTGAACCAGATCCACCAATTGCATCTGTAAGGGTAAAATCACTTTCAAAATCCATTCCAATTCCTTCTGCAAATTCCTGAGCATTGTTATATCCGACTTCTTCTAGCGTTTTGACTGCAGGAACATTTAAGGATTGTTCTAGAGCGTATCGTATCGACATCCACCCTTGATAACTACGATTCCAATTTCGAACATAACTATCTTCTGTACCTGCAATTTTATATGGCTCATCATCATTGATCTGGTGATAAGTAGACCATTTTAATTCCTCGATAGCTGGGCCATAGGCAACAATTGGTTTCATGGTAGATCCGCCTTGTCGTCCATCACCATCTATAGCATAGTTCCAACCATCATTTTCACGATTTCTACCTGGGCCAATTGCTCTGATAGCACCTGTATTTGTATCAAGCACTGTTAAACCAACTTGCATATCTTCATCTTCACTATAGTCTATCGGGTTATCGTCTGCATCACTTAATAAAAATTCGACATGTTCTTGTGCATCTGGGTCTAGTGTGGTGTAGACATCTAAACTATCTTTATAAATATCCGCACCAGTCTTTTCGTTGACTTCTTTGCGCACTTGTTGAATAAATCCTTCATATTTGACAAAATCAGGCTTCTTAGATGTTAGCAATTCCTCAATATTGACTTCTCTAGCCTCATCAGCTTCTTCTTCACTAATCTTATTATGCTGTACCATTAAATTTAATACCGTGTCCATTCTTTCTTTCGTTAAATCAGGGTTAACAAATGGATCATAGGCTGATGGTCGTTGTGGTAAACCAGCTAAGATTGCCGCTTCTGCCAGCGTTAAATCATTAAGGTCTGTTTTACCAAAGTATATTTCTGCTGCCATAGCTACACCATAAGCACCAGAACCATAATAGATCTTGTTCACATACATTTCCATAATCTCTTCTTTGGAATACACTCGATCTAATTGTAATGCAAGCCACTGTTCTTGTATTTTCCGTTTTAATTTTTTATCATTTGTCAGGAATGAGCCCTTCACAACCTGCTGGGTAATGGTACTTGCACCTTGAGCCCCAAATCCCTCTCGGAAGTTCGCAATAACAGCTCCACCGATTCTCCTGAAGTCAATCCCGATATGATCATGGAACCGAACATCTTCTGTAGCTAAAATTGCGTTCAATAGTACAGGAGGCATGTCATCATATTCTATTTTTGTTCTTTTCTCTGCTCCTAGTTTTGCAAACACCTCACCATTAATGTCATAAAGGTTAGTAGATGCTGGATCCGCTAATAGCTCAGCGTCTAAGTCTGGCGCCGTAGCAATATAATACGTAAATAAAGCGCCAATACCTAAACCGATAACTAGAACGGCGATTAGTACATATTTCATTATTTTTTTCCGCATTGGTTTGCTCTTTGTATTTTTTTGTTTTAATTGTTTTCTTCTTTCAACTCTTGATTGACTTTTATCTGCCATTTGTAGTTCCTCCGTTCTCCATATAATACTTGTCAATTACAGCCAAGTAATCTACTTTTGCTTGAAATCGAATTGGTATTATATAACCTAGCTTTTTCACAGTTTCATAACGAATAGATTTCCTACCACCATTGAACTGCTGATCCCAATAGGGAAATAACTCCTCAGCAGGGAATAGGAATGTTTCTTGACTTAAACTAAAACGAATTAATAGAAAGCAGATTCCTCCATGATCCACTACTTGTTTCATATGATCTATCTGATGCTGATGAATGTTATGAAGTGGTAAGGAATGTTTATTCTTTGTTTCCTTTGCTTCAAAGTCTATATGCTTTCCTTTATATATACCATTATAATCCGTTGTCGACGCCTGTTTAAAGTAAGCTTCTTTAATAACCGCTGCACTTCTCTTTGGATAATCCACATTTACAATTTGAACCGGTGTTGGTTTCTTATGAATAATTGCGATATTGTGAGCTAAATAATATTGATTCGTATCATTTATATCATCTTCCAATGACATGCCACGGTTACTGTATACAGTTTGATTAGATTTAAGTTTAGTATAAGCTGATGACTTTTTTCCATTTGGATACTGCATAGACTCCCTCCTATATCACCAGACACATCCATCATATCATGGATAGATACATCATACGCTAAGCAACTGAAATCTTCAATCAAAATGTACATGAAAAGCTTGCTGGAACAGTAAATCCCTAACTTAAATTTTCGAAAATCGTAACATTTATATGGGGGCTAAATGTATAAATTATATGATTAGCTCGTAAAAAGTCGACATTACGAGAAGCAATGTCGACTTTTGTTCTAAGTTGATGGACGATTTGGCCCATTTAATTTTTTGTCATTTTGCGTCGGTATATCTTTGTTTTGCTGCTTTTCCCGCACATTATTCATTTTTCGTTTTTTGTTCACACGCATCACAATCCCTCCTTTGGTTATAGTTTGACTCTTTTTGTATAAATCATACGTATATTGGAAAGTTAATGTCAGCTTATTTCTAGTTTTGTCAAGAACAAGGAATTTCAAACCTTCTAACCGAATACAGTTAATAATATAATGAGGAGGGATATGTATGTCTAGTAATCAAACTATTTTTTCAAAAGAAGTGTGCGAAAAGAAGTTAACTGAATTAATGGAACTTGTTGAACAAATCGAGCAACAATGGGAATTTAAAACAAATAAGGAGACAGAAAGTCAGCATTGGCCAGTTAATGACATCTACAAGAAAGAGGGGGCATAATAGAATTATTTTACGAATCATGTTACAGTAATGATGGCTATTAAAGGTACAGAAAGGCGGTTCAATAGATTGTTACTGTTAACATATATCGAAGATTTAGAAAAAGAGTTAGTTAGGTTAAAAGAATATTACCTTACTCATCAACGCCCAGAAAATAAAAGGGATCCGGATTTTTTTGCTTTTGTAAAGGAAAATACAGAACCAGTTTTTGAAACGATAGATCAATGGTACGGCGAAGCTTTAAACTTTGTGAAAGATAGGGATGTTCATGTCCATCCTCAACAGATTGAGTCGACAGAGGAAAATATAAAATTATTGTTACTTCACAGTTATTATGTAGATGTAAAAAGAAAAAGATATATGGAATTACATCAGTCTGTCATGTATGTTTTCGATTTATTAAAAAACGATATGGATAATCTTTAAAAAAAGATCGATAGTATAGGTTGGTGTCTTAGACAATCCTCCCAATCGTGACATACGCTAGTATAGAATAATAAATAGTGAGGTGACTAGAAATGAGACATCGAAGACCTTTTGGATGTGGAATGCCACCAGCACCGACGGTTGTATATCCGACTAAGACTAACGAAGTGCACACTTGTAGTGAAAGTGAAGTAAAGCATATCCATCCGTCCCATACTACTTGTGTTAATCATCATTTAGTGAAAAACACGCATTACTATCCACACACAACCTCTTATCAAAACACAGTTGATCAAGTCAATGTATACGGCGGACCAGGACCTATGCAAGGACCATGGAATACACCAGGAAACCAACCTGGACCTGGCCAAGGCAATCAACCATATATGATGCCTAGATAACGATCTCTAAGGTTTTACGATCGATTCGTACCGCGATAAATGGAACGAACTTTTATTTAATCCAACATTTTTTTCGAATGAACTGTCATGATTTAATTCATGGCAGTTTTTTTGTTGAGAAACCCCACGGAAGGAAAAGTCGGCAGTCGGAGATGAAGGTCAACCATCGATATATTACTCACCGTGATTCCTTTATCTCAGTTGATTCTGAAGCCACTACCGCTCTGCGCTTTTATTAATTCTTAGTTCAAAGCTAAATAGACAAGTTTACATAACAAATGAATGCATATTCCAGATTTGATTGTTCCATACTATCAAAAAGAATGTTGAGATGCATATAGCAATAGAACAACTCTTCATCCTCGAAAAGAATAATCATAAACGCAAGTAGTTTCGAATTTTTGATTACTCCTGACAAATAGGATTCAATTATCCGCTAAGGTTGATATATGTATCCAATAATAGGGGGAGAGATACGATGGAAAATATTCAAGTAATTGTTCAAAGACAAGACGACCCGGACTCCAAGCCATATGAAGAAGAATTTCTCATTCCCTATCGTGCCAATATGAATATCATCTCTGTTTTAATGTCGATTAGAAGTAATCCGGTTAATAAACAAGGGAAGCATACCTCACCTGTACAATGGGACATGAACTGTTTAGAAGAAGTTTGCGGAGCTTGCTCTATGATTATCAATGGTACACCACGGCAAGCTTGTTCAACCTTGGTAGATCGACTAGAACAACCGATTAGATTAAAGCCGATGGAGACCTTTCCAGTTGTAAGGGATTTAGTTATTGAGAGGGAAAGAATGTTTCAAGCATTAAAAAGGGTACAAGCATGGATTCCAATAGATGGTACATATGATATCGGGTCAGGGCCACGGATGGATGAATCAACACGTCAATGGGGATATGAGTTGTCGAAGTGTTTTACTTGTGGGGTTTGCTTGGAAGCATGTCCTAATGTAAACAGTAGTGCCGAATTTTTAGGGCCTTTTGTTTTTGCTCAAATTGATTTAAAAAATATACACCCAACAGGAGCTATGCATAAACAAGATAGACTTGCTGCGTTCATGGGGGATGGCGGACTGGAATCTTGTGGTAATTCCCAGAATTGTGTACAAGTCTGTCCGAAAGGGGTCCCATTAACTACGTCCATTGCAAAAATTAATCGAGAAGCAACTTTTCAATCATTTCGTGAATTTTTTGGTTAAAAAAAAATTAAGTTACAATAATATTATTATGTAGACTAAATAAAGAAACTTAGGAACAACAGGGAGGAAAGCGTGAATAATTTAAATTGGCTAACGTATTTCATTATTATTTTGGCAAGCTACCGCTTAACTCATTTAATTGTATTTGATAAAATTACGGAGTTTATTAGAAAACCATTTTTAAAAAAGGAAAAAGTAGTCGATGACAAAGGAAACGAGCATATTAAAAACGTTCCTACTTCGAAATTTGGTTATCTCCTGAACTGTTATTGGTGTGCAGGAGTGTGGAGTGCGATTATTATTGCAATCTCTTATATGTTTATTCCCTCTATTGCATGGCCGATTATTTTTATTTTATCCATAGCTGGTGCTCAAGCGATCATTGAAACCTTTGTAGGAGTAGGAACAAAGATTACAAAATGGTTCAGTGATCAATAAAGGGAGACTCATCATTGAGAATTTTCCTTTAACAATACCTACTATGTGATCTATGACATGATCGCTTGAAGTATGGACGGTTAGTGCCATAATTAATGCTGTTTTTACTTGTTTCATGCGTTTTAGTTCAGGTATTAGGTATATTCTGATGGTTGTATTTCTAGATAGCAAGCTTTAAGGAGTTCGCGCATGAAGAAAGGGATAATTGTAGTCATTTCATATGGAATCATTTTGTCGATAGCATACTTATTTCATGAACCGCTGTTAAATTGGTTAAACCAAAGTGACCGGTCTCAGCTGCCATTGATGTGTTTTCTTGCCGTCCTATTCGGAATTATTCCAGTGGTTCCTTTTTCGGTTTTCGGTGCGTTAATGGGAGCTAAATATGGAATTATAATGGGTGCAATGATTAATTGGATAGGTTCAGTCGGAGCATCTGCTCTCTTGTTTCTTTTTGCTCGTTTTGTTTTTGTAAAAGAATTCCAAAAGCTGATTGCAAAGTTTAATAAGATTAAAAAGTTTGATGATTTGATAAGGCGTAATGCGTTTATCGCCGTATTAGTTAGTCGCATGATTCCGATTATCCCCTCACCTGTGATTAATATTTATTCCGGTTTAAGCGCTATGTCATTCCATACATACATTCTAGCAACCGCTATTGGCCAAATTCCTGGCATGATTGTTTATGCCTTCATAGGGAATCAATTATTCGAATCGATTCAACATTTGCTAATAGGAGTCGGTATCTATTTAGCCTTCTTAATTCTGATAATACCTTTTTATCGTTGGTGGAGGACTTGTTAATGTCAATTTTTGAAGATGATTTATTACTGATGGAAGAGGGATTTATTTTATGAAGAAAAGGAGATTAAACGTGTTAAAACTATCTTTAGGTATTCTCATTATTTTGATGACACTTGTTCTTATTTATTTATATTTAATCCAACCAATCGTGAAAATAAATAAAGCAGATCAAGTTTCCGATTATGCATCTAAACGTGTTGTCATGATTATTATAGATTCCATTATGGATGAACCATTACAACATGCTATTAGGAAAGGAAAAGCGCCTGCATTAGAATTTTTAATTCATAATGGCAACTATTATCCAGATATGGTGAGTAGTTATCCCACTATGTCGGTAACCATCGACAGCACCTTGTTAACGGGTACCTATCCAAATGAACATAAGGTTCCTGCACTAGTTTGGTATGATGCACAAAATAAAAAGTTTATTAGTTACGGTAGTGCTAGAAAAGAAATAATGAAAGTAGGGGTGAAGCAGGTTTTCCATAACAGTTTATTTGAACTAAATCACCATCATTTGAGTAGTGAAGTAAAAACTATTCATGAAGAATTAAATGGACAGTCGGCGTCGATAAACACGCTTATGTATCGGGCGAATCATAAACAACAGTTAAATGTACCGAGAATTTTAAAGATGGCCGGATTTTTAGAAGAGGGGGATTCGATCAATGGTCCTGAATATTTTTCCTACGGGATTTTATCAAAACTAAACCCCAATAATCATAAAACACATTTTTGGCAAGGATTTGGCTTTAATGATGAGTTTTCAACTAAAGAACTTAAATATTTGATTGAGAAAAATTATTTGCCTTCTTATTCTCTTGTCTATTTCTCTGATAATGATAAAAAAGTACATAAAAATGGAGTAAAGGAAACGAAGGGAATAGAAGATGCTGATAAGCAATTGCAAGAAATCCTTAATGGTTATCCATCATGGGAAGAGGCGATACAGGATAATATATGGATTGTAATGGGGGATAGCGGTCAAAGTGACATTGGAAAAGATAAAGAACAAGCATTAATTGATTTAAGGGAAATGCTAAAAGGCTATAACATACATCAAATAAGTGGTCCGATTCAAGAACAAGATCAAATCGTTCTTGGTTTAAATGAACGCATGTCGTTTGTTTACCTGCTAGATAGTAAGCTAGAACAAGGGGATATAGCCACTCAATTAAAAACCGATGAAAGAATTAATTTCATAGCATGGAAGCAGGATGATAGGGTAAACGTCATATCTGGCGACAAACAAGGCTTGCTTTCATTTAGACCTGATGGTAAATTCACTGATTCATATGGACAAAAATGGGAGATAGAAGGTAATGAAAAAATTCTAGATCTCTCTCTATCAAAGGATCAAAGGATAACATATCAAGATTTTCCTGATGGACTCGCACGGTTATATAGTTCTTTTTATTCGCATTCAGGCAGGTATTTGATTGTGGACGCAAAACCTGGTTTTGAGTTTGTTGGAGAAGGTTCACCAACGCATGTAAATGGAGCTAGTCATGGATCACTTTATAAGCATGATAGCTATTTTCCAATGATTGTTACGGGAACAGACCTGGAACCAGAGCATAAGCGAATGGTTGATCTAAAAGAATGGATTTTAAGAATACTAAATGAGACTCGTCAATAAAAGGGAAAACACTTGTCAGAGATTTTTGGCTTCAGCTGACTATTAATGAAAGGAATTAGACGGAGGAATATTGCATGCACATTAAAGTCATGACTTATAATATCCATCACGGTAAAGGCTTAGATAAGAAAGCAAATCTTGATCGAATTTGTAAAGTTATAGCTGACAGTAATGCAGATATTATCGGTTTAAATGAAGTAGACAGATATTTTTCAGAACGGAGTCATTTTCAAGACCAAATGAAGTATCTAACAAAGGAATTAAAATACTATGGTGCTTTCAGTCCTGCACTATCCTTACAACCAAGAACAAAATATTTAACACGACAATATGGTAATGGAATTCTGTCTCGTTTCCCCATTTATGCGCCTAAAAGTTATCTGTTTAACAATCGCCTTTGTATGACGGAAGACAGGTCTATTCTTGAAGCAACCATCTCATTAGATAATAAATGGGTACATTTTTATGTTACGCATTTAAGCTTAAATCCTTTACTACATAGGCAACAAAGTGATTTCCTCATAACTAAAGCGAAGAGACCGGCAGTTATTATTGGAGATTGGAATATGAAAGTACATTCCAAGAGATGGAAAAGGGTCGTAAAGGTGTATAAAGATGTGTGGGATTCCATAGATAATCAAGATGGACTGACTTATCCATCGAAAAATCCGCGGAAAAGACTGGATTATATTTTTGTTAGTAAGGACTTTACTATTTTGGATGTACAAGTTAACGACTCGATCCCCATAGCTTCCGATCATTTGCCTTTTGTATCTACTTTATCCATCTAACACACTTCCCTCTCTACATATCCTAATAAAGGTAACATCTAACAGAATAATCGTAGGAACATATGCCAAAATAGTATTGGTATTACTTTACGAGAGGAAAAAGATATCATGAACATCAAGTTATATGTACTAACAATATGGCAAATTATCGATCCTATTTACTTTATGTTTACTCGGCTTACTTATATTGATGACTTAAAGGGAAGCAATCGAAATATTTTTAGAGTTCGTTTAACTCGTTATAAGGGAAAAGAATCCATTTTATCTGATGGTACTGTCATCCAAAAAAATGATCTATTAATAAAAATTCATCTGCATAATGTACAATTGATGAAAAGCGTCAGAAATATAAAAAGCGATGTCAGAAAAGCAATGGTCATACATCAGAATGTACAGAAATCGTTACCACAGCTGGCAGAGTATGTGAATAATCATTCTAACGCTTCTGATATAAAAGGAATAATAGGTATAACAATGCTTAATCGTGGTAGTTCTAAATTAGGGTTTGAAACGGTAGAGATTAGTAATTCTTTTTATAAATACTTCAAATGTATTGCTTTACTCCCGATTTACTGGCTATCGGTTAATTCGCTTTCGTCTAACAGTTTAAAAAAGCATCATCCATGTTATTTATTCATGTCGAAAGAAAAATTGCTCAACAAATACTTCCAGCAAATGTAACACTTTATAAAAAAAGAGAAGCTGGGACACAACTAAAACATTCCAAGCTAAAGACGAACGTTGACAAGAGATCTAACTTATTCAAATGTTGTTTATTTGTTCATAGTAGATACAAACTGTGAAGTAATGAAAGGTGAAAAAGTGAGGCTTTCTCCCATTCTGATTAATGATGAGTGCTCAAATACGCTCCGGCAGAATACTCCGCTTTCCGTGGGCTCGGCTTCACCAAGTGGATCTTCAGCTCTCGCTGTCCCACAGGAGTCTCCGTATTCTGCCTAAGCTATTTTTGTTCTCTGATTATAGAAAGGAATGAATTCACGGAACTAAATTTTTTTGTTTTACTACAGTTCTAATCGGCTGTAGTTCTGTTACATATGGCGGAGAAATCGACTGGCTGATTACGGATAAGTGTTGTGGAACATATCTTAACGAAGGCCGCCCACTTTCACTCCTGTGGGAATTGTTTGGCCTGAAGATCCACTTTTTCGAGCGGTTTTTGCTCGAAAAAGTTAGCTGAAGGGCAAACCCCACGGAAAGGGAAGTGGGCAGCCGGAGTGGTAGTTATCATCACGATTTATTTCAAAATTATCTCTTAATGCAGTACGAGTACGGGAGGAGAACAAATCCATGTCCAGTTACTGCGCAGTTTATGTATAAGCCGTTATAAAAATCATAACCTTGGATTTAAAAAGACCCGAACTATTCGATGTGTTATCAAATAGTTCGGGTCTTTATTTGACTTAGATATACTCGATTCCCAGCTTCTTTTAAAGTGTATAAATCCAAATATAGGAATGCATAGCTTGAGCTATTCCATAAATAATAAAAACACACCGATTAAATTGCTGGGTTTAAACCAGTATTTTTCTTTCCAATCGATAATTGGTGAAGTGTTATTTCAGGTAGACTACCAATTCTGATGTTTACACCAGTTTGGCCCAGTCCTTCACTAATATAAAAAGGGCGACCATCCTGTGAATGAAGTCCTTTGATAACGTTCATTTTGGCAAGTTTTCCCATTTTAGCAAGATGGTACGCTTTAGGGTAACAAATTTGCCCACCATGGAAATGACCTGCTAACAAATAATCAAAATGGTACTTCTTCATATCAAGTACAATATTAGGATCATGTGTCAGTACTAAATTCGTACCTTTTTGGATGGATTGATAAGAGCTGAGCAAATCACTGCGATTCGTGCTGTAATCATCAATCCCTATAATATTTACTGGTTGATCTTCAATATATATGGTTTTACTGCTATTTTGCATGACCTGGCAATTGTATTCATTTAATGTGTCGATTAATGACTGTAAATGATCGCCTTTTAAAACATAATCGTGATTACCTAAAACCGTGTAAATGCCATACTTAGGATTCAACTTATTAAAAACTTTTAAATAAGGAATAAGCTTTGGGATTGTTCGTTTACGATCAAGAAAATCACCAGTTAGAGCAATTAAATCAATTGCTTCATGCTTTAGCTTTTCATAAAGCAACTCAGCGGATATCGAGATGTTTTCCAAATGTAAATCAGAAAGATGCAAAATATTCAAGCTAGTAACGGATTCTGTTTCATTGTGATCTATCTTAACGTTTCTTACGACAATATTTTGGGTATTTTTATATGCTTTAAACATAATTAGACTAACTAGGATTATAAAACTAATTAATAAGAACAAGAACATATTCATCACTCCTCTAGTCCTAATTATACAGGGTTTTATCCTTAATTGTTACGGTAATTCATGGATAGATTTCCAATACAATCAGACATGTATGAGGTGCATCATGACACTAGATTCCAAAAAGATCTTATTTCTCCCTTTTTTAAACATACCTTCAGGTCATCATCAAGTTGCAGATTCCCTTATTCATGAATTGGAATTAAACGAACCAAGTATGAAGTGTGAAAAAGCAGAAATACTTTCCTATAGCTACGGAAAAATTGAAGCTTTAGTCTCAGGTATTTATCTTAAATGGATTCATAAATTTCCACATGTATATAATTGGCTTTATCAGCAAAGTGTTTATAAAAATATCGAACAGCCGAAAAACTTCAAGTTATATGAACTGCTTTTTTTAGCTCAAATGAAAAGACTCATTAAAGAAAAAAAGCCAGATTGTGTGGTTTGCACACATGCATTGCCATCTTATATGTTAAACGTGATGAAAGAAAAGGGGGTACTGAACATACCCGTGATTAATGTGTACACTGACTTTTTTATACATCGCTTTTGGGGAACAGATCAGATCGATTTTCATTTGGTCTCCTCTCCTACTATGAAAGAACTTTTAATAAAAAAAGGAATTCCAGAACAGCGTATATGGTTTACGGGTATTCCTACCCACCATGAGATTAAGCCTAACAGCTTTCAAGTTAGGAAAGATCATTCTCCCACATTGTCAATAATGATAACAGGAGGAAACCTAGGTGTGGGTGCGATGGAAGATCTGTTACACAGTATCAAAACGAGTGGTAACATTAAGTTTTATGTCTTGTGTGGAAAAAACAAAGTACTGTATCAAAAACTGAGAAGATTAAATAATAAAAATATTATCCCTTTAGCATATATTACATCCAGAAAAGAAATGAATGAATTATACGATTCAATAGACGGTATTTTAACCAAGCCAGGTGGTGTGACGATCGGTGAGTGTTTAAGTAAAAGAATACCCATGTTTATCTATCACGCATTACCAGGGCAAGAGGTGATTAACCTTGATCAATTACAGCAACTAGGTGTAGTTTATTACCTTAACAATTGGGATGATATCGAAAGTCAATTATTCACTTTTTTTGAAAGCAAAGAACACCTGGAAGAAATAAACAGCAATTTAGAGAATTATCATAAACAACTTACTGATCAAAAAATAGCTGAACTTATTAAACAAATTTTGTGAAATTTATTACCAGTAACTCTCCGTCATTTGCTATAATTTGTAGTGAACAACAAGAATTGCCAATTTTTATTCATTATAGATTAAAAAAAGAAGGCTGGTAATAAATATGGACTACGGCAATTTATATGATACGTATAAACCATTGCTTTTTACAGTAGCTTATCAAATGATAGGTACAATCAAAGAAGCAGAAGATATAGTGCATGATGTTTTCGTGCAGTTAGAGAATGTTGATCTAACTAATATTGATGATTTGAAAGCATATTTAACAAAAATGACTACTAATAAAAGCTTGAATTACCTGAAATCTTCTATCAAGAAACGAGAGATATATCCAGGTCCCTGGCTACCGGAACCTATTGTTAACCCGGATGCAAATACACCTTTAGACAATCTTCTAAAAGAAGAATCTATTTCATATGCATTTGTAGTACTTCTTCATCAACTTACTGAGCTTGAGAGGTGTATTTATATACTGAGGGAAGTATTTATATTTGATTACAAATTTATCTCTGTGATATTAAATAAGTCAGAACAAAGTTGCAGAAAAGTATATAGTAGAGCAAAGCAAAAATTACAAAAAATAAAACCACTTAAAAAAGCAGTAAGAGAGGAAGCAGAAGAACTGGCTAAACTATTTTTACGTGCTGTGGAAAGTGGTGATTTTGAACCTTTTATTGACCACCTTACCAAAGATGTCATACTCATATCAGATGGAGGAGGCAAAGTGCTGTCTGCTTTGTATCCAATTTATAATAAAAATCGTGTTGTTGCCTTTTTACAAGGAATTCATAAAAGAGGGAGTTTTCAAGGGCAGTATAGAGTGGTGAATGTCAATGACGGTATTGGGATTCTGCAGCAGAAACAAGGTGAGCCAGTCAAATTGATTATCTTCGATTATACACAAACCGGTGTTCAACATATTTATGTTGTAATGAACCCGGACAAATTACAAAAAATAGGTCACAATTTCTCCTTTTAATTTGTCTTATAAGTGAAAGCAAAAAAAGGAGGAGTAGACATGGAACAAAGAATCAACTATGTGGAAGTTGCACCTGATTTAATCAAGCTTATTAGTCAATTGGAGTTGTACAAAAATAGCACAGATTTTGATAAGAAACTGATTGAATTAGTTAAAATTCGTGCATCTCAACTTAATAAGTGTGCGTATTGTATTAATATGCACACAAAGGACGCTAGAGCATTAGGAGAAACCGAACAGAGAATTTATTGCCTCAGTGCGTGGAGAGAGACAGAATTCTATACAGCAGAAGAAAAAGCTGCCCTGGAATTGACTGAGGCTGTTACTAACATTGCAGAGCAAGGTGTACCTGATCAAGTATATCAGGATGTCCGTAAGCATTTTGACGAAAAGCAATATATCGACTTAGTAGCGCTTATTATAACAATCAACTGCTGGAATCGATTATCAATCGCAAATCATAATGTTCCAGAGTAAATTTCACTGAAGATAGTTTCTAAACAGATATACTCTAGTATGTTTAATCTACATACTGGAGTTTTTTTATACATAATGAAATATTGGCATCACTAGAATATAATGGTCATTTCCTTTATACTATGACTTACAGTATCTATATGAAAAGGTAGTGTTCAATTGAAAGTTATCACAGTCGTTGGAAACAAACCAATGGAATTAAACATTCGAAATGAAAATGATCATCGAATCCCTTTTATCAAGATCGCGCTGAAGCAAAGGTTGATTTCATTCATTGACGAAGGATTAGAGTGGGTAATTATGTCCGGCCAAATGGGAATTGAACTATGGGCAGCACAAGTGATAGCAGAATTAAAAGAAGAATATCCGATAAAATTAGGCATATTCCCGCCATTTTTAGAATATGAATCTAGATGGCCGGATGTTTATCAGGAAGCATTTCTGCAAATTATCGAGCAAGCTGATTTTTATCAACCATTGTATAATGAACCATATAAAGCACCCTATCAATTTATTAACAAAGATGTATGGTTTATTGAAAAAACAGACGGGTGTTTAGCGCTTGTCGATGAGGACTACCCAGGAAGTGCAGGGTATATATTGGACAAAATGAAAAAGGCTGCAGAGACTTCTAACTATTCGATTTGGTATATTACACCGAATGATTTAGAAGACATTGTCAGGGACCATCAGGAGTATAATGAAAGTCATTTAGATTAAAAATTGACAACTTATATCTTTTTTGAAAAAATGATAATTAACGATTAAATGAGGTGGAAATAATGGCAAATCAACTTAATGGAAAAGACATTTTAGAGAAGAATTTTAAAACGGCAATGAGAGGCTATAATCAGGAAGAAGTGGACGAGTATTTAGATGTGATTATTCAAGATTATGAATATTTCCAGGAAGAAATTAATCGATTACAGCACGAAAATGAACGATTGAGAAAACAATCTGATCACACACGGGTTCGTCCGAGTACGTCTAATCATCAAGTTAATTATGACATTTTGAAACGACTATCCAATTTGGAGAAAGCAGTCTTTGGAAAAAAATATGAGGAATAAACTACCATTCTAACTACAGATTTCCATTGACTATTGCTACATTCGTGTTACAATAATGGAGGCTTAAATAAAGAGGAATGAATGTTGAAGTAATCGCTGCACATTTTCATGTGTAGAGGAAAGTCCATGCTCACACAAGCTGAGATGCTTGTAGTGTTCGTGCTTGACGAAATCATAAGTCAAGGTAACCTTTTAGAGGTTAACGGCAGGGAAAACACCTACGTCTTTAGATATGGTGTGAATACCTTGAAAGTGCCACAGTGACGTAGCTAAATAGGAAACTATTTAGGTGGAACGAGGTAAACCCCTCGAGTGAGCAACCCAAATATTGGTAGGGGCATCTTCTATTAGGGAATTCAACCGAACGAAGGACAAGCTTTGAGAGCTTGTAGACAGATGATTACTCCTTTGGTACGAGGCTGACCACCGTTTGCAGTACGACAAGGACAGAACATGGCTTACGTACATTCATTCCGGTCGTAAATAGGATTTTAAACCCCTTTCTTATTAAAAGGGGTTTTGTTGTACATAATAAGAAAAGCAAACCGGTGATGACTTATCGTAGGGCGATTCGTGAAGTCGCCTAGTTTTTGGGCGCTCGGAACTAGACAAATACCTAAATTTTATACTTTCTTGTCTTATTATAAAAGTACGGTCCACAAGATGATCAAAAGGAAGGATTTTTGTAAATGACAAAAACAGTTACCTTAATTGCTACAGCGGCTATGGGATTAGAGGCGGTTGTGGCAAATGAAGTCCGTCAATTAGGATATGAAGACGTGACGGTTGAGAATGGCAAAGTAATCTTTGAAGCAGATCACCAGGCTATCGCGCGGTGTAACCTTTGGTTACGAACAGCAGATCGCGTGAAATTACTGATAGGGGAATTTGAAGCAAAAACCTATGATGAATTGTTTGAAGGGATTAAAGCGTTGCCCTGGGAACAATATATTCCGGAAGATGGGAAGTTCCCAGTGACTGGAAAATCACATAAATCAACATTATATAGTGTTCCAGATTGTCAAGCGATTGTTAAAAAAGCAATTGTTGAAAAATTAAAACAGAAACATGGAATTGCTAACTGGTTAGAAGAATCGGGTGCAGAATATAAAATTGAAGCGGCTCTCTTAAAAGACAAAGTTACTGTAACATTAGATACTTCAGGTGCTGGTTTACATAAAAGAGGCTACCGTGTAGGACAGGGAGACGCACCATTAAAGGAAACCCTTGCTGCAGCATTAGTACAACTAACCAACTGGCGTGTAGATGAACCATTTTATGATTTGTTTTGCGGTTCGGGCACTATTCCAATTGAAGCAGCATTAATTGGGCAAAATATTGCACCCGGTTTTAACCGATCTTTCGCAGCAGAAGAATGGGAGTTTATCCATTCAGCTGTTTGGGACAAAGCTTTAGAAGAAGCGGAAGATTTAGCTAATTATGATCAACCACTCGCAATATATGGATCTGATCTTAATCCGAAAATGGTTGAAATTGCACGAGATAATGCAATGGAAGCTGGACTTGCTGATTTAGTGCAATGGAAGCAAATGCAGGCGACGGATTTTCACTCCAATGAAATCGGGGGGTATATTGTCAGTAACCCGCCATATGGTGAGCGAATTGGTGATAAAAAAGAAGTAGAGGAAATGTATCAGAAGCTTGGTGAAGTATTGAGAAATTATCCGACATGGAGTATTTACATTCTCACAGCAAACGAAAATTTCGAAGCACTAGTCGGCCAAAAAGCTTCTAAGAAACGAAAACTGTTTAATGCGTTTATCAAAACGGATTATTATCAGTATTTTGGTAAGAAAATAAAAAAATAGAAAAGTATATATTGAAGTTAATATTATTCTCTCAACCTTAGGAGAGTCTGTTAAAATATCCGGCAAAACCCACCGGTCCATTATATAGATGGTGATTACTTTGATAGTAATTATGATATAAACCCGTTTCCTAGAATAAATGAAACGGGTTTTTGTTTTGTAATAATTTATCTTATCAAATTCTCAAAACCTTCTGATCCTGGTGGGGAATGTTGGATGATATCGATAAAAGGTATAGTATAAGCGAATAAAATTAAGGCAATGGTGATACCGATCCATACTTTCCAATTTTCTAAATATTGTGGTGTAGGCTCAGCCTCTTCAGAAACTTCTGCAATTGGAAAACTTGCTTTTCCTTTAGGTGCTCCAAAAACCATATAGAAGAAAATATATACCATTAATATTATTCCTATAAATAGGATTGTTCCTCCAATAGCCTGCGCTAGTTGATAGCCGATCCATGTATCAACTTGTTCAGCACCTGTATAGGTTGAATATGCTGATCTTCTAGGTGCCCCCAATAATCCGGCAATGTGCATAGATCCGGACATGATAAACATTCCCACGCCCCAAACAATCGTTTGAATGATCCCTAGTGTATTGATTTTCTTCGTTAACTTTCTTCCTGTAAGTGATGGAATTAACCAGTAAGAGATTCCGAAGAAGGTGAGAATAACTGTTGTTCCTACAGTAAGATGGAAATGTCCTGTCACCCAAATCGTATTATGAATTACTTGGTTCATCTGGTGTGAAGCATTAATAATCCCACCTGTACCTGCAGGAATAAAAGCAAGCATCCCAACAACCGGAGCAAAGAATCGAACATCTTTCCAAGGTAATGCTTTAATCCATCCAAATAAGCTAGTATAACCTTTACTTCTCCCAGCCATTTCAAATGTAGCGAACATAGAAAATGCTGTTAATAAGGATGGTATAATAACCATAAACGTTAACACGACTTGAATGAATTTCCATAATGGATCAATTCCTGGTTCTGTTAACTGATGGTGAAAACCAACAGGAATGGAGAACATTAAAAATAATACGAAAGAAAGTCTTGCTAAAGCATCACTAAAAATTTTACCACCAATAATTTTTGGGATAATGGCATACCAGGCCATATATGCTGGTAACAACCAAAAATATACTAATGGATGACCAAAATACCAGAATAGGGTACGGCTGACCAGAACATTTATTGTATCTACCATTCCCAGTGACCATGGTATAAACTGAATTAATACTGTTGCGGCAACACCCAATGTTGCGATGAACCACAACAACATATTGATAACAACCATAAAGGCTAAGAGTGGTGATTTTTCACCTTTATGTGCTTTTTTCCAGACTGCTAATTGCCGGAAATTTGTAAAACAAGCAATCCAACTCCCAACTACTACTAAAGCCAGGCCGATATAAAAAGTTGGATATGCCTTTAGTGGTGCATAAAAGGTATAAAGTACATTTGCTTTACCAGTAAGAATGGTACCAGCAGTTAGCAGTGTACCAATCAGCATGGTCCAAAATCCAATCCATGCACTTAGTCGCTGCTTATCCGATAGGCCGACAGTTTTACTCAATAGGGCAAATTGAAAGCCAATGATAAAGAATGTTGTTAAAACGAGTGCAAGAATAACTCCGTGTGCTGTTAAAATTTGATAATAGCCAATACCAAATGGCAAATCAAACGATCCTGACCTAACAAAAGTCTGTAACAGACCCATCAAGCCTCCAACTAGCAAAGAGATAAAAGCCACATACATATGGGCCATTACTAAACGCGCATCTTTTTGCGGAATTGGTAAATGTCTCTCCATCATGGTTGATACACCTCCACTGTGGCAGCCATGTAATGATGACCACTACCGCAATATTCATTACATAACAATGTATAAGTTCCCGGTTTTTGCATAACAGTTTCCAGCGTACTTATATGTCCCGGTTCTACCATCATGTTGACATTTGTTCCGGCAATATGAAATCCATGAACAACATCAGTTGAAGTAGTTTGAAACAATACTTTTGCACCAACCGGAATTCGAATGTTGTTAACAGCTTTACCGTCTTCGTCTTTCCCTAAATCATAGTAAAAACCGGAAGATAGTACATTTACGATATATTCATTTTCACCAACCTGGCGTATTCCAAGATTTTCTTCTTTGAAGCTCTCATTTTCCTGTACATTTTTCGGATCAATTGTTTCCATATGACTAGGCGGGTGTACCCCTTTATAAAAAGCTCCTATTGCCAGAATAACTAAAAACAATATTAAGGATCCAACACCAAACATTAACCATATTTTCTCGTACTTATGAATATGCATCCTCAAAACCTCCTCAACGACTAATAAATATTCCAAAAACAATAAACCAGCTAATAAGAATAAAAGCCCCTACTAATAGAACAGAAATCAATGCTCCTTTTAATGTGTTATCTTGTTTTGAATTCACCATTTTTTCTCTTACTGTGTTAGCTCGTTCTGGCTTCATATATGTTCCTCCTTCCCAAGAGACTTTCTATACTATTTATAATACTAAATAAATTCAGCAAAAACGTTGATGCATCAAGGTTTTCACAAAAAAGTCACGGATTATGGCAACTCAAATCAGCCTTGTTTTATGAACATTTATGTTAAAAAAGTATGTGTCGATTATGTGAAAATAATGGAAATTAAAGGAATTACAAAGAAGGTATACATCCAAAAAAAGGAACAACAAGGGCGCGTTTAAATTAGAAAACGAAACACATTAACTTATATTAATCTATCTACGAATTACTTATTAGAAGTGAAAAGAACACTAGACTTCTAATCTAAAAAAATCTATACTAGCGATATAAACAATTTTGTATTCAAGATAAAAAGTTTTTACATGAGTGAGGGATTTCTAGTGAAAGACAGTGAAATATTGGCATATTTCTTAGAAAATTTGTGGTCGAAAGGGTTTAAGTTAACAGATGAAGAAGTTAGCTTCATCTATTTTGGGCAAAAATTCACGAATACTTCTGTAGAGCATGTCAAGCTAGCATTATCGTTTACATTACAGCTGCAAATGTCATTTGACAGAAGTTTTTATATCAGTTTACTTGAGTTATTTAGCCGACATAATATTCAAAATAAAAAAGAAGCCATCTCGCTTTTAACGCAAAATGGCTTAATGAAATAGTTAGTTATTCGATTTAAGAGCTTTTCGGGCTAATTCATCTGCGTGCTTATTCTGTTTCTCAGGGATCCATTTCATAAAGAAATAGGGAAACGAACTTGATAAGTGGTTAATCTGATTTAAGAATGACTGAAAAACATCTTTTTTTACATAATTTCTTTCAATGGCATCAACTACTACTTTTGCATCTGATCTACAGGAAATGATCTCATCCGGAAAGCGCTTCTTACATAACTCCAACGCTTTGATAACTGCTATAAATTCTGCTTCATGGTTGGAGTATTCTCCAATAAATAGACATTCCTCCAATTGCAATTGTCCAGTTTTGATATAAATGCCAATACCACTTGGACCTGGATTGCCTTGGCTGGCAGCATCTGTATAGACTTCGATCATTATCATACCCCCAACATTTATTTCATTTATGTTCAATCCTAGGCTTTATTTTTTTTGCTAGATATAAGAACGGTGTATCTAGTGCAGATACCACAAATTTAATGATATAAGTTGTAAATAAAATACTTAGCCAAGTATTCCACTCATGGACATCATAAAATGCGATTGAACAGAAAATAAGTGTATCAATAAACTGACTGATCATCGTGCTGCCGTTATTGCGGATCCATAGATACTTATTGGACGGTAATAATTGCTTGATCTTACCATAAATCCAAACATCAATATATTGGCTAACAACATAGGCCAACATACTTCCAATAGCAATGTTCGGAATCAATTCAAAGATGGTTTCAAGCGCACCTTGTGCAAAATCATCTGCATGTGGGGTGAACCGCAAGACAAATTGCATCACAATTGTCATAATCAGCAGGGAAGAGAACCCCATCCATACAGCTTTTTTCGCCTCTTTCTTACCGTGATTTTCATTTAATATATCTGTAGCTAAAAATACCGTTCCATACGTGATATTACCAAGTGTAGCTACTAAACCGAGCATTTCTACTGTTTTTAATACTTGAATATTAGCGATTACAGTAGACATTCCGATCCACACAAATAAACCGGCTTTTCCAAACATTCGATACATCAATAATAATAACGCAAAATTAAGAATAGCAAATAAAATCCATAATAATTCGTTTGCCAATATTTATTCCTGCCTTTCTTCATCAAATTCTTTACAGTCAATAAATAAAATTACCATAGTTTCAGGATTTATGTAAGTATAACAAGTTATATGAAGGATAACTTTAGAAAAATGCGCTTTTTAAACGATAATTTAGTTCTTAAATAACTCCTTATGATTTCACCGGACCTAGTTGAGGTTAATTTGTCATACTCCCTTAAACAAGCATTTGTGCATATTGTTTATTAAAGTCTATTTCCAAGGAGGAAGTCTGTTCATGTATTATTTAAATCAACCTAACTATCAGCCGCCATACTGTTATAGTAATTATTGGCCCATCCGTCAATATCAATCAATTGATCCTAGTTTTTTGTATCAATCAGCGAATGAGTCAAAAAAACTTATGAAAGATGCTAGCATGGTTCTCAATAAATTATCTGATTCAAAAGAATTTGATGCTGAATTAATGTATGCTGCGCAATCTTCAGATATCGTAGAGGTCAAGCGCTTAATTAATTCTATAGGCGTAACGTCAGATGTTGATATTAACTACAACCCTGATGGATTACGTTTAGAGTTTGCATCAAAAGTAGACAATACGGATTGCTGTCGGTTATCTATTGCACTGCGTTGGCGTTAAAGTATATAGTTGCTCTATACTTGTTAGGCCATAAGAAAAGCGCAGAGCGCCCGATTAGAAACGTAGCGACTTCAGAATTAACTGAGATAAAGGAATCACGGTGAGTTTACGAACCGATGATGACTTATCGTAGGGCAATTCATGAAGTCGCCTAGTTTCTGGGCGCTCGGAGCTAGACATCTGCGCAAAATTTATACTTTCTTATCACATTATAAAAGGCGATGATTCAATCATCGCCTTGTTCATTTTCATTTATTTTTTTTCAACATTAGCAGCTTGTGGGCCTCTTTCACCTTCAACAATTTCAAAAGATACTTCTTGACCTTCTTCTAGCGTTTTGAAACCTTCTTGTTGAATAGCGGAGTAATGTACAAATACATCATTTCCTTCTTCCAACTGAATAAATCCATAGCCTTTCTCTGCGTTGAACCATTTTACTACACCGTTTTCCATGTTATCTTTCCTCCTAAAACCTTTCACGCAAAAACGTGTTAATACAAACAAGATGGCGGATAATGAAAAAGGTAGCAACCATAGAAGTATAGGATCACCATTCCATTTACTTCTATAGAAGCTACCTGATAATAATGAACCCAAACATCTTCTTTGCTTGTTACTACTATAGCTTATTTTACCAAATACGTCAAGATATTCATATGAGATAAATCCTTTGTTTACAAGGAATAAAACCTTTTCATTTTAAAATAAACATGGTATTGTAATATCAGAATTTTAGTGTAGAGGTGTTACGATTGACAATACTAATTGGCTTAACAGGATGGGGAGATCATCCCACCCTTTACGATCATGCAAAGGATAGACAATATAAATTAACTGCTTACAGTTCACATTTTCCGGTTGTTGAGGTTGACAGCTCTTTTTATGCGATCCAATCTACCGAAAATTATCGAAAGTGGGTGAGTGAAACACCTGAAACGTTTTCTTTTGTTATTAAAGCGTATCAAGGTTTAACAGGTCATGATCGCAAACATTTAACCAATCGTGAAGCAAAGGAATTAGTGGATGCTTTTATCAGTTCTATTCAACCAGTAATAGCTGCTAACAAATTAAATACGGTATTATTTCAATTTCCACCATGGTTTGACCTAAAACAACGAAATATAAAGAAAATCAGAAAGATTAAACAATGGATGGGCGATATTCCAATAGCGATTGAATTCAGAAATCGAACTTGGTTTGAAGATCATCAACAAGAAACATTGGCATTTTTAAAAGACATAGGGGTAACACACGTAATATGTGATGAACCTCAAGCAGGAGAAGGATCTATTCCGACCGTTTTAGAGACAACAAATGACCGCGTATTAATCCGATTCCATGGAAGAAATATTCATGGATGGAATAATCACGGTCAAGAAAATTGGCGGGAGGTTCGCTTTTTATATCGTTATAATCAAACAGAATTACAGGAGTGGGTGAAACGCATACATCAATTAAATAAACAAGCAAAAGAAATAACTATATTATTTAATAATAATTCAGGCGGAGATGCCGCTGACAATGCTAAACAATTGTTAGATTTACTCGATATAACGTATCAAGGATTACATCCTAAACAGATCGACTTTTTTGATTTATTCTAGTATGACTCGTTTCGCTCCTAAGTATCGTTCTGACCAATAACTCATACTTAACTCACTAATATCTACACCGTTAGATTCACTGGCATGAATAAATTTATCATCACCCAAATAAATACCAGCATGGGATGGACCTGGTTTATATGTTTCAAAAAATACAATATCTCCCACGGACGGTTGTTCAACTTGCTTGGTTGCATTCCATATTTCACTCACTGTTCTTGGGAGGTTTGCACCTAGTTGATTAAATACGTACTGTAAATAACCACTACAGTCAAACCCTGAAGTAGATGTGCCGCCCCACCTGTATGGTGTGCCAAGATGATCTTTCGCACTGGAAATGATTTGACTGACACTCAACGATGATGCAGAAGGTGAAGTATTTTCTTCTGGTACAGATCCTTCTTGATCAGGATCAGCTGCTTCTGAATCTTGATCTGACCCCGCGGAATCCTGTTCGGTTTGTTCTACTTCTACTGATGCTATTTGTGGCATTTCTGCTGACTCTTCGTGTATCTCTGCTTCAACATGGTGGATTTCCATTCCTGTATCCTGTTTATAAGCTTTTACTGCTTCGTTTGATTTTTCACCATATATACCATCTATATCCTCGCGATAGTAACCAAAATAAAATAGAGCTTCCTGCACCTCTTTGACATCATCTCCACGATCACCAATAGAAAATGTAAGTTCATGTTCTTCTAATATGTCTTCATAATAAGCTTCTTCCTTGTTTATAATGGTTTTTATAGTATCTTGATCCGCTTTTCCACTTTGGTCCATTAAATGGTCTTCTTGGAATTTCTTTAATGCATATTCTGTCAAAATACCAAACTCTCCATCAATAGAAGAATCATAATACGATAATCTTTGTAATTTATGTTGCAACATCCGAACCGATTCATGCTGCATACCGTATTTCAGCACGTTCGATTGCTCTAATATTTCGTTCTGCATCATAGGATAGGCATCGACATAAAAAGAAAAAGGCTGGCTAAATGCAAAGCTGTAAGCGACGGAGTGTTTTACTACTCGTGATATTTGATCTTGTAACAACATAAAACCACCCCTTACGAAATAATTACTTACAGAAAAATTTATGTTAAAATGGGGGAAATATGATCTTAAGTTAACTTTGTTACGTATTTGTAATAATGTGAGACTTCCATCAGTGGGGTTGATCCTAATATGATGGATAACGTTGTGGTAAATGATGGCGAGGAAGGAAGATGAAAGATGTCAATAAGTGAGCAAAACTATTTAGATTTATGCAGTAAAGTACTTGTGGAAGGAACAAAAAAAGATGATCGCACCAACACTGGAACGCTATCGATATTCGGGCATCAAATGCGCTTTGACTTACAGGAAGGATTTCCGTTACTAACAACTAAAAAAGTTCCTTTTCGCTTAATTGTTAGTGAGTTATTGTGGTTTATTAAAGGGGATACGAATATTCGTTACCTATTAAAGCATAATAACAATATTTGGAACGAATGGGCTTTTAAAAATTGGGTGGAAAGCGATGAGTACGATGGACCTGATATGACTGATTTCGGTCATCGTTCTTTACAGGATTCCGAGTTTAAAAAAACATATGATCAGCAGATGGACCTTTTTAAAACGAACATTTTAGAAGATGATGATTTTGCAAGCAAATTTGGGGATTTAGGCTCTGTATATGGAAAACAATGGCGAGCTTGGAAAACGTCACAATCAGAAACAATTGATCAACTAAAAGATGTGATCGAAGCAATTAAACATAACCCTTACTCAAGGAGACATATTGTCTCTGCATGGAATCCAGAAGATGTTCCAAGTATGGCACTACCGCCATGTCACACCCTTTTTCAATTTTATGTAGCAGATGGTAAATTAAGCTGTCAGTTGTATCAGCGAAGTGGCGATATCTTTTTAGGTGTACCGTTTAATATTGCTAGTTATGCGTTGCTTACCGTATTAGTTGCTAATGAATGCGGCTTAGAGCCAGGAGAATTTATTCATACATTTGGTGATGCACATATTTATACCAATCATCTTGAACAGGTAAAAACGCAATTAGAACGCGAGCCAAGAGCATTGCCAACGATTTCTATCAAAGAAGGTGTATCCCTCTTTGATATTGAACTCGAAGACATTAAGCTAGATAATTATCAACCACATCCTGCTATAAAAGCACCAGTCGCAGTATAAAAGGAGGAGCAAAAATGATCTCATTATTATTTGCAATGGGCAAAAATCGCGTGATCGGAAAAGATAACACATTACCATGGCATTTACCTAACGATCTTAAGTTTTTTAAAGAATTAACCACGTCAAATGCGATTATTATGGGAAGAAAAACCTTTGAGTCGATGAATGGACCTCTGCCAAATCGTGATAATATTGTATTAACGACTAATAAAGAGTTTGAACATGAACAATGCCAAGTAATTCATTCCGTTGATGCAATTAAAGAAATGGACAAGGCAAATCCTGAAAAAGAATGGTTTGTCATCGGTGGCGAAGAGATTTTTAAGCAAGTGCTTGATTTCGCAGATCGAATTTATATGACCTATATTGAGGAAGAGTTTGAAGGCGACACGTTTTTCCCTGACTTTGATGAACAAGAGTGGCATCTAACAAAGAAAGAAAAAGGTAAAAAAGACGAGAAAAATCGCTACGATTATTACTTTATTCAATATGATCGGAAAAAGTAACCCTATTTTTATCGTTAGCCAAGACAAGCACGCTAAATCATGGTAAGATAAAAGATGATAATAATTTGATATACATAAAGGGGCGCATAAAAAAATGTTATCTTCTATTGGTATTCCTGGGCTGATTTTAATATTAGTTATTGCATTAGTGGTTTTTGGGCCGAAGAAATTGCCTGAAATCGGTAAAGCAACAGGGGAAACATTGCGTGAATTCAAAAAATCTGCACGTGATTTGACAGATGATGAAGTAGAGAAAAAAGAAAACAATTCGTAATTTTTTGACCAATAAATGAGGTGGATGTCATGTTGTCTAATATTGGCTTTCCGGGGTTATTTTTAATATTAGTTATTGCATTGGTTATTTTTGGTCCTTCGAAATTACCAGAGATCGGTAAAGCTGTTGGCCATTCTTTACGTGAGTTTAAAAAAGCTACTAATGACATTATGAATGAAGATAAAGATAATTCAGGCAAATAAGGAGCAAAAAGATGTAAAAGACATTCTTTTACATCTTTTTCTTGCACGTTAGTAGAGCTTAAAATTTAGCAACACAGTAATTCAACGTAGCAACAATTTTGAATGCATAAAGTACGAGTAAAACGAAGGCTTTCCCAGTACTTGGTGATATGCCACGTTTTTCATTACATATATCACTTGCTTATGATGAAGGGACGTTTAAAATGGAGCAAGACAAATCATTACCAAATGAGAAGGAAATGGGTTATTTAGACCATTTCGCTGAATTACGCAATCGGCTGTTATGGACCGCACTAGTATTTGTATTGTTTTTTATCGGTGGACTTTATTTTGTCGAAGATATTAGGAATTTCTTTTTAAATGATATAGACATCACATTAAATCTCATTTCGCCTGAAGAAATTATTTGGATCATTTTCATGATTGCTTTTGTTGTTGCCTTTGCTGCAACGTTACCATTTCTATGTATGCAATTATGGTTATTCGTTAAACCCGGTTTAACGAAAAAAGAGCGCCGAATTTCCTTGGTTTATATTCCAGTTATTTTTATTTTATTCGTATCTGGACTTACCTTTGGCTATTTCATCTTTATACAGCTCATTCTTCCATTTGTATTATCTTTAAATGATGGCATGTTTGATACGATGTTTACTGTAGAAAACTATTTCCGCTTTATATTTAAAGTGACATTGCCATTTGCTGTATTCTTTGAAGTCCCGGTTATTACGATGTTTTTAACGAGTTTAGGGATTGTTACACCACAATTTTTAAGCAAAACAAGGAAGTACGGTTATTTTATCCTTGTCATTATCGGAACTATGATTTCACCACCAGATTTTATCTTACAAATTGTCGTTGCGATTCCGTTAATCATTCTTTATGAAATCAGTATCATGTTATCACGAATAGTATACCGCAAAAAGCAGGAACAGCATCGTGAATTTATGGAAAATTAATACGAGGGATTGAGGAAACGTATGAAGTCATTTTATCACTTTATGATGCGTTATCGTGGAAATAAACAACTTGATGATGCCCGAAGGTTAGCTGATTGGATGTTTTATGATCATGACTTTCCCAAGCATTCTCACGATTATTATGAAATTAGCAGTTATCTGGAATGGCATACTCCTTTTCCAGAAGCGATTGCAACATATGATCATTTATGGGAGGAGTATATAGATGAAGAAAAGCCATGAGTGTCGCTAACCACTCATGGCTTTTCCTACTCATGCAATAATTCTATTGCTACGATATTTTCTATTGGGACTTTTCGTTGTAAAGCTCCTTCTTGAATAGTTAGCTTTCTTGCGATTGGGTCCATTTTAATAATATGGCCAATAGTGGACTGAAAAGAGCTATTTTGGTAGTAGTTTAATGTTATCTTTTGTTGAGCATGTATCGCTTGCTGTAACGTTAACTCCATTTCGTTGACGTAATCTTCGTTAAAAATAGGCTTTTCCTTAAGGGCTTCGTCAGCAAAGAAATCTTGAAGCATTTCAACATGCTCAGGCAACATTAAAGAAGCCCATTTTATTTTACCTCGATCATGTACCAAACAAATCACCTCAGTATTATTATACACGAACATTCGTTCTTGATCAATAGACTTCGATCACCTGTTCGTGTATAATGAATAGTGAAAATATGGAAGGGATGTGAAGGCGACTATGAAGATTTTACATACTGCAGATTGGCATTTAGGAAAGATTGTTCATGGACTACACATGACTGAAGATCAAGGTAAAGTTCTCCAGCATTTGATTGAAATTATCCAAGCAGAAAAACCGGATGTAATCATCATTGCAGGTGACCTTTATGATCGAGCAGTGCCACCAAGAGAGGCTGTTGAATTATTAAACTCATTTTTTACTACAGTATCCGTTGAAATGGAGATCCCGATCGTTGCTATTTCCGGTAATCATGACAGTCCTGATCGGCTCGGGTTTGGAGCAAGTTTGTTTCGATCCAAACAATTATATTTAGCAACATCCATGGAGGATGTGTTTCAACCCATCCATTTTAATGAAGGCGAACATGATGTCTATTTTCATTTAGTGCCCTACATCGAACCAGAACAAGTGAAGTACTATTTTCAAGACGATTCCATCGAAACACATCAACAAGCGATGGAGCGGATAGTGAGAGAGATTGAAGTACAAATGACGGATCAAGCTCAACATATTTTAGTTGGACATGCCTTCATTGCAGGCGGAATGGAATCGGAGTCTGAAGAAAGACTCACGATGATAGGTGGTACTCCTTATATCGATGCTTCTATATTTAAATCTTTTGATTACATTGCCTTAGGACATCTTCATCAACCTCAAAAAATAAAAGATGATTTTATCCGGTATAGCGGATCAATCATGAAATATTCCTTTTCAGAAGCAAACCATAAAAAATCTGTTGCCATCCTAGAATTAAATGGTACTGAGAAAACAGTATACACGATTCCTTTAAACGCGCCAAAAGACTTACGAATTGTCGAAGGTTACTTTGAAGAATTATTAGCGGAAAAAGTAGCGAAAGCGACCGAAGATTACTTACAAATAAGATTGCTAGATGATGGACAAATCATAGATCCTGTTACAAAACTTCGTAAGCTTTTCCCTAACATTTTACGGTTAGAACGAAAACAACATGTAGTTCATCAATCTCTTAAAGAAATTCAATCAATAAAGGAAAAACAGAAAATGACTCATGAACAACTATTTGCATCGTTTTACAAAGAGATCAAAGGATCAGATCTTTCCGCAGAACGGGCGAAATATGTACAAGATGTGATACAAAAAGTGATGGTAGAAGAGAGGGAGAAATAATATGCGCGCTTTAAACCTTGAATTAACCGCATTTGGACCCTATCGACAACAACAACAGATAGATTTTACCGATTTAGGGGAAGAGCCGATATTTTTGATTACCGGGCCAACTGGTGCTGGGAAAACAACGATTTTTGATGCAATTTGCTATAGTCTATATGGCAAAGCTAGTGGAACTGACCGAGATCAGGATGGATTTCGTAGTCACTTCGCCAATGTTTCTGAACTGACATCCGTTCGTTTCACCTTTGAATTACATCATAAAACGTATCGTGTTATCCGTAGTCCCAAACAACAAAAACCGAAAGCGCGAGGAGAAGGGTATACAGAAGAAGCGGCTAGTGCAAGTCTTTATCTTTATAATCAAGAGCAGCAATGGGAATTAATCGTTTCGAAAATAAAAGATGTCAATGAAACGATCGAAGAAATGATCGGTCTTGATTACGAGCAATTTAAGAAGATGATTATGATTCCTCAAGGCGAATTTCGTAAATTAATTTCTGAAAATAGTAAAGAACGCGAAGAGGTACTACAAAAAATCTTCCGGACTTATTTCTATAAAAATATTACTGAAAAATTAAAAGAACAATCCAAAGCTTTGGAAGAGCAATTAGAAAAGCTAGATTGGCAATATCAGCAAGAATTAAATAAGCTCCCTAATGAGATAATCGATCCTGACTCCGATAAAAAGATAAACGAACAGTTAGAAAATCACTATCTCAAGCTAGAAGAACGAAAAGCATTACTAACGAAAGAACTAGAGCAAATAAACAAACAATTAACCTATTTACATGAACAATATTACCAGCAAAAAAAACTCGTAGATCACTTTGACGAGTATGAACAACTGCTAGAAAAGCAGAAACAGTTACAGCAAAAGCAAAAAGAAATAGATTTATTACATGAGAAACTCGAACTGGCAAAAACAGCTGAAAAAATAAAGCCTTTAGAGGAATTAATGCAGACCAGGCAACAAGAGTGGCAAACTCAACAACAGAAACTTGAAGCTCTAACCAAACAACAGCAAGAAATGCACATTCATTTCGAACAAACTAAAGATAAATATGAAGTAGAGCAAAAGAAAGAGCAAGAACGTGAAGCCTTACAATTTCAATTTAAAGAGCAACAGCAATTACTTGCGAAAATGGACGAATTGGAAGCTGCCGGAACAGAATTAAATAAATTGGACGAGACAAGAAAGCGGATAAAAGAAAAACAAAATTTATTAGAGAATAAAGTAAAAGAACTGGAAAAATCGAAAGAAACGAGTTACGAGATCAGAGATAAGATCCATGAATTAAAAAGCATCTTGCAACAACTACATCATGATAAAGAACAACTACAGCGAAAAGCAGCGGATATGCGAGATTTAAAGAATGAATATCGAGAGTTACTCGTGTTAAGAAAAGATTATCAGCAATACCAAAATGTAGTTAATAAATTGCAAACGAAAGCTGATGCACAGGTAAAAAGATGTGAACAGCTTGAACAGGAAAGAAAAAAACATTTTGCAAGTTATTTGGCAGCATCATTAGAAGATGGAGATAAATGTCCGGTTTGTGGATCTGATCATCATCCTGAGCTCGCCAATATAGAAGATTCCACTATCTCGGATGAAATGATTGAACAAGAGACCCAATATCTTACTACGTTACAAGAAGAAACAAAAAATATGCAAATGACACTTCTGCAAATTAAAGAGCAAGGTGAAGGGAAGAGGCAAATTGTTACACGGTTAATGCAATCATTAGATATCGATACAGAACAAGTTACAAAAGAACAACTGCAACAAATAGATACATTTCTACGCGAAAGCATCCAAAACAATAATAAAGAATCAGAAAAGCATAACACTAACGTTCAAGATTTACAAAAGCAGTTCAAACAAATACAAACGGCAATTAAGGATTATGATCGATTAAAACAAGAATTAGCTCAAATTCAAGATAAGTATCAGGAATTAAGTAATGAATATCATCAAATACATGCTAAATATACACAGCTTCAAGCACAACTACCAGCAGATGTGGAATCCCCTGCTGCTTTTAAGCAACAAGTTAAGAAATTGGAAAGGAAACTCAATGATAAAATACAGCAGTGGAAAAACATCCAGGCTCATTATGAAAAAACGATTGAAGATAAGAACAAGGTGGACACACAATATCAGGAGGCAAAACAGTTTGCGAATCAGTTACAAGAAAAATACGTACAACAAGAAGAAAAATTTTATCAAGCTCTTGCCAATTATCAATTTGCCTCGATTACAGACTATCAACAAGCACTGCTTCCTTTTGATAAGCAACAAAAAATAGAACAGGAAATAGCGCAGCATAATGAGAAAAAAAATCTAGTAATAAACCGGTTAGACAATCTAAAAGAATGGCTAGACGATACGGAAAAACCTGATTTAACAAAAATAGAAGAAAAGATAGCACAAGTGGAACAAGATAAAGATGAAATGAATAAACAGATCCAAACTATTGTATTTGAAATCGAACAGTTGGTTGATACGGTTCGCAATATAAAAGAATTAGAAGAAAAAATGAAAGAAATAAACGATGATTATTATCACATCGGGGAGTTAGCTGATTTAGCGAGAGGTGATAATACGGCAAGGCTTTCATTTGAGCGATTTGTACTATCGACTTTTCTGGATGAGATATTGTTACAGGCAAATATACGTCTGGATCAAATGACAGACCATCGTTATCAATTAATTCGAAGTGAAGAGTTGGCAAAACGTGGTGCACAGAGTGGTCTTGATCTTGAGGTACTTGATCACTATACCGGTAAGAAAAGGTCAGTAAAAACCCTTTCTGGTGGAGAAGGCTTCAAAGCGGCTCTTAGCTTGGCATTAGGAATGGCTGATATTGTCCAAGCTCATGCAGGCGGTGTACAATTAGATACGCTATTTATTGACGAAGGGTTTGGTACGCTTGATGAAGTATCACTGGAGCAAGCCATTAAATGTTTGAAAGACTTGCAGCAAGATCACCGAGTCATCGGCGTTATTTCCCATGTTGCACAATTAAAAGAAGAAATTAAAGCAAAACTAGTAGTGGATTCATCTCCTAACGGTTCTAATGCGAAGTTTAAAATAGGCTAAAAACACCATAATGATACAACATTCAACAAAAACAATATTAATGCTGTCAAAACATGCGCTTACCCAGGAAATATTATTTGTCATCAAATGTTCATTTCCTGTTATAGAAATCATCCTTTTCATCCTATATGCTGAAATTATCAATAAAGGTACCGAGCAGGAATAATGATGTTATCAGCAGTACTTTTTGGTCTAGTAATAAGTGGTTCTCTTGCAATAATTATTACAGCAGATGTTATATCAGAATAATAGAGTTATAGAACAGTGGTATACACGTGCTTCACCAAGCGCTTGTATACCTTTTTGTATCATAGGTGATCACTTTGAAATGATATGTAGACGGAAAGCATCGCTCCGGCTGCCCGCTTCCCTTTCCGTAAGGTTTTACCTTCAGCTAACTTTTCCAAGCAAAAACCGCTTGAAAAAGTGGATCTTTAGGTAAAACAGTTCCCACAGGAGTTGAAGCGGACGGCCTTCACTATAAAGCAGCTCTACAACGTATGTGACAGCTAACTTTATGAGGTTTTATACAATGTCAAATAACTACTTTGAATAGGACCGGGTAGTAGGCTTTCCCGGTTTTCCTTATTATGAAAGAATGTATAAAAATTAGGACTTGTCTATGTAAGTCCTCAGAAACGGGTGCTCTGTGCTTTTCTTAAATATTTTGTTTGCCTATACCATTCTAGACAAATGAACATATACTATATCAACATGTAACATGGAAGGAGAATGTATATGTTTCGACCACCAAACCAACCACCTATGTTCCCACAACAAAACATACCAACACAGGGACTCTTTCCTCGTGGTCCGGTTCCAAATCAAACGACAAATCCAACTGGGCTGCAAGGAATCTTACAACGGTTCTTACCATCACAAGCTTCTAACATGACCCAGGCAACAAATATGGCAGCAGGTAGCGGTTCTAATCTGATGGGAACGCTAAATAATGTGCAACAAGTTTTAAAAGTAGCACAACAGGCAA
Organism: Gracilibacillus saliphilus; assembly: GCF_010994085.1. Taxonomy (NCBI): domain Bacteria; kingdom Bacillati; phylum Bacillota; class Bacilli; order Caryophanales; family Bacillaceae; genus Gracilibacillus; species Gracilibacillus saliphilus. Next base: position 59,815 of record NZ_WJEB01000020.1, on the reverse strand, counting down.
CACCACTAATCAAAGAATATGGACCGATGATCAAGAACGCGCCAAAATTAATCAATATGATGAAGGCATTAAACGAAATAAATGAAGATGAAGATGCAACTGAGATTGTGGAGAATGAGGAAGAAGAAATAGAAGAAGCGGAAGAATTAACGATAATGGAAAGCACATCATCTTCCCAAAAACAAGCGAAAAATAAAGTTAATCCAAATCGCACAAGCGAATCACAACCAAAACTGTTTATTTAGAAAAACCTCCACCTATTAACGACTATCAAAGTTCTACTTATTCTTTCAACCTTCAAAGTTTTCACTACGTTGAGTTACTTCAACGCTAAAATTTTATAATTTCCAGTACAAAAACAGACCACTTGCATTTTTTTCAGACTAAGAGCACAATAAAAGTAATCACGTTAAGTAGGAGGCTTTTTCATGACAAATCAAGCTCTCGAGAAAGCAATTTTTGCAGGTGGCTGTTTTTGGTGTATGGTGGAACCATTCGATGAGCAACCAGGTATTGAACAAGTGGTATCTGGCTATATAGGTGGAGACAAGCCTAATCCAACATATAAAGAAGTGTGCACCAATACAACAGGTCACCGTGAAGCAGTTGAGATTACCTATAATCCAGCAATTTTTCCCTATCAAAAGCTATTAGAGATTTTTTGGCAGCAAATCGATCCAACTGATCCTGGTGGCCAATTTCATGATCGCGGTGAATCCTATAAAACCGCCATCTATTATACAAATGATGAACAAAAAAGATTAGCAGAACAATCCAAGCAAAACTTGGAAAAAAGTGGTAAGTTTAAGAACCCTATTGTGACAGATATATTACCTGCCAAACCTTTTTATCCAGCAGAAGAAGAGCATCAGGATTACTATAAAAAACAGAGCTTTCATTATAAGATGTATAAAAAAGGTTCAGGAAGAGCAGATTTTATTAAAAGAAACTGGGGGAAACATTATTCAAAAGAAGAGTTAAAAGAACGCCTAACTCCGATTCAATATCATGTTACACAAGAAAATGGTACAGAAAGGCCATTTGACAATGAATATTGGAGTAACGATGAAGAGGGGATATATGTAGATATCGTTAGTGGTGAACCATTGTTTTCAACCACTGATCAATATGATGCAGGCTGTGGATGGCCTAGTTTCACCAGACCGTTAAACCGTAACAGAGTTGCAGAAAAACTAGATACATCACATGGTATGCGAAGAATTGAAGTCAGAAGTGATGAGGCTGATTCTCACCTCGGGCATGTATTTGATGACGGACCGATTGACAAAGGCGGAATGAGATATTGTATTAACTCCGCAGCTTTACGATTTATTCCCAAGCATAAGCTGAAAGAAGAAGGTCTTGAAGAGTACTTGGCATTATTCGAATAACTTCCCGTTGTTTTCGGGAAGTTTTTACATAAAAGAGGGCGTGTACTATGGTTAGAAATATTAGTTATCTTTTGTTCATGTATGCTGCTTCATTAGTCATAACCGGATTGTTCCTTCTTTTTCATTTCCCACTACCATGGATATTAGGACCACTGATTGCTGTATTTATCTTGAATTGGTTAATAAAGGAACCACTTACACAGAACAAAATGATCTTGAACATCAGTTTTTTACTTACTGGTGCACAAATTGGAGCTACTTTTACTTCGAATACTTTAAGTAAAGTGATTCCTTATTTTATTCCATTTTTAATCATTACGTTATTACTCATTTATCTATGTATGAAAAGCGGAGAACTATTAGCTAAATATGCAAACATGGAACCATCAACGGGTGTGTTAGGAAGTATTCCTGGCGGATTATCCGTTATGGTAGCTATGAGTGAATCGATGAATGCTAATACTGGTTTAGTAGCCATCTTTCACACGATTAGACTTATGGCCGTCCTATTTCTTGTGCCGCTGATGGCGTCATTTATGTTTGCACAGACAGATGCACAACAAATGCAGACTGACACTGCAATTGCATTAAATGGTTGGACAGTATTATTGAATTTACTACTATTTGGGATAGCATACCTGTTGCGCTATAAAATTCCGGCACCATATGTCCTGATTCCTATGTTGGCTATAGCAAGCCTGAAACTGCTATCTATACCAGTCAGCGATGTACCGGTGAGTTTATATCATGTTGCTCAATTGTCAATCGGTATTCACTTAGGCTTATCGATAACCATATCAGACATAAAAAAAGCGGGTAATTTCTCCTGGATTTTCTTCCTATTCACTTGCATTATTATCATGATATCGACTGTTCTTGGATATATTTTTGCTATCATGTCTGACCTCAGTTTCGCTACAGCAATGCTTAGCCTAGCACCAGGTGGATTGGTAGAGATGGCCATTACCGCTGGTGAAGTAGGTGCAGATCCATCGATAGTAGGGTCACTGCAATTGGTACGACTGTTATTTATTATTTTGGTACTACCTTTTATCTTTAAAAAAATGACTTCTTCATTCAGTAAACCATAATGGTATTATGTTAACTTGGTAAAATTCCTTGTGTAACAGTCGATAAATGTTTATGATAGAAGGGAAGGAGGGACATAAATGATTCACCAAAATTGGGAAAACAACCGTACAATGAAAAAAATTAAATGTGTCCATACTAATGCTAAAAAATATAAAGTAAATTCTGTTTTATCTGAAGGAGCAATATATGAAGTGAAAAATGAAACAGAAGAATTTTATTTTGTTATTGATAATACCAATCGAATAGCTGGATTTAAAAAGGATTACTTCGAAATTGTTTCATAATGTTTATTAATTGAATATAGTGGGAAAATATATATAATAGGGATTTTATACTATATGATCGTATAAGTTTTTAGTATAAGCAAAACGAAGGCTTTTTCCATAAAGCAAGCCTCTTATTGCTAATGAAAAATGATAGACTTTTCAAAGATTCTCCATAGGAGCTGATAAAATGAAAAGAATTCTTTTGATCCGTCATTGTCAGGCTTTAGGCCAACACAGTGATTCGCCTCTATCAAAAAAAGGCATTCATAAAGCATATGAATTGGCAAGACAATTAGAAAGACTTAGCTTTCCAATAAATCGTATTATTACAAGCCCTTATTTGCGTGCTCAAGAAAGTATCAAACCTTTTGCTGCCCGCCAAGGCATTCCAGTAGAAACTGACGAGCGACTAAAGGAACGGTTGCTAAGTGAGCAGCCTGTAGATGACTGGATCGATATTTTAGAAGAATCTTTTCAAAACTTCCATTTCAAGCTTCCAGGTGGGGAATCATCAAGCGAAGCATATCAACGTGCAGAACAGGTTTTAAATGAGTGCATGAAAGATGAGGTAAATGAGAATATTATTATTGTGACACATGGCAACTTACTTGCACTTATGTTACGGAAATTTCATGTTGATTTTGGGTTCCATGAATGGAAAACTCTTACTAATCCAGATGCTTTTTTAATTCAGCGTATTGGTGGCGAATATATTACCGAAAGAATTTGGGAAGAAAAACAATCTCACTTTTATTAATATGATTTGCAAACTCAATGAAATAAGCTATAATGGTATTCGAACTTTAAAAGTTGTGATAGAATGTATATGTATAGAGATACATAACGATTAATCGTTAAAGGAGGGGACCGTCTTGGCATTTGTAATTACTTCACCTTGTAAAGAAGAAAAAGCAGGCGAATGCGTAGAAGTTTGCCCTGTAGATTGTATAGAAGAAGGAAAAGATATGTTTTATATCGATCCCGATATTTGTATCGATTGTGGCGCATGTGAAGCTGTATGCCCAGTAGAAGCGATTTATATGGAAGATGAAGTACCAGATGATGAGCATGAATATATCTCATTAAACCGCAAGTTCTTTGAGGATAATTAATCCATACAAATTGCAAAACCGCTATAACGGAATAGCGGTTTTTTAATACTTAATTTCAAACTTCTGAAATGCAGTTTCTACTTCCTCTTCTGTAATTTCAATATTTTTCACTTTTGCAAAGAAGGAGGGACCCTTTTTTACTTGCATCAAAAATGCGTCAATTTTATTAACTTCACCTTGTGCTTTGATTTCTACAGAGCCATCATTAAGATTCTTCACCCATCCAATAATATCGTTCTCGACTGCTACTTGTTGCGTGAAGGAACGAAAGCCTACACCTTGTACACGACCTGAAACTATTACATGAACTTGTCTCAATATAATCACCTCTTTCCTATGATAGTATCATTGTAAATTTCACAATTCAAAGTAAACGAAAGGAGTTATAAATGAAAACGCTTTATCCGAATCAAATAGATGACTTTAAAATCGGTCACAATCAAAACCAAACTGCCTTAACTGGATGTACTGTAATTATTTGTGAAGAAGGAGCCGTAACTGGTGTTGATGTAAGAGGAGGAGCACCTGGCACTAGGGAAACAGATTTATTAGCTTCAGAGAACACAGTGGAGAAAGCTCATGCTACATTTCTGGCTGGGGGAAGTGCTTATGGATTGGATGCTGGCAGTGGTATAATGAAATTTCTTGAGGAAAAAGAAATCGGCTACGATGTACAGTCGACAAAAGTGCCAATTGTACCTGGTGCTATTCTTTTTGATCTCGGTGTTGGGAATGCCAAAGTACGACCCGATCAGGATATGGGATTTAAGGCTTGCGAGAATGCTTATCAAAAGGAGAAATTGTTTGGAAATATTGGTGCAGGGACAGGTGCAACGATTGGAAAAGCTTTAGGACCTGAATACAGTATGAAAGCAGGGATTGGTTATGCTGGTTATGAATTAGGTCCCTTACAAATTGCAGCTACAGTTGCCGTTAATGCAGTAGGTGATGTCATCGATCCATTAATAGGTAAACAAATAGCAGGAATATTCGACAGGAAAAAGAATCAATTATTATCTACCTCTGACATATTATTAACAAAAGCAGAGCAATCATTTAACCAAAATGGTTATTTTGGAAATACAACGATAGGTACAATTATGACAAATGCCAAATTAACGAAAGCGCAGACGAACAAAATCTCTTCGATTGCGCAAGATGGCATTGCCAAAACAATCGATCCATCGCATACACTGATGGATGGTGATACCTTATTTACTATGGCATCTAACAAAATAGAAGTAGATCCTACTATCATATGTGTGTTAGCCACAAAAGTGGTAGCTGAAGCCATTATAGATGGTGTTAAAAAAGCAAAAACAACTTTAGGCTATCCTGCTGTCCAAGATTTATCGTTATAACTGATTGGAGTGTAGAAAATGGATAAGAAAAAATGCCTTATATTACTAATACCATTTATTGTTTTGGGACTAGTACTTATTTATTTTCTTCCTAGGAGTCATAATCATTATGCATTACTCACCATTTTCGTTTTCTGGATCATGTCTTACGGATGGATGTACTACAAAGTGAGACTATGATCAGTGAGGTTTTACAGACGTTTAGCGCGTGATAATAAAACCTGAGCAAAGTCTGCCTAGAACGCTAGCAAGAAGAAACATGGTTGCTTTTATACGATAAGTTAACATGCTACTTCTGACAAATATTGTCGCATCTTCTAATAGAAAAGGACGATCGTTCCTACTCCTTAGAAGCGCGCGCAGAAAAGCGGGAAGGTAAGCCAGAGCGCTGGATTCCTATAATTTATATTTCATCAAAATAAACACAGCAGTCTATTATAAAAATCCTAGTGAAGAAGATCAGACCTGAACGGATCCCGAAATATAACTTTTCCGGTTTAGTGTTAGATTATGATCATCAAACACAATTAGCAACCATCCAACAACGAAACCCATTTAAGAGATGACGTTGAATTTTTCGGACCAGATTTCTATCGGTTTCCAGCAAAAAATCACTTGGATGGTCGATGAAAACGGAAAAAGTATCGATATAGCAAAACATCCAATGATGAAGGTAAGAGTGAAAGTAGACAAACCTGTTAGATATTTTAATATGATGCGAAAACAACGGTGAAGTTGTGATATTCCTCTTTTTTTTGGTTATGCTAGAAATAATATTAAAAAAAGGGGGATTTCTTATGCATCAACCGATTTGGTTAGACACAGATATTAGACGCTTTTCTGCTTTGAATGAAAGCCTTCAAACCGAAGTCACCATTGTTGGTGGTGGGATTACCGGTGTTTTATCCGCATATCTCTTGTCTCAGAACGGGATTCGTGTTGTGTTATTGGAAAGGGGCAGATTGCTTCATGGAACGACCGGACATACAACAGCAAAAGTAACGGCGCAACACGGTTTAATCTATCATGAAATACTGGAACATTTTGGTTTAGAAAATACACAAAAATATTATCAAAGCCAAGTTGAAGCAATCCAATTTATTAAAGATACTGCCGATCACTATCAAATCCCATGTCAATTTGATCACCAAGATGCCATTTTATATACAAACAGTGAACAAAATCAACAAAAACTAGAGGAAGAAGCAAAAGCTTATCACAAATTGAAGATTACCGGAGACTTAAAGGATAGTATCCCTTTTTCTATCCCATTGAAGTCGGCGTTAGTAATGTATGATCAAGCGCAATTTCATCCAATTGATTTTCTCAAAGTAATGATCGATAAGATACTGGACAATGGCGGCGAAATATATGAAGACACGACAGCAGTGGATATTGATTATCAAAACAAAGTGATTGTAAGAACAGCTCGCAACCATAATGTCTTGTCCGACCATGTTATTATTGCTACACAATTTCCATTCTACGAAGGACAAGCATTTTACAGCACCAGAATGTATCCTTCGAGATCATATGTGCTAGGTTTAACATCTAATCAGGATTATCCAGGTGGGATGTATTTAGATATTGATCAACCGAAACGATCTATTCGTTATGTAAAAAATGAAAATGAAACTGTTTGGTTGTTAGGCGGGGAATCACACAAAACAGGGCAATATCATAAAGAAAATACTGATCCATATCGTGACTTGCAGCATTTTGGTTCACAATACCTAGACGTAAAGGATTGGCAATATCAATGGTCAACACAAGATTTTACTACGTTAGATAAAATTCCGTATGTCGGTTCATTAAACAGAAGACATCCCAATGTATACGTTGCAACTGGATTCCGTAAATGGGGTATGACCAATAGTGTTGTAGCAGCACATTTGTTAACAGATCTCATTATGGATAAAGATAATCCATACAAAGAGCTGTATCAGCCGCAGCGTTTTCATGCTGATCCAGATGTAAAGAAATTTATTAGTTATAACTCCAATGTAACTAAAGAATTTGTTAAAGGAAAACTAGATGTTCAGAATGAACAAGATGACCTAGAACCAGAAACAGCTGTAAAAAGGAAACGTAACGGACAAATTGTAGGAATTTATAAAGATAAACAGAACCAAGTACATGCTGTCGATACAACATGTACACATCTTGGGTGTGAGTGTAACTGGAATCAAGCTGAAAAAAGTTGGGATTGTCCGTGTCATGGATCAAGATTTTCATACGATGGTACAATTATTGAAGGTCCAGCAACTAAACATTTAAAGAAAATAGATCTAGAAAATTAAATTCTGTCTCAATATCTTAAGTATACTTTTTCTTTGAGATATTGAGACCCTCTTTTCGAATTACTTCCTATAATATATATTATGTAAACTAATAAATAAGATTAAGATTTTACTCTTGTTTAGTTGTCAGCTCTCAATAAATAGTTTGACACACATCATTTCTCTTAAGTATGTTGCCACCTCCCCTCTCTTTCATTGTAAAAAATACAACATTTATTCTTCCCACCTTCTCGTAATGACGCTAAGCTCAATTATGTATGATATCAGTGTTATTTACTTTTGTAACATTTCTTGCGTATTAGCCAATTAGCTTACTCTGTTTAAGTGATGCCTCAAAATAGTTACAACTTTCCGTTTTCTATTCCATAGTATAGTCAAAATATACTATTTTAGAGTAAAGATAAGGAAGTCTATGATTACTTATGGTATTCTATAAGAAATTGTAAATTGTTAGGATGTTGCTTTTGGATAAATCAAAGTTGGAAGCTGAAATTCGTTCGTTGCAAAACCAATTGTATGAATTAGGAAATGAAACAAATCAGTACTCTATCGGGGAAATTCTCAAGCTAAGTAAACAGCTAGATGAGAAAATTATCCTTTATCAGAAATTGAAACTACGTAATAAAAACAAGTAAAATTGTCACAATCTTAAATAATTTGTTACAATTCAATTATAGTTTGTTTTTATAACTAGCAGCTAGGAGGAATTCAATGAATGATTTTGATGCATACATACGAGCTTCTAAAAACAAATGTGAAACGACCTATAATATGACTCCTAATGAAGTTCCTTTTCTAAAAGTCAGACTTACTAAACAAGAATTACAAAATCGAAAACAAAGATTTGTTAAAGAATTAAGAGTTGTTCAACACTTTATGCAAAAGCTAATTCAATATATGGAAGGTATACCAACATTGATTATTACTACAGATAATCAAGGATATATATTAGATATTTACGGAGATCAGAGTATTAAAGAAATGGTTGATTCCCTTGGAATAACGCTAGGGGTTAGATTCAACGAAAAGGATGTTGGCACAAATTCAGTTTCGTTAGCTTTAGAACACCAAAAACCAATTGCAATAATTGGTAAAGAGCATTTTCATGATTGCTTATCAGAAGCTGCATGCTATTCCTCCCCTTTTTGCTTTTCAACTAATGGTAGTTTAGTTGGCACTGTTTCCATGATGACAACCGTTAACTTTGCTAGTAACTTTTATCTCGGACTTTTGTCATCGGCTGTTGATACAATCGAGCGGGAGATTCAACTTCAAGAAAAAAATCACCAACTTCATTTGTTGAATCAAATATTGATAGATTCGACGCCTATAGGTATAGTAATGACAGACAAAAATGGCGACTTGCTAGAATTCAATTCCAGTGCTGAAGAAATATTCGGTATTAAAAGAGAAGAAGTAATGAATAACGGAATTGAACAAATTGGTCAGATAGGTGAATATACTAATTATGTTCTGGAGACAGAGAAAAAAGTAGAGAACGCTGAAGTTTCGTTTCAGTTGGGAGAAAGCGATTACTCTAAAAATCTCCTTCTCGATGTCTTACCTCTTTTTGATGAAGGCCAAATGATTGGTGCCTTTGCTCAATTTAGAGATATGACTAATTACCACGAATTACAACAGAAGCTTATAGAGTCTGAAAAATTATCTACAATAGGTAAGCTAGGGGCCGGATTAGCACACGAAATTAGAAATCCTCTCACATCCATAATCGGTCTCACCCATCTAATGAAAGAAAATAAATATAAAGCTGAATATCTTGATATTATTACCGCTGAATTAGAACGAATGGACAATTTAGTGACTCAATTTGTCTCATATGGCAAGCCATCTACTATTAATCGTTTAAGTTGCTGTTTACATGATCTTATTCGTGAAACTGTTGAGTTAATGAAAAATAATGCTCGTCTTCATAATGTCAACATATACGTCGAATGTTCAGTAAAAGATGCTGAAGTTTATATTGATAAATATAAGATCAAACAAGTACTGATTAATTTCATGAAAAATGCCTTAGAGGCTATGCCTGATGGTGGAAATATTTGTGTTAGGATAGAATCAGACTTAAAAAATAGTGAAGTTCATATCTCTATAAAGGATGAAGGAATAGGGATGACAAAGGAACAAGTGAATAACTTAGGTAAACCTTTTTTCACTACTAAAGAAAATGGACTTGGCATGGGGTTACCTATTTGCTTTGATATCATACATGCTCATAACGGAAGAATTGAATTTAATTCTGAGAAAGGAAAAGGAACTGAAGTATATTTAGTCCTACCTCAAAATAATGAATAAGAAAGGAAAATCGATGATGAAAAAAGTTTCAACAGTATTGGTAGAAAACCTTAAACGGTTAGGAATTACTCATGTATTTGGAATACCAGGTAAAGCAATCGTACCATTATTAGTTGAATGTGAGCATCAGAATATACAATTTGTTCTTTCCAGACATGAATCAGGAGCGGGTTTTGCTGCAGCTGGCTATGCACTAAAAAAAAGGATAGGTGTAGCATTAGGCACATCTGGACCCGGGGGAACTAATCTATTAACAGCTGCTGGACAAGCGAAAGCATATCACTCCCCTACTTTGTTTATCACGGGACATCCATCAGCAAAAGATACCGGTAAAGCACAAGGACAAGACTCTTCTATATTTGGTACTGACCTTGTCAGAATGTTTGAAGCTGTTACGTTATTTAGTGCCCGGGTTGACAGAGGTGATCAATTAGAACTGTTGCTTAAGCATGCAATTGAAAAAGCGACTTCAGGTATAAAAGGACCAGTCCACCTGTCCATACCGATGGATATTTTACAAGAAGAAATTCCAGCATTTACAGTTGATGTACCAATTTTTACGTCTACTGTAGTATCCAATCAAATGGACACTGTCATCACCAAGCTAAATGAGGCAGAAAAACCTGTTCTATTTCTAGGGAAAGGTGTCCACCTATCACAAGCTTATGAAGAAGTAAGATGGTTAGCAGAACAATGGCAAGTACCAGTTATGACTACTCCTGGGGGTAAAGGGACATTTCCAACTAATCATCCGCTATCTTTAGGTGCGTTTGGTTTGGGAGGTAATGAAAAAGCAACCAAGTTCCTTGAAGATAGAGTCGATCAAATGATTGTAATTGGTAGCAAACTTAGTGATATGTCCTTAGCAGGGTTTTCAGAAGCAGTCTATCCGAAACAGCTCATTCAATTTGATTTTGACCCTACGTTTGTACAAAAGTCTCTTCCGCTCCCTACTTTATATATTCAAGGAGATATTAAAGCTAATTTAATTGAACTTCAACGGAACTCTAGATTTAATAGTTTAGAAGTAAAAAGGTCTCCCCACTATATCGAATATCTTGAAGAAAATGATACTCCTTCAGATATTAATGAAAATGAAGCATATCTATCTGCGGAAGAAGCAATTAAAGAAGTTCGAAAATACTTACCAAAAGATTCAATACTGTTCGGAGACGACGGCAGTCATACTTTTTATGCCATAAAACACTACGACATTTATGAACCAGGAACTTTTTATTTCGATGATGTGTTTGGAACAATGGGACATGCAATTGGATATGCTATCGGTGCAAAATTGGCTTCGCCAGAAAAAACGATTGTATGCTTAACGGGTGATGGTTGTACGTTTATGCATGGCACTGAAATTGCAACTGCAGTCGATCAAAGTTTACCTGTTATTTACATTGTATTTAATAACATTGCTCTTGATATGGTAGATAAAGGAATGAGAAAAATGATTGGACACTCTATTGGCGCTACGTATCAACATGTATTAGATGTTTCATTGTTTGCGGAATCATTAGGAGCTACATCTTATTCTTGCCGCAATACAGAGGATATTAAAAATGCTATTATTCAGGCACTTAAAACAGATAATGGTCCAACAGTTGTTGAAGTAATGGTTGATCCAAATGAAACTCCTCCGATTTTAAACAGGGTTTGACGAAAGTTTTTTGTTTTTGCTAATTTTACCAACTTCACTTTCCCATTTAAGGGGCTTTTCATACTATTTATCAAACTTCAACGTACTATTCTTAATGTACTAAACGTATAACTAGTGTCATGATATGCTGAGTTGATACCACTTTTTTCTCTTAAATCTTTTGGCACATACTTTGTTTTTAAGGTAATGTCAAAATCTGATTTGAATGGAAATGGAGTTATTCTAATTTCATTTTTACTTCTCCACTCCGCAGCATATTGTTGACCATTTATCCATGTATCAAACCCATTAACAAACCAATGATGCTCTTCATTTTTGGTTGCCCCCTCCTCGTTTAAACAAACGTAAAGAGATAGTTCATCTAAGAACCGCAATAATCGGTAATGCTGTGAAATCACTTTATCGTTGAGATCAGGGTATTTCGTTTTTATTTGTTGTTGTCTTTGCTGTTCATTTTTCATGTAGTCTTTGCAATCCTGCTGTTCAGATTGGCGGATATCTCCGAATGAAGTATAGTGAATACTACATAACAAAGCAGCATACGGATTGATATTTTCTACTTCATCAATTCCCTTTTTATACATCGCTATTTTAGGTAAAAGAGGGTAATCTGTAAATGAATATGGAGAATTTTGCTGATCATTCCAAATGGGAACTTGGTCCAATCTAATCCAGGCACGATCATGCTCGGTTATGGAAAGTATAACAGTGTCTCGATAGTTAGTATGAATAAAAAAGTCATCTCTGAGCTGCTTTGCAAGCTCTCCTGAAAATTCAGCATGGTGATGCTGTGTAGTCATTTTAAAAAATTCCCCTGTATCCAAAATGATCATCATTCAACCTCCCATGTATTTGTTTCAAAATAAATACGTATCTTTGTATACAATCAAAAGATTATTGTGATTCCATGTTTCTAATATATTCGAAAGCCTTTGCGGGTTGAGCATCTTCGAGTCGTCTGCGAATTAATTGAGCACACTCTTTAGGAGAATGCAACGAAGTATCAACTTCTATGTCATAAATACCAGGTACATGGACAAGCTGTTGCCATAAAGCAACTGGTTTTGGCACAGTACTACCATTGTTGTAACCAATGTTCCATGTCTTTATCCTTCTTTCCATAACAACGTCTATGGGACAACGGACACCTACGAACCAAACAGGAAAGCCTTCTAGTATCTTGGTACATTTGTGAAGAATTCCTAGAGGAACAGAATATCCTTCATGATGACCTACGTCCATCACAACGTTTAATCCTGAACGACTAAACGCTGCTATTGCTTCATACATAGCTTGATACATGGTATTGACAAGCGGCTCAAGATCCGGGCGTTCACCACCAGGTCGTAAACCAATGCCAGGCTGAAATCGATCTGGAGTCATTTGCATAAACTGATCAACACCAAAGTTCATCCATACACCTTCAAAAGTGTTCTGAATACTTAATGCAATGCTGGACTTACCAGATCTTGGCGTACCGTTTAGGATTATTATATTTCCGTATTCATTTTCTTTCAACAACTATTCCTTCCTCCTTTTACCTGTATTGTTTCAATTAGTTAGTTCCATAAATGCATAGAATGTCTCCTAATGAAACGTCTCTACAATGGTGAGAAATTCACTTTATACACTATTTCCTTCTTATTCATTATCATAGGCACTATACCAATGGTATGGTTGCAGTACCTTCAATGTTTTATATTCTAGTTTACCATCAGGATTAGTTACAGCGGCTTTTACATGTTCTCCCCAATAAAAAAGTCTTTCCTGGCAAACACCACAAGGAGTTAGGATTTTAAATTCATCATTTTCGTCTTCTCTTACTACACATACAGTATGGGTTATCTTTGTATTTAATTTATGTGCTTCAAGGATTGCACCTGTTTCTATACATAGTTCTGTTGAAGCATTCATAACTTCTGGAGACACACTAGTTAAGATTTGACCATCTTCGGTGTACATTGCAGCTGCCCCACCCCACCCGGTAGGATATCTAGTTTTTATTAGTTCGATTGCTGATTGATAGAGTTTTTGTTCAATATTCATTTGTATTCCCCCCCTATACTCCCCCTAATGATAACAGAAAAAGTGTTCTTCAACTATTCAATCTAATTATGTAACAGGACAAAAAGAATAGACCATCCTAAAATTCAATATATTTTAAGGACCATCCATTTAATAAAGGAGATGCTATTAGTTGTTTTTTAACAGTCGTTTTATCATTCTAATTTGTCCGCGATGGTTAATCTCATCTTCCATGACATGAAACCATAGATAATAATTATTATAGGAGACATGGTTATCCCACTTGTGCTCTTCGAACAACCAACTATCGTTCTTGGACTGCAAATAGGTTAATGTACCTTCTCTTACTTGTGTGAATTTATTTACATAATAATCTAGAGGCTGATTATTTATATTTTTTCTGCCTTTTTCACCTAATTCTAGCGAGGTTCTCCACTCCGCATATTCACTTTCATTTAAGTCTCGTTCTTCAAATGAAATAACTTGATGAACAAATTCAATGGACGCAACATGGGATAAAAGAGCCCCAATCGAATTTGAAGTATTAGTAGCTAAGAAATCTAAATCATCTTGACTCAAATTTGCAATTTCTTGGAGAGTTACATTTCTGGTTAATTCTAGCATGGATACAAGTTCTCCAATTCTGTCACTAAAGTTTTCTTTAGGTGTTATTCTATAGTCAAGCATCAATTTGCCTCCTTTAAAGTGAATGTTGCTCTCATTCGGATAAACTTACTTCTTCGCTTTCATTTTCAAATTCACCATACGCTTGTTGGAAAAGATTCAAAGAAGATATCGCTTTAGGAAAACCGACATAACCACTACAATGATTAATCAATTCTAGAATTTCTTCCTTTGTTAATCCTACCTTAAGAGCGGCTTTGAAATGGAAAATTAGCGCAGTTCCGTGATCACCTTGTGAAATAAGAGATGATAAAGTAATCAAAGCACGTTGACGAGAATCTAACGTATCATTAGAATAAATATCGCCATATCCGAATTCTAAAGCCATGTTTGCTAGCCTAGGAGAATACGCCTGCACAGCTTCCATCGTTTTAACCCCTTGTTCACCGGCAATTTCTCTAATTTTGTTCCACCCCATTTGTCGTTTATCCATGTTTTCATCCCTTTCTATTAAAATCATTAATTACTAACTAATTCTATATCCATTCGAATATTCCTTTATTTTACTAACGATTATTACGGTACTTTTCAGTTCAAAATCAGTAAAAAAGAGTATGAAGAAAATTATTAAGGCTTCTTCACACTCTATTAGTACAAATGGTATATGATATTTATTTAAATAAACCTAACATAAAATCGATTTTGTCTGCGGATTCTGGAAAATCAATAAGAGGATTTCTATTCTTTTGCCTATGATAGATTTCTTTATTACGATGTTTTTCGTAAACAGATACGGCAAAATTTTTGTGCCAATTTACTAGCATTTCAATATCTTTATCGTTATAATGGTTGATTTTTCCTGGGTATCTTATCAAAAAGTACAATGTCGCTCGGGCAACCTCCCCTTTTCCACTTTCGGGTTCAAACTTCTCATCTTCGTATTTCCCACAACTTGTTTTTATCGTTTCGGTTTCCACTTCTGGTGTGTAGTCTTCAAAATCAAAATAAGGATAATTAGATCTGGTCGAATTACACTTTTTTTCGCATGTGAAAAGATGGTGTAAATCACCTCTCATCGGATTGCCCTGATCAAACCATGATTGAGGTACGACATGTTCACAATTAAACATGTTTTCCCTTTCAATGACCGCTACCGCTTTGTTCCATACATCATCATTTTGAAGGTTATTATTTAACAACTTATCATATTCTTTTTTTCTTTTTAGAGCTGCTTCGTGATCTTCTCTAATGGCTTGCTCAGGATTCTTGTGGCTACCTGAATAGATACTTTTAAGGTTCCCGTCCATATGGAGATCAATTGTAGAATAAAGATAATCACGCGTTTCAGAATTATAAGGAAGCTGATTTTTGTGTGTTGTTGTAATTAACTGATGAAATTGCTCAAACAATTTAGATTTATCTGTTTCATCAAAATTAATGTCACGGTAATAATCCATGACAATACGAGAGTCTTCCTCTTCATCATAATACTTTTTCGTATTTTTAATTTTCTTTTGATACTCCCTTAATTCCATCAATGCGCTCTTTAAATCTTTCCCTTCCAACTTATTCAAGATTATTCCCCCTTCTGCTTGTCATAAGAAATGGACAGGAAGGAGGATTTTTAACAACCTACCTGTCCATTCATATATAACAACGCACATTACTTCTTGATAGTTAGCTCAATGATTTTCTATCTAGTTTTAAGATCAATCAGTTCCCTCCACACTTGGAGCACTAATTCGATCTAATTGGTCAACTAGGTTCAATAGGAGAAAGCCATTTCCCTCTGCGGTTTTTTGATAATCAAGTGGTAGCGTACGTCTGATAAGTTGCGCATAGATTTCTGGTTCAACTAGAGATCTATCAAACTCTTTTTCACTTAAATTAATCAGTAAGGCTAAAGCACCTGCAACATGCGGCGCTGCCATCGAGGTTCCTGATAGTTTAGCAAATTTATTATCAATATATGTTGATAAAACTTCTACACCGGGGGCTACAAGATCCACTTCCTTATTAGTATTAGAAAAAGGAGCAAGCTGTAATTCCATATCTACAGCACCAACACAAATCACTTCTGTATACGCTCCGGGGTAAGCATACTCAGGCGTTTCCTCATCCCCGTCTCCTTCATTTCCCGCCGCAACAACGACAGATACATCTTGATTAACTGCATGTTGAATCGCTTCATGCATCTCATCTACGTCATTAGGACCACCTAGAGACATGCAAATAACTCGAGCTCGCTCATTGTTAGGACCACGCCATTCAACTGCATAGTTTATCGCATCTATGATCCAATCATACTCACCTGAACCTTCACCTGTTAACGCCTTTAGACTTAATAGTTTAGCTTTTGGAGCAACACCTACAACTCCCTCACCATCAAGGCTTGCTGCAATCGTTCCAGATACATGTGTTCCATGTCCATTATTGTCTTCATAATTGTCTTGGTCTCCGTTATAATCGGACGTAAAATTTCTGCCACCAATTATTCGTTCCTTGAGATCTGGATGGTCGGACTCAATACCAGTGTCTATAACCGCAATAATGATACCTTCCCCTTCGCTGCTTTCCTCCCAAATGGCAGGAGCCTGTACCAATTGAATACCTTCTGGAGTCTCATTTTTGGAATCCTCAATCGACTGAATCGTGTAAGGTATTAGATGAGCCTTTTTTTGTACCATACGTTATCCTCCTCTTCTAGAATTCCTTCTCCATATAGTATATGTAATAGGCTTGCAAAAGTTTACTAGCTTTACTATATTTAATATATTTGTAATATTTGACATTTTATTCTTATATGGAGAACTTGGGTGAATCATGGATAATTCCTTTATATTGCACATATAAAATAATTAGATTAGATATAAACAAATAAATAAGGAACGTTTATATTTCTCATTTATTTCATTTTAATATATAGAACCTTCACTAGTATCATCTTCTTGTAACTCCAACTCTTGCTTTAATTGTTTTGCTACATAATATATGCTATCTTCTGCCGGTATGAAATAATAGATATTATCCATGATTTGATCTTGGCCATCTATTTCAAATGTTTTGATGTCAGAAGTATCAATGAAAGAATAGATTTGCTGTAAATGGAAAAGTTCTTTTGGACTCAAGCTTGTTGTGATGTTTTTTCCTAAAATATTTGTAATTTCTTCTATTTTAAAGAGTGTTCCTGTTGAAATGGCTTGATTAATTGTTGCCTGTATAAATTGACGTTGTCGTTCATCACGAGAATAGCTATTATTTACTGCACGTTTTCTCATTCGTACAAATGCTAATGCTTCTTCTCCGTTTAATTTACTTTCCCCCTTATCAAAATAGATCCGCTCTCCTCCTATATAAAAATTCTTTTCCCAAAACGGCTCTTTAATATCAATCGTGACACCTCCTAACGCATCCACAATATCTCTAAATCCGTCAAAATTAACGGCCACATATTCATCAATTGGGATATTAAGTAATTCTTCTGCTTTTTCCATGGTAAGTTTATTTTCACCATATCCAGAAATAGAACCATATGTGTATGAAGCATTAATCTTGTGGAAACCTGCATAACGTCCGGCTTCTTGTTCTGTAAATTCCATCCTAGTATCACGTGGAACAGAAGTCATCGTTACCTGTTCTGTATTAGGATTTAGGGTAACAACTATTTGTGTATCAGCACGACCATTTTGACCGTTTGTTTCGTAGTCTTCAACACCAATTAACAAGATAGAGATAGGTTCATCACCGATGGTAACGGCTTCTTTTCTAAGCTCCGATTTGCCTTCCTCACGATCTATCTCTACGTGGGCTTCTTTTGTTGCACCATAGACATGGATGAATAAATAAAAGCCATAGCCAATAACAAAGATCAATAAAAATAATAATATCCTTATGATTCGTTTTTTCCATTTCTTTGACTTTGCTTTTTGTGTACTCAATTTAATAACCTCACTTTTAAAGAATTGTTCTACAAGGAACATGATTGAACTACTTTGTTTAACCTTCATCAAGGCGATAACAACGATCATAGCAATTAAAGTTATAAGGTTCTAGGTTTTCATCAATTTTTTTTGTTTGATAATTATGCTCCTGCAAATAATGTAATAGATTTGACAGGTGATGAGCTGTTTCATCTTGATCATGCATTAGAATAATTGGTGCTACCCCATCTTTATTTAACTTCTCCACTTGTGAAATCACGTTCTGTACGTATTCGTCTTTGGATAAACTCCAATCACTACTATCTACATTCCAATCCCATAGTTTCAATCCATTTTCATCAAATATTTTTCGGAAAGAATCAGTTAAATAAGGAATGCTGCCGTAAGGTGTGCGAACTAAATTGGAGTGAACACCTGAAATCTCCTCTAAAGTTTCCTGTGCTACTTTCATCTCGTTTAATGCAGATTGTTCTGATTGATAAAATTTATCTCGCTCATGGGTAACGCCGTGTAAACCAACGGCATGGCCTTCCTTCACAGTACGATTCACTGCCTCTGGAAACATTCTCATTGCAGGTTCAAGCATAAAAAATGTTGCTTTTGCATTAAATTGGTCAAGCGTATCGATAATTTCACTTGATGCAGAACTAGGTCCATCATCAAATGTTAAGTAAACGGTTTTGTTAGTACTTTCATCATTTATGGATTGATCAGCATTGCTTATGTCATTATCCTTTTTTGTATCTTCCGAGTCTGCTATTCCATCTTCTAAGTCGTTTTCTAATCTTTGCTCACTCATTTGTTGATTGTCCGTGGTGCTTTTCGATACCGATTTATTTTTGTCTGCTAGTAGAAAAATAAGCAGTAACGATAATACACAAATGATGATTAGTTGAATTTTTTTTACCATATATCTTACATTCCTTTCGCTGTACTCTCTTATTTGATTTGGCATATTAATAGCGTAATAGAGTGAAATAAATATAAGATAAAGATGGAATGAATATCTGTTAAAGATTCAAACATTTATAAAATTGGAGGAAGCCATACATTTACATATACAAAAAGCCATCCAACTCATGATCTTCTGATCAATTGTTAGATGGCTTTCAAGCAGAGCCTTAGTTATCCTTATCTATATACTTAAAATAGCTGACTACGTGTAGCTTTGAAATAAAGTTTGATCAAAAACAGCTCACAGCCCCATATTTTATGACTAATAAAAAGAATCCATTCTGAAAAAAAATTGATCAATAGATTCCTCCCCAGATTGATTGCGCCACTAGTGGATTGATCCATATTAATCTTTTCGTTAATATATGGGAAGCATCAGACCATAACTAAACCGAGACAAACCATACGTCACGCCAATCAAATATAAAATTTCTCTCAACACTATTCTGCCCCTATATCCTATAAAATTTATTATTTTGGACAGGTCCTTAAAAGATTCGTTCTAAAACACCTTGTTTTTCTGAGCTTTCTTTATACTCTTTAATCCCTTCAACAATTGAAGTGGCAACGCGTGATTGAAAATCATCAGTCCGCATTTTGGACTCGTTCTGAGCATTTGTTAGATAACCTACCTCTATCAAAACTGCAGGCATTTCCGTATCCTTTACAACAAATAGATCCTCCTTTTTTACTCCTCTATCTCTAAATCCGGTTGCTTCTACCACATGGTTCTGTATAACTTCAGCCAAAAGGCGGGAATTCTTATGATAATAAAATGTTTCCGTACCCGAAACATCGGGATTTGAAAAAGTATTTCCGTGAATAGATATAAATAGATCCGCATTTAGTTTATTGGCATATTTAGGTCTGTATCTGCTTTCCTGTGAAATAAAGCTATCATCCGTTCTTGTCATAAAAACTTCTATTCCAGATTCCTGCTTTAATAGTTTTTCCAACCGTTTCGACAAACTTAAAGTAAAACTCTTTTCATACTTGCCGCTGGCACCTGTTGCCCCATTATCTTTACCGCCATGTCCCGGATCAATTACAACCTTCAAAGTTGTTTCTGATTTATTATCTTTATCGTTAGTATGACTTTCATTATTGTTATTATTATTGTCGTTGGAATTGCTGCTGCAAGCCGACATTATTAATATTAAAAATAAGAGTAATGTAATCATTAACACATTTTTTTTCATACTTCTACCTTCTTTCTATTTTTATAGTTTAGGAGTGCTATTAAGCATCAAGACGATGGCAACGGTCATAGCATTTGAGTTGTACTGGTTCAACTGAATCAGCATGTTTCCTTGTTCTGTTAAATAGGTCAATAGCTTCGGTAAATATTTCGCCGTTTTGAATTGGTCGTGCAGTAATATATAACCCCTTCCTTTTTTAAATGTAGGCTTGTACTTTTTAAATACTAATAGTGAAAGATAAAGATGAGATAAAGATGAGGTTGATATCATTTAAAGATTTATAAATAGTATTGTAATTTGAATATAGTCAATGAGCGTACACGAAAAAACCATCTGTTCAATGAATGCATTGAACAGATGGCTCAAATAAAGTTAAAAGTTAATGATCCCTTAAGGTTGGCGGAATACGGAATGAAAAGTTACTACTCTTTTTTGTTTAAATAGAAGAAAAACAGCACGCCATCTTCTGTATTCGATACACCGTACTGTGCACCATGCAGCTCTAAAATATTCTTTGAAATAGCAAGTCCTAATCCTGTTCCGCCTTTTGAACGCCTGCGAGAAGTATCTCCACGATAAAAACGATCCCATATTTTTTCTAAATTCTCCTGCTCGATATGAGCCCCTTTATTCTCCACACATACTTTTACACGCTCCTGCTCCTCTATCGTGGAAATAATAATACTTTTATTTTTTGGCGTGTAACGAATCGCATTGGTAATAAAATTAGTAATAACTTGTTCAATTCGATGTTGATTCGCAACTACCTTAGTTTTAGAAAGTTGTTTATGAACATGTAATTGCTTGTTCGTAATGTCTAAAGCTAATTGCTCACATATATACTCAATGATTTGATCAATATAGAAAACATCCATTTTCATTTTATACGTACCAGATTCAAATTTTGCTAATTCGAGCATATCTACAATGAGCATGTCCATTTTATCTACTTCTTTGGACATTGCTTTAAAATAATGATCTTTTTTATTACTCGCTACACCATCTTCCAAAATTGAGATACAACTCTTCATAATACTTAAAGGCGTCTTTAATTCATGGGAAACCCCGGAAATAAAATCTTTACGTGTATTTTCTAATTGTTTTTCTTTCTCTACATCCTGCTGCAGCTGATTAATATACGAATGTAATGTATTAGAAAGCGTATTAATATTGTGTGACAGAGTGCCAATTTCATCTTTTGATGTAATGGGTATTGTCTCCGAAAAATCTAGGTTTGCAATCTTGCTAGTTGTATCGTTTATTTGTAACAATGGTCTAGCGATCTTTTTTGAATAATAAAATGATGCGAGAACAATCAAAAACAGTACAAATATAATAAAATATACATAATAATCTTCTAGCATTTGCACAGCTTCATCAATTGGTTGTAAGGATGTCATTGCAAAAATATAGGTAGTTTCACCATTATTATTTTTAATGGGTCTAATTAATACTTTGTAATTAATATTATTTATCTCGTAGTCCATTGTTTTAGCATTGCTACTAGGTTTTTCATTAAATAACAGGTTTTGTTGAAATTGTTTTATTCGTTCTATAAACACACGATTTGTATATATGTTTGAACGTATAGTCCCTTCAGGTAACTGCAATTCCTTAATATGTCCTATTAAAAATATCTGTAAGTCTTTTTTGGTGGAAGGTTCCGTTTCAGTCCTATTTCCAAATAATTTTTTTGATAGCAGCTTATTCTCTAGGGTGAAATTCCCGTCTTCTTCCGTTAAAATAACGGGAACTACAGTATCATCTTTTATTGCCCCATCAATCATAATGTTCTTTCCCTGTTCTAAATTAAATTTTAATCTTTCAATATCTTCTAAGCCAATGAAGCTATATAATGGTATGGTAATGTCACTGTCCATGAAATCCTTGTTTTTGGTACTGATTATATGAACTTTTACAGAAAAATCATTGGCGTATTTAATATTGCCCGCACTATCTAATGTTGTAATCCATGTTGCATGTTCCTTATAGAAATCCCTCTCCAGCTTTTGAATCGCTGGTACATCTTCTTCAGCCTTTAAGTACTCCTTCTTAAAAGATTGAATACCTGTTTCAATATCGTTTACCTTTTGATTTGCATAATATTGCTTAAAAAATATCGTTTGTCCAATAAAAATAGTTGACAAAATGAGCATACATAACAACGTTGTCAGTAAAAATAATTTTAATACGATTCCTTTTTTCATGCTCTGCCCTCAAATTTATAACCGACACGAATAACGGTTACGATACTATTTGCTTTATCACCTAATTTATGACGTAAATTACGGATGTGGCTATTGATTGTGCGATCATCACCGTCAAATTCATAACCCCAGATTTTAATGATTAGTTGTTCCCTCGTAATAATAATCCCTGGATTTTGCATTAAATAAGCTAATATTTCAAACTCTGTATGTGTCAAATTTATATCGACTCCGTCTACTTTCACTAAATGTGAAGGGAAATGGATTTGGATGCCATTTCCAGACAAAGAATCTTCATTAGAAAACTTATCCTCGCGAGAATAGCGGCTATCTATTAATCGTTTTACTCTTGCTAACAAAATTGGCGGACTGTATGGTTTTGTAACATAATCATCAGCACCTAATTCAAAACCAAGCAGGGTATCATCTTCATCTGAACGGGCAGTCAGCATAATAATCGGCACATCAGAATGTTTTCGAATGCGTCTGCAAACAGACCATCCATCTAACTCAGGCAACATAATATCTAGGATAATTAAATGCACTTGATATTCTTCAAATATAGCTAAAGCTTCATTTCCATCTGTTGCTTCTAATACCTTATATCCTTCATCCAACAAATAATCTTTCACTATTTCACGTAAAATGTCTTCATCTTCTACAATTAATATTAATTTATTCATTTTTTGTCTCCCTTCGCAATGTTAAAAGGTATGGGCCTATGAAAGATATCATAACGATGTAAAGATGAGATAAAGATATATACCCGATATTATTTGTGAAACTGGTACGAATTCATTTATAAGAAATGGGGTAATCGGAAAATAGTGTGGCATGCTATATTCCAATGCCCAAGTATTTTCCGCTCTTCAACTATCGCGCCCTTTAACAGAAGAGTGGATTTCAAAAAACATTGTAAAATAAGATAAATGCAGCAATTACAGTTAGTATGCTTGGTACAATTCGTAAAATAAGTAAAGGTTTAATCTTTTAAACCACCCAGTAAGCAATATTCCGATCAATTAATCCGGCTGGTCTCCCCAGAAGAACGCATTGGTATACTTATATATCTTCATCTTCTGCGACCGATATTGTTTTACTCATTCGAACCTTCCTTTATTTAACCAAATATGAATATATTACGAATTATTGCGTATCCGCTAAAATAATAATAACAGAAGCATGTAAAGATAAGATAAAGAATGATAATCCGATCTACCAATTACTCTTTTGATATCATTTTTCATTAGGATTTAAATAATTCAATTGTAGTTAAAATTCTCCCCATCTTCCTAGCAATTATATACTTGTGTGGAATACTATAAAATTAAAATGTATAAAATTTTAAGTGCTAGTTAAGATATAGAACCAGAAATTTACTTACATGTATTTTAGTTGATAATGAAGTAAATAAATAACGCAATGATAAGATTAGTTATTCCTATTACCCCAGTTCGAATAGTTATCGTATTTCGATTTTTTCTATCCTCGGTAGATTCTGTTCCATAATTGGCTCTCATTCTGTCTCCACTTAGCAAGGCACCCGAAAAAATCATTGATATTCCAATAAACACGATTCCAATACCACCAGTGATCATATATGCCTGATCGATTCCCCACAAAATGATGGATAGTACAATACCTAACACAGATAAAATAATGCCGATAAGAAAATATTTCAAGTTATCCCTCCTTGATATACTTTACGATTAAACATTTAATTTGATTCATTTGTGAATTTCGTTTACTTTTTATTGTGATGGCAACAAAAAATAACAACAAGATATTATTGACATATGTTTAGATTGTAACTAGTTAATAAAACTGGCTGCTAAAACATACTCATGTAATATTTAACGGAAATCATTGCTGGAGGTGAATCATTATTAATCAATGGAATGTCTGTTATTATCGTACTCCCCTTTTGAACCAATTACAATAAGGTGGTTATATACTGTATACAAGGCATGCGGAGGCTACTATAGGAGAAGACCTACCAAATCTAAACTTTGAAGATTGCTCTACACAAAGAAACTTATCTGATTCGGGTAGATGGCAAGCTTTTTTATATGGAATTACATTTCGCAACCTGCAAATTCCTGTACAAACCCCTGTGATAACTAGTCCTTTTTGTAGGAATATCGAAACTGCTATGATAGCTTTTGGAAATACTAGCTATCAAGTCGATCCATTTTGGGTTGAAGTATATCATTTAAGTGCCGATTTGAGTATAGAACAGACAGAAAGCATCGTAAAATGCTTCTACTCCCTTTTAGAAATTAAACCACCTGCTGGTCAAAACAAGATTATTATTGCTCACAGTTTTCCTAATCATATTGGGTTAGGACCAATTCCAAACATGGGTACTGTTATGATTGAACCACTTGGCCAAGGTAAAGGTTTTAATCTTATTTCTCGCTTTACTTTACGCGAATTGGAAATGCTTGACGGTATGTAATGATTAAGAAAGGGTTATCCCTGTATAAAGGAACAACCCTAACATTTTTTAATCGGCGATAATTTCTATCCTGTCTTCTAATATAT
Source organism: Gracilibacillus saliphilus (assembly GCF_010994085.1). Classification (NCBI taxonomy): domain Bacteria; kingdom Bacillati; phylum Bacillota; class Bacilli; order Caryophanales; family Bacillaceae; genus Gracilibacillus; species Gracilibacillus saliphilus. The sequence continues at coordinate 34,823 of NZ_WJEB01000020.1, read as the reverse complement.
CTGACCTAACTTCCAAATCGGATACCTCAGTAGGCAATGCATCATAGCGTATTTCAAATTGATACCCACCAGTCCATTTACTACTGTAACCACTGCCCATACGCTCTATTTTATTACCGTCAGCTACAAGCTCTAGCTGATCAAACAAATTTTGATCGATCATTTCTTTCGTTGTAGAGCCCCTAATCACGGTTGTGGTTGGTGATGCCGTAATCGTCTTAAATTCTACATATCCATTATCATAATGGATTTTTCGACCGATTCTCTGTTTGAAAATGGCACCCATCGCTTTATTTGGATCGTAGTCAAAGGTTAGTGTTTTGTCTGACATTTGAAAATGTAAAGTTAATTCCTTAGCAAAGCCATTTGGTGGTTCAAAGGAATATGTCCCCTTTACTGTGCTTTTATCTTCACTTATCTTGGCTGCCCCACTGTCCATATGAGAATTGGTAAAAAAACCAGATAGTTTAATTGGTGTGTAATCTAACTCGGGGGCATCTAAATTATTTGATTCACTCGTTAAGGTATAGTATAGAATGAATTGATTATCATCAACCATTACGCCATTGACAGTAAATCTTACCCCACTTTCTAATGTTATGCTTTCATTAATACTTTGGCCGTTTCCCATTTTATTTAAATCTTGTAACGTATCCGAAATGACATCCACGTTATCGAAGCCTATTATTTTCTTACCATAATAAGCTAGCCCTTGGTAATTATAACTTATCAAGATCGAAAAAAAGATGATAGCTACCGCAAATTTCCAAATAACCTTTGTTCTATTAGATTTTTTTCTATCTTCTCTTTCTAAGGAAGCACGCAAGCGATCCTCCAGATGTTCCGGAGCATGAAGAGAGGCTAATTGTTGCTTCTCTTTTTGTATCTCTTTCTTTACACTACTCATTTCGATCACCTCGATACAAAGAATGTAATTTTTTTAAACCGTAAAATACTCTTGATTTTATCGTTCCTATAGAAGTATTCGTCATGTTGGCGATAGTTAGGAAATCAAGGTCATGTAAATATCTTAAGCGTATCGCCTCCGCTTGCTTTTCATTAAGATGTGCCAGCATGCTATGTATGTCTAATTGCCTCTCCACTCGTTCAAAATCATTATGAGCTTGTTTCAACGTATTTTCTGCTTCCTGTTCATCTAATAGAACGGTTTTATTTCTTTTGCGGTAGGCATTATGACAACAATTAACTAATATTTTTTTACTCCAGCTGTAAAAAGATTTGTTGTTTTTTAATAAGTGAATGTTTTCATAAAGCTTAACAATCATATCTTCTATGACATCTAAAGCATCTTCTTCCTTTCTCATATAGGAAAATGCCAAGCGATAATAATCATCTTTTTGACTTAAAATCAGGCTTAAAAGTGCTTCTTTATCCCCTTTTTTTGCTTTCTTTACCAGTGCTACATTCATTACCGCTATCCCCCTCTCCTATATAAGAGTATTGAAACATGCAATAAGTTCATTATAAATGAAAAAAGAAGGGAAAACTTTTGACAATTTCCCCTTCTTTATCTTCGTTATTTATTTTTAGCTTTTTTTTGATTGATAGCAAGTAGGATTCCTGCACCTATCAGTAAAAGACTAATCACTGTAACTTGGAAATACTGATGATATAATCGTTGAAAATTGATATGAAATAACTTTTCTAAATAACTGGCAAAGACGGGCATCAACACTGAATCAAGTAAATAGAACAAACCAAGTATAATGAGCGCAATACCAATCCATTTTTGATAACTAGCTAAATATTTTATGATCGGAACATCCTCAAGTACTTCATATTCAAACCGATTCGCTAACTGTAAGGCATCAAAGAAACTAAAAAACCAAATTAACGGAATCAAAAATAGAAAAAGTGATAAGTTTAGTACATCCAAAATATAAATCGAAAATAAAAAGGATGCCATTAACTGAATCCCTCTTTTTTGCAAGCCTAAATACAAATGACCTGCTCCAGGGAAAATTGATAAGATAGTCGCGATCATCTTACTTTTTTTCTCATTATCTTGTATTCGATTAAAATCGTCCATGATGGTTCGATCTTCTAATTCGATACCTGCCTGTTTTTGATTTAATAGCTGGATAATATCAAACATGCTATATATCCAAATAATTGGAAGTGCTAATAGAAAAATCAAAAAAACAGCACTCGTTAGAAAGCTAATAAAGAAAACCATGATGATCACGCCGAAAAAGGCAGCAAGTATGGTTAATCCACGATAAGACAAGCCCAAATAAAAATGTCCCATTCCAGGTATTACCGACAATAACATTGTAGTCACTCGCTCGTTAGAAGTTTCCTTTAGGGTATGTGTCTCACTACTACTCTCATTTGTACCATTGTGCACTTTTGCTATGAAAAGTGTTATCGTAATATCCATCATATTAATACCCCATATCATGAAAGCGAAAAAGGCTAGTATGAAAAAAGTGTCATAATAGGGATCAAACCCGAATATCACCATATAAAAAGCTAATACAACAGTTATAGCAAAAGTAAGTGTATAAAGAACACCCCGAATTTTATGTCCCCAGTAAATATGTCCAAATCCTGGAATGATTCCTAGAAAAAATGCAGCTAATCCTGATTTATTCATGTCGATGAACCCCCTTTATTTCTTGTAATACACCATCTGTTTTCGTCATGAGGTGGTCCGTAATAGATCCACCTTTTTTCTGCTGGATATCTGATACATCTAATGCCCCTTGGAATACACCAGTTATAGTCAGTAAAATCGTTAAGCTAGCTGCTACAAGGTAATGGATGAATACATTGTTTTGTTTCTTTTGCGGAGGAGCAGGTAGTCTGATTTCCAATTGCTGAAGTGTATCATCTGTAAAATCATTGGAAAGCCCACTGTTCATTTCGACTTCCTCTACGATTGATAAATATAAATCAGTGCATGTTTCACATTCTAATAAATGATTTTCAACTTCTGTCTCCTGGTTAGACTCAGCATTTATATAAGCCAGTAGAGCGTCTCTTGTTATATGTTTCATGTTAAAAATCCTCCTCCTTCCAGTTTTCCTTCATCCATTTTCTTGCTCGATATAATCTCATCTTGACATTCGTTTCTTCCACACCTAACTTTTGTGCAATTTGTTTATAAGATAATTCTTCAAAATAATAAGCTTTCACCACGATTTGAAACTTTTCCGGCATATTATTAACGTATTGATGGACCTTGTTTAATGTATCTTTACTGATGATTTGTTCGTCTGGATCTGTCTGCATACTTACTGGTTCAAATTCTTCAAAGGTTTCTAACTCTTCTTTCTGTCTTGTCTTCTTTCGCTTATAATCAATTGCTTTATGTAGGGCAATACGACTAATCCAAGTTTTAAAGCCTTTATGCTGATAGGAAGAAAGAGCATCAATCATTTTAATAAAGGTTTCTTGTGCTAGATCTTCTGCGATCTTTTCATCATGTACGACACTATAAGTTACTTTAAAAACATGATGTTTGTACCGCTCTATCAACAAGCGGATCGCATGTTGATTGCCGGCTCTTATTTTTTTGATCAGTTGTTCATCTTGAATGATGCTCCCCCCTTCCTTTTTTATGTCTCTCCTTTAATTGACGTTTAAAAAAAGAGAATGACTACAAAAATATTAAAATTTTTTTCACTTATATTTCTCAATAATCATGATATAATGAAAGAATAGAATACCAAAGAAGTCAGGAGTGAGGATTTGCCCAAGTTTCGAACGATTGTTTTCTTCCTGTTAATAGGAGGATTAATATGGTTTTTATACGAAGATGATTTTAAGCAAGATGGATTAACTGGCGTTTGGTATGAGATGAAGGATGATTTTAATCAATTAAAAAATAATAGCCAGATAAGCAGCACAATCAAAAACCTTCGTTTCGAATTAGAAAATTTTTTTGACTCCGTGACAGACGATCATTCTGAAGATGTACCTTCCCCTAATATAGAATCACCTGATCTCACGAAACCTTCTGAACAAACTTTTTCGATTCATAACATCGAAATTAATGATAAAAAGTCAGATGTTGAAAATATTGTTAATGACTTGAAACGAAGTACATTAAATGAATATGGGACAAATTGGTACACTTACCATGAACATTATCAAAATTTTGTCATGATTGCTTATAACGATGATAATGAGGTTGTAGGCCTATACACCAATCAAGATCTGATTAGTTCGAGCGTTGATATAACCCTACAAAACGATAAGAATGACGTTAGAGAAACATTTGGAGAACCGCTTGATTCCATAAAAAAAGGATTTGTTAAATATCGTATCAATGATAACGATGAACAGGACACCTATTTAATCGATGATAACTATGTAACCATTTTTTATGACATTCATCAAGAGAATAGGATAGCGGCTATTCAAATCATTCATGAAAGTCTGGAAGACCGAAAGGAGGACTATTTTGCAGCTCCGGATAGTGCCTTAGCAGAGGGGTTAGAATATCAGCTGTTTGATCTTACAAATGCTGCAAGAGCTAAATTCGAAGAACCAATATTGGAATGGCATGAAACCTCTAGAGTAACTGCTCAAAATCATAGTGAGGATATGGCGGAAAATAATTATTTTGGACATACCAATTTAGATAACCAATCACCATTTGACCGCTTGGAAGAAGATAACATCACATTCCGTATGGCTGGAGAAAATTTAGCAGCAGGACAGCCTAGCAGTATCTTTGCTCATCAAGGCCTTATGAATTCAAAAGGGCATCGGGACAATATTTTAAACTCCGATTTTAGACAAATGTCTGTAGGGGTTGCTTTTCAAGAAGATGGGCAACCATTCTATACTGAAACCTATTTAACGCAATAATGCTTACCTTCTAAAGGTAAGCATTATTTGTAATTAGGTAAGTATAAATTTTTTGGATTTGTCTAGCTCCAAGCACCGAGAAACTAGGCGACTTCACGAAGCTCCCTACGATAATTAATTTTCGTTATCATGTTTCATGTGATGTTTATGATCCCATTTTGGAATGAAGTTATTTTCCTGGAGCTTCTCATATTTTTTCTCCATATGTTGGATTATTTTTTGAGCTTTTTCTTCTGGAAACACACCATATTCTACGTACTTTTCAATGATTTGCTTTTCTTTTTCCATTACTTCCTGTTTCAGAGCTTTGATTTCACCTATCTGCTCAACAGAAAGTTTCACTTCCTCTGTTTCTGCCTGTACAGATGAAAGGAATAATCCTCCAATGGAAATGGTCAATGCACATGCAATAAAAAACTTCCGCAATTTGATCACACTCCTTTTTCCCTTAGTATTGCAACCTTTTGCACACTTATGCGAAAAATTGGAGTGGTTAGCTGAAATCTTTCATCCAGTTTATTAACAAATCTTCCTGATACAAGTCATTCGGATATTCAATAATTCCTGTATCCTCTTGCTCATATAGATATATTAATAATTCATTGATCGCTCCCATGTACTCCTGATACAGGAATTCATAACTGATCGTCTCCTCAGGCATGACTTGATCAGCACAAACTGCGGGATCACTATAATTAACGTATGTTCGACAGGGTAAAGGTCTTATCTCGTATGCCAAACATTGATTCGTATCTGTGTCTAACATAACACAAGGTAATAAAGATTTTTTATAGTCATACTTGTGGTTGTGGTCTGTTACATCCAAGTCGGAAAACTGATCCACCTTCTCCTTATACTCTCGATAGTAATGGGCAAAATGCTCCACTATTTTTTCTTTCCGCTCTACAGGCATTTGTGTTATAGAACGCTTGATTAACTTGGCTTCCATCTTATTAATAACAATCGGAAAGTAGCAACAAAAAGCACAACCCATTCGGCAAGTTGGTTCTAAGTCTACGGTCTTTTCCATCTGATTAATTTCCGTTGATACGGCTTCAAGCAGAAGCTGAAAACTTTTAACTAATTTTTGGTCTGCGGAAAGATTGCTATCTATTAATTGATCAACAATTTGATAGAAAGCATCTTCGTTAATTTGGTATTTCTCATTTAATTCGTTACATTTCTCGATAATTTCTTCCTGTGTTAAATAATGATTCATATTTGGTCTCCTGCTAGTTTTAATTCTTTGACTAGTATAACAGATTTTTGAACAGACAGTATTACAGATTGTTTTCCAAAAAGAAGAAGATTTGATCCAGCTCATGACAGGTTAAATTTATTGTTCTTGTCATTGTTTCGTTTAACTTTTCGATTGTGAGTTCATTAATATCTTTCAAATTTCCTATTTGAAGATAATAATTGGTAAATTGCCAATCTAAATGATGATTATCTTTCAATTTATTTTTAATCAATTTCTTGGAAGTCATGTAATATTGATATTCTTCACTTGATAATTTATTCTTCGGCTTATACTTATATGGAGAGGATTTTATAACGAGAGAAAACCGATTCATATCCCAAATAAAGTAAAGGCTGACCAAGATATTCTGGGACTTGTTTTTCCAACTTTTTTTATGTATCTCGTAATGCCAGTCAATATGACCTTTGCCCTGTACAGTAAATGTTTTTCTCCTATATTGTTCATTTTCAAACTCTTTAAACAATACTTGGACTACCTTGTCAAAAACAAGTGGAACCGTCAAATCTTCACCTTTTGCTTTTTGATTAACTTCTTTTAATGACCATTTGGGATCAATAGTCCAGTTGCAAGTGCGCTCAATTGGCTCATAATGTTTTGTTAAGAAATGACTCCACCAATGCCATAATATAATATGCTCCGAAATTTGTTGCAAGTAACGAGAAAATATCTGATGAATCGTTTGATTACCAATATATACGATATTTCGCTCTGTTAAATTCATTTCTTTTAAAGATGATAGATAACCAGTTTTAAAATAGACAGGTATAATATATCCTTTTGTTTCTAGCTTCTTTAAGGTATTAACATAAAATTCAGGTTGATCTTGACGACTTTCTCCACTATTTACTTTATCTTCTATGACAATATAGACTTTCTCATTAGAGATTTTCGATTCAAGGATTAATAAAATATCAATATGATGAGTTCTTTATATCAACTAAATAATAATCTTCAAAACTTTCGGTAAAGGTTTGGTTTAATTTTTGAAATTGATGAAAGATATTATTTAATATGTCTTGTGCTATCTGTCCTGCTGTTTCTGCACTTTCTTTCCTAGCATGCTCAAACAACCAACACAAAAAAGCGTCTTGTGAAAGTTCACTTGTTGCAAAATCAAATAACTTTGGCTCCTCTATATAACCAGATCGGCTGTCGCGAGCTTCTCGCAATAATGATAAACCATCCACGGAACCAACATATGCTTCCCAATATCCGCGTGCTAATATCGAGTCAATGTTCATCACTGGAAAACATACATTTTGGGCTTTATCTACAACTCTCCCATTATCACTATCAAGTGCAACTAAAAATATTTCTGAATCCTGCTTTGCAATAACCATAGGATAAGTCATGTTCTTTTGAATGAACCCACATTGATTATCACATACATAGACAAAGTCAGCATCAAGATAAATCTTATGATTATTCATGAGTTCTATCGTTTCTGAAACTTGTTCTTCTACATTACCTCTACAGATAGGACACTTCGTATTAATCATAGTAGTCTCTCCTCTCCTCACTATAAACGTTTGATATGTAAAAAAAGCGCCATCTTTTTAAACTTCTTCATTTATATCGGCTCATCCCTTTTATGATAAAGAAAAAGGCATAAACCATGTTTATTAGACTGATTTATACCCTCATTGTTAATCCTTTTACCGTACATATTCAACTGGAAATACTGTAAATTGGTTACTGCAAACATACGAAAAAATTAACCAAACAACTAAGATGAGGAAAAATAACAAATCTTTATTCGTATAACCTAAATGATAATAAAAAGTTCGCTTATTATTTTTCGAGAATTGTTTCGCCTCCATAGATACGGCAATTCGATGTGCTCGTCGAATACTTTGGGCTAATAAAGGAATGGCATATAATTTTACTTTTTCGTACATCCCTTTAATCCCCTTTGAATATTGGACACCTCTCACCTTTAACGCTTGACGTAATGTTTGGAATTCTTCCACAATGATCGGTAACATACGGATTGCCGCCATAAAACTATAAGCATACTTCGGCTTTAACTTCAATTGCTGCATCGTGGAGTAAAATAAATTTACGGGTCTAGTCGTCAAAGCGAATAGTAAACTTAAAAGGCCAAAAACCATACTTCTTAATCCTAAGTGAATGCCACGATAAAAGCTCTCCTCTGTGATATGTATGAGACCGAACTTAAACCACGTTTGTTCCCCCTCCCCAAAAAAGATCATCGTTGTAGAGGAGGAAAGAAAAATAATCGCTAATGGAATAGCTAATAACCCGATAACTTTCCAACGATGTCCGGTACCAAAAAGATAAAGTACAACAATTCCAGTAATCATATACAACAAAAAGTTAGGATTATGGACAAACAACAATCCAATAAATAGAGCAGTTAATGTCAATAATTTAAAACTAGGATTTATCTGATGTAACCAGGTTGGTTGGTAACTAATACTAATAGACATACATATCATCCTTCAAGATATTTTCTTGCACTCTGGAAAGATCTAAGATTTCCATAAGTTCCCCATCTTTTATTCGCCATTCCTTCGTTGCATATAATTCAACTATTTCAGGCTGATGGGTAACCATCACAATCGTGATGCCATTTTTTCGGCATTCTTCAAAAAGTTCAAGCATTTGAAAAGTGTTTTTGGCATCTTGACCAAAGGTCGGTTCATCCAAAAGTAGAATATCAACATCTGCAATGGTAGCGGTTGCTACACTTAATCGTTTCTTTTGACCAATAGATAATTGATAGGGATGGTGGTCTTTAACATGATATAAGTTATATCTTTTTAAATGTGCTTCTATCCTATCAGCAAACTCTTCTGGGTGAGCCTCACTATTTTTCAAAGAGTGCTCTAGTTCGGCATAAACACTATTCGTGATAAATTGCAGTTCAGGATTTTGGAACACATACCCCATCTTCCGATAATCACATGTGTTAATATTATCTGATAAAAAATAGTTAATCTCTCCTGATGTTTTAATCAATTGCATTATTGCAAGCATCAACGTACTTTTACCTGAACCATTTTCACCAGTTATCGCTAGCCAGTCACCTCGATGAATCACTGCATCGTTAACATGCATTTTTATTTGTTTTTGGTAGTAACCATGAAAGGAATCCATGGTTATAATCGGTTGATGCATGTTATCATATTGGGCATAATTAGGAAGTTGCCGGGCATAGTCATCCCAAATGTTTGGATACCATATTCCATATTGATACAACTTACTTCGGAATCGATTGAAGATATCGTTCGGTTCACCATCAGCCACTATAGCACCTATTTCATCTAAAATAATGACCCGATCAACTAAGGGTAAAACATGGTCAATTTTATGTTCTACAATCACAACTGTCTTATCTTCTGAAACTTCCTTCAAGGTATCCCAAACTTGTTTCGTGCCAACCTGATCCAGCATAGCAGTTGGTTCATCTAAGAACAACACTTCAGGTTCCAAGGCTAATACCGATGCTATCGCAAGCCGTTGTTTCATACCGCCTGATAATTGTTGGATAGAAACGTGTTGATCCGCTAATTGTAAACCAACCTGATCTAGGTATTGGCTAATTAAGGAAGCCATATTTTGCTGAGGTATGTTTCTATTTTCTAGTACAAAAGCAATCTCCTCATCTACATAAGGCATACAAAACTGGGCATCTGGATCCTGAAAAACCATTCCATACGATTCTGAAATCTTCCGTTTATCAGCTTTAATAGGTACTTCTATCACGTCAGGTATTAAGCCAGCCAATATCTGAAGTAAGGTGGACTTTCCCGATCCTGATGGACCGACAAGCAATACTTTCTCACCTTGTTGAATGGATAGTGAAACATCTTTAAATAATAATGATGTTTCATTTGGATATTTAGCTCGTAAATTTTTCACTTCAAGCATGCCAATTTACCTCATCTCATCTTCGAGTCTTTGATAATCATCATTAGTTACTGGACGGATTGCCTTTGTGACACCTGTTTTGTCCAATGCTTCTACCAAGTAATAAGCAAATACACCCGTAATCAATATCGATCCTACTAATCTGGCAACGATCAATAATGTAAGATTCCATAATGCTAATGAATCGATATAACCATAAAAAACATCTAATAATAGTGATCCTATCGCAGCGCCTATTGCTGCTAGACAAGTAACATACAGACGATAACTCTTATATCGATACATAGCAAAGATTAGTTCACAGCCTAATCCCTGTATAAGACCATATAAAAGGAGTGATATACCCCATTGTCCACCAAATAAAAACTCTCCTTGAGCAGCTGCGAGTTCTGCTAATAAAGCAATACCCGGCTTGCGAATAATCAGAAAAGCTACTGTTGCAGCCATAAACCACATACCGTATATTAACTGATCCACATGTAAACCAAGTATCCCTACAAAGCTGTATAATGGACCCCACAGTTTGTAGATAACACTAAAAATAAAGGCAATAACAATTGTTATTAAAATATCAGTCAAAGTTAATGTTTTTCTCATCTACATCCATCTCCTTTTTTAAATTAAGAATAAGTATTCGTCTAGTCTTACCCGTTCTTGATCACTCACTTAGTTACAGCAAAACCCTCCTCCAAACACAAAAAGCCACTATCCATACATACGTAGAGATAGTGGCTATACTTATCCATATAAAAAGTATTGCAATATATTAGATACTAGCCACTTCCCTACGCTGGTATAAGCCAGATCAGGTTCTAAGGGTCTTAAAGTAGCACTTTAATCTCAGTCTTTAAAAGACACCCCTAGTGGAATGTGTTGATAATATTTAATTCGACTTCATCATATCAAATTTTTCCATATTGTCAAGAAAATTTTTTTGAAAATCAGATTGCATGAATCGATATTTTTTGATATAGTTGGTAACAACGTAAAACAATTAAATATTTTGCTTCAATTTTTATTGAAGTGAGAATAGAGGTGCAAAAACCATTAGTACATAGTGGGAGGCTGGTGTTGCCTGAGAAAGCTATCGAAAGGGGAATTTGCCGAAGTAAAATAAGTATGCATCAGCTTATTTTACTGGTCCTTCATTGAATAAATGCAGGGCTGTCATATAGTGCCACACTATATGGAGGGCTATCTCACGCATCGAATCCAATTTGAATTCCAGATGCAACAATGCCCTCATTGTTGCATCTTTTTATTTTCAATTGGTGATGAGATACCCTCTATTCAATGGAACTAGTCAAATTGTTTTAAATCTTTGAATAGAGGTGGATATATCATGAACTTTGGACGTGTATTAACAGCGATGGTAACTCCCTTTGATCAAAATGGAGAGATTGATTATGGAAAAACAGAACGATTAATTAATTATTTACTACAAAATGGAACTGATGCACTAGTTGTTGCCGGAACAACTGGAGAATCTCCTACACTATCAAAAGAAGAGAAATTATCTCTCATTAAATTTACGGTTAAAGTCGTTAATGGTCGCGTACCTGTCATAGCAGGGACAGGATCAAACAACACTCGTGAATCTATAGAAATGACGAAAAAGGCGGAGACGATTGGTGTAGATGGAGTTATGCTTGTTGCACCCTACTACAATAAACCTTCACAGGAAGGCTTGTATCAACACTTTAAAGTCATTGCGGAATCTACCACACTCCCAGTGATGTTGTATAATATTCCGGGTAGAACTAGTGTAAATGTGAATCCTGAAACGATTATTGAACTTGCTAAAATCGATAATATCGTTTCTGTAAAAGAAGCTAGTGGTAACCTCGATGTGATGACCAAAATCATTCGAGAAACAGACCAGGACTTCTCTCTATACAGTGGTGATGATAATTTGACACTTCCTGCTGTTGCCATTGGTGCAAATGGAATTGTATCAGTCTCTTCACATATCATTGGTAACGAAATGAATGAAATGGTTGCTGCTTGTCAAAATGGCGATTTCTGGAGAGCGCAGGAGTTACATCAATATTTACTCCCAATTATGCAAACGATGTTTATGGCACCAAGTCCTACACCGGTAAAGGCAGCTCTAGGGTTGAATGGTATAGACGTAGGAAATGTCCGTTTACCATTAGTACCATTAAACGAAGAAGAAATGCAAATATTAAGACACCATTTACATTTCCTTCAAGAAAATTATTATGCTGGTTAATATAAAAACAGTTCACTAACTATAAAGTGAACTGTTTTCATTTTTTTCATATAAAGAAAACATTAAACCATTGGTGGCACATTTTTACAATGGGTTAGAAATTGCTATTTATGAGTAAAAACAACCACGTTACCTCATGCTAGCGTTGTAGAGCAGATCTTAGCGAAGCCCGCACACTTCCACTCCTGTGGGAATGGTTTGACCTGAAGATCCACTTTTTCGAGTGGGTTTTGCTCGCAAAAGTTAGCTGAAGGGCAAACCCCACGGAAAGGGAAGTGGGCAGCCGGAGTGGCGGTTAAGCTGTTCAAGTATTTCATAATGGAAGCTAGAGAAATGGTAAATCTTTAGCTTTTAGGACTGAGCGTTTGTTGCTCAGTTTTTCTTATGCTAATTCGGCAATTACGTGTGCTAAAAGTATTGTTCTAGGGACAAATGAATCTAATTCCAGATATTCGCTTTCTCGATGGGCTCTTCCCCCGATGGGTCCTAGTCCATCAACAGTTGGTATACCTAAAGCTGATGTGAACGAAGCGTCAGATCCACCACCTGTTTCTGTATCTTTGATAAAAATATCTAGTTCGTCCCCGACTCGTTTTATAATCCGAAGCAGTTTTTCTGTTTGTTCCGTTTTTTCCATCGGTGGGCGATTAATATCACCTTCGATTTTTACTTTTGTTCCATCTACTTCTGTATTAGCCATAATTGCAGCAATTTGTTCTTTAATTTCTTCTGCTTGTTCTTGTGTTCGAAAGCGCACATCTATTTGTGCTGTTGCATGATCGGAAACAGTATTTACAGAGGTTCCACCTTCTATTAATCCGACATTGACATGAATCCCTTCTTCTTCATCGGTAATATCGTATAATTGAATAATTTTATACGCTAACTCTTCGATTGCGCTTCTCCCCTTTTCCGGTTCAATACCAGAATGAGCTGCTTTTCCGATCACTTCTAATTTATAAAGCCCTTTTCCTCTTCTTGCTGAGACGATTGCTCCGTTTTTTCGGGCAGGTTCCATTACTAAAGCAAATTTTTTATTTTGCGCATGTTTCTCGATTAATGCTCTGGAGCTTGGAGAACCGATTTCTTCATCACTAGTAAGTAATATTTCCACCTGTTCGACAGCCGCTTTCTTATGTTCTAGTAATGCTTTCATCGCATAATATACTGAAACAAGACTTGCTTTCATATCGATTACTCCAGGTCCGTATGCTCGATTCCCATTAATATGAAATGGTCTTTCATTAGCTGTTCCCTTTTCAAAAACGGTATCCATGTGTGTAAGGATTAATATTGTTTGTTTTGAAGGATCCACATTCTTTTTTCGAATAATTAAATGATTGCCTGCTTCTTCTTGTTTCACTTCTTCCACTTCGAAATCAATTTGTTGATATATTTGTTTCATGACTGCTCCTACTTTATCGACACCAGCTTTATCGTAGGAGCCACTATCAATATTGACTAACTGTTCTAACATGTTCAACATATGCTCTTGTTGTTCTTTTAAATAACTTTTCATCTCATTCCCTAACTTTCTATATATTGATTATGAAAATCATACTATAACTTTGTCGATTTTGCTATACTATTCATGGCTACTAATATTTTAGAATGGAGCGTATTTTATGAAGATATTTGTTGATGCAGACGCTTGTCCGGTTACTGAAATCATTTTAGACGAGGCTAGGCGTTTTGTAATAGATGTGATACTAGTAAAAAGTTACAGCCATTTTTCGTTACAAGATACACCTAAACATGTAACAGTAAAATATGTAGATGACGGAGCTGATGCAGTTGACTACCGCATTGTACAAATGGTTCAGCATAATGATCTCGTCATTACACAGGACTATGGGCTTGCAGCACTTTGTTTAGAGAAAGGTTGCTTTTGTTTGCATCATGTTGGTTTTACTTATTCAAAGGATAAAATAAACCAAATGTTACAAGAGCGACATGTAAATGCTAAAGCTAGAAAAGCTGGTATACGAACGAAAGGCCCAAAGAAATTTACCGATGAACAAAAAAATAGCTTCCGCATGAAGTTACGAAAGCTATTGGAGCTATATTAATCTTTTTCCTCTTCTTCAATGATTTCAGCAATTCGGCTAATTTGCCAACGTTTTGCTGTTTCATCATTGATTTCATATACTTTACCTGCTCGCAGTAATTCCTTGTTATAAGTGGATTGCACGAGCATTTTTACCTTTTTTGCCATTAGTCTTCCTCACCTTCTGTTATATAAGCACTTAGCCAACGAGTACAAGCTTGTTTCCAATCTACTGTATTAGGATGTTCATCAGCAAGACCCAAACCATGTCTGCCGTCTTGATAAATATGTAACTCATAAGGGATTTGATAGTGTTGCAATACCTCTGCATATTTTAAGCTATTTACTGATAACACCGATTGATCATTTGCAGTAGACCAGATAAATGCGGGCGGAGTATTTTCATGTGCAATTTTCTCACATGAATACTGATCAATCAATTGTTGATCTGGATTTTCACCGAGTAAATTTGTTTTACTACCTTCATGTGTAAATTCGTCCATGGTAATCACTGGATAACATAGGATTTGGAAATCAGGTCTTGATGTATAACCTTTTGATTCTAAGTAACGATTACTTATTATCGCTGCAAGGTGACCACCGGCAGAAAAACCTAATACCCCTATTTTATGTTGATCATTCAATCCCCAATCAGTTCTTTTGATTTTCATCGTTTGGATAGCCTGTTGTGCCTGTTCAATCGTTTCTTGTTGTGAAATCGGTGCAACTTGGTATCTTAATACACATGCATGAAATCCATTTTGATTTAACCACTTTGCGACAGGTTCCCCTTCATGATAAGCACGATGACCATAGCCTCCTCCTGGTATAACTAAGATGATCGGTGCTGTCCGACCTTCCTCGATTAAGTACGGTGTAATACTTGGAACATCTTGATGCAAAAATTCCTCTTCCCATTTTACGTTGTCTTTCTCAATTATTTGCAATGAACCAACCACCTTCCATAAATTATTTTTTCAAAAATAGGTGAATATCCCATCCCAAATTGTATTTCGTGCATAGGCTACTATCAAGTGATGAAAGTTTACAGAAGGAAGGGGAATGCTTAATGCATCATCACCACTATCAAATGGCACCTCAACAATTTCGCCATCCACAACAGCCACACGGGCAAGAAAGATTTTTCGGACCAATCGGACCATTAGGAGCAGGTTTACTAGGTTTTGGGTTAGGATATTTAGGAGGCGAACTCCTTGACGGTCCACCGGGGCCATATCCATACCCGCCACATCCACCTTACTACAATTATCCTCCATATGGACCACCATTTCCACCAGGACCATATGGACCAGGATCGCCGTATTTTGGACCTTTTTAAAAATTGACTTTCAACATTGTAAATCAGAGAACATGAATAGCTAAATTTATAAGGAAGCGCAGGATGATCCAAGGAGCATGATGAATGCTTCCTTGGATATTCGTTTCTATTCCTTGGGTTCATACTTTTGCCAAGGAACAGAGCTCTTCCATTGTATAACAAAGAGATCAGTTTCTGACTGATCTCTTAAAGTGTTTAGTGTATACCTTTAGGAATTGCATTGTTAATCGTTTATGCTTTTAGAACAAGTGCATACTTAAATAACGTTCACCTGTATCTGGAGCAATGCAGACAACTTTTTTACCTGCTCCAAGTTTTTTTGCTAGTTGGATAGCAGCAAAAACTGCTGCGCCTGCTGAAGGACCAACAAAAATTCCTTCTTCAGATGTTAGCCGTTTGAATGTGTTTACTGCGTCTTCATCTGCGATTTGAATAATTTCATCATAGATAGAAGTGTTTAAAATATCAGGAACAAAACCAGGACTTGTGCCAACTAACTTGTGTTTACCTGGTTTACCACCAGATAGTACAGGCGATCCTTTAGGCTCGACAACAGCAATATGCAGATCGGGCAATTCTTCCCTTAATGCTTCACCAGTACCTGTAATAGTTCCACCAGTTCCGGCTGTTGCAACAAATCCATCTAAGTCATGGTTTGTTTGTTCTAAAATTTCAAGAGCTGTCGTTTTTCGGTGAATATCTGGATTTGCCTTATTTTCAAACTGTTGTGGCATAAAGCTATCGGGAATTTCTTCAACTAATTCTTTTGCCTTTTTAATAGCTCCAGGCATTTTTTCTGCACTCGGTGTCAAAACCACTTTAGCACCATATGCTTTTAAAATATTGATACGTTCCTGCGTCATATTATCTGGCATCACCAAAATGGCTTGATAACCTTTGGCAGCGCAAGTCTGTGCCAATCCGATACCTGTATTTCCACTTGTTGGTTCAATAATAGTAGAACCTTCTTTCAACATTCCCGCCTTTTCCGCTTCGATAATCATGTTATAAGCAGCTCGGTCCTTCACGCTTTTTGAAGGATTAAACATTTCTAATTTCACATAAATATCAGCAGCACCTTCAGGTACAATACGATTTAATTTAACTAAAGGAGTGTTTCCAATTAACTCCGTCATATTTTGATAAACATTCATCTGCCTACCCCTTCCTACAACATCTTCTCCTATCATAGCAAGGAATCCTCGACAAATACAAGCATCATACTTGAATCGTAAAAATGGGGTTTGGTCTTTTTCCTCCCTTTTCTGAATTCAGATGCACCTTAAAGCACTTTATCATCAACAGCATCACACTACACAATCTGTATATATTTACAAATCATCTACAGCAATATAAGCAGCTCGAATTGGTCCGTGGACACCAACTACCAGATTCATTTCAATATCAGCACTGTTACTTGGACCGGTAATAAAATTAATACAGGAGGCAATATCTTCTCCTTTTTCGACTTGAGCGTGAATATAGTCAGTTGCCTGGGTCATTCTTTTTACGATGGAAGTCCTCGGAATAATTGCTATATAATTGGCTGGTAACAAGCTAACAGATCGCCCTTGTCCTTTATCATTCAACAGAACAACTGTTCCCGATTCTGCTAAAGTAATGTCACTAAACGTAATCCCCACCTCAGCTCTTTCTGCTATTTTAATGGAGTTTTCTCGATCATTACGGTCCCACTTAAAAGCATTCAAACCTTGTAAGTACTCCTCTATGTTAGCATTATCAAATCTCGGATCATCTGAATAAACAATGGATTCTGATTCGTATTCCTCCATCACTTCTGTTATGGTTCCAGTTAATTCAGCTAATGTTGTTTGATAAAAATCTGTGTGAATCTCTTTACACTGTTCTCTTAACACACTAATTAATTGATCTTGATCATATCCTTCTAATACTTTTTTTTGTGGTGTCACTGACCAGTTAGGTTTTTCTACCGGTTTATTGGTAGCAATGCCACCTATCTTTTCGCGAATATTTGTTAAAAAGGAATCACGGTTGATAATATTACCTTTAGGCATTTTTTTCACCTCGTTTTTGGCGATCTTCAAACCAATCACGAAAACGTTCATTGGCAGGCTGAGGGAAGTCTCTCGCGTGTGTCCAATGTTTTAATGGTCCAGGACCTTTCGTGATCATCTGATTTTTAGCAAATGGTGTCGTTAAAAATGGTGCCATTTTCGTTGCAGTCCGATAAAGATTTGCTGAATTGACTAGTTGTTCGAAACCTCGCATCACAACGCGTTCTGACAATGTTGTTTTTTTCTCATCCTCGACAATTTTTCTCCGATGCATAATCAATTGTTCGTGAAGTGGAATTTTTACCGGACAAACTTCTGTACACGCTCCACATAAGGACGAGGCATAAGGTAATTCTTTGTACTCATCATAGTCTGATAGTAAAGGAGAAAGCACCGCACCAATTGGTCCAGGATAAATCGATCCATATGCATGCCCTCCAACATGACGATATACAGGACAGACATTGATACATGCTGCACATCGAATACAATGTAATGCTTCCTGAAATTCCGTACCTAAGATTTTTGATCTTCCGTTATCCACAATAACTAAATGAAATTCTTCAGGGCCATCTGCTTCTTCTAGTTGTTTAGGACCTGTTAATGCGGTAATATAACTGGTTAATTTCTGACCAACTGCTGCTCTCGTTAACAAGCTAACAACGATATCAAGCTCTTCCCATCCTGGAACAATTCTTTCCATTCCCATAACGGTAATCTGAGTTTTCGGTAGTGCTGATACCATGCGAGCATTACCTTCATTCGTAACCAAAGCAAATGAGCCAGATTCTGCAACCGCAAAATTACATCCCGTAATGCCTAAGTCAGCTGAAAGAAATTCTTCCCGTAATTTTTCACGGGCAAACAACGCTAGTTCTTCCGGTTTTTCTGAATTCAAGTAATCTAATTTCTCTTCAAAGACATCACGGATCTGTTCTTTATTCTTATGAAGTGCTGGCGCCACAATATGTGATGGAGGATCATGATCATCCAGTTGCAAAATATATTCGCCCAAATCTGTTTCAATCACTTCACACCCGATATCCTCGAGAGCTTCATTCATGGAAATTTCTTCTGTTACCATCGATTTTGATTTAGCAATTTTCTTTGCTTCTTTTTCTGTCGCTACTTTTTGAATATATTCGTTCGCTTCTTCTCCCGTTTCGGCAAAAAAGACATGTCCGCCTAGTTCCGCGACCTTTTCACTTAATTGATGTAAATAATAATCTAAATGTTCAATCGTGTGACTACGGATTTCTGAGCCAAGTGTCCGCCAATCTTCCCAATCACCTAATTCATCTGCTGCAGTTGCTCGTTTATCTTGCAATCTTCCTTGCGCAGACCGTACAGCTCCACGCATAAAGTCATCTTCTAAACCTTTTGTTACCCTTTTTTTAAAGTCTTTCTCTCCAATGTGCATCGGCATTACAGGTCACCTCTGCTATTTAAGATTTCCGCGATATGCTTTACTTCAACAGAACTTCCATTCCTTGACAAACGACCACCAATATTCATGAGGCAGCTACCATCTGCCCCTAGTAAAAGGTTCGCTTTCGTTTCTTCTATATGTTCCACTTTCTCATCGACCATCTGTTCTGAAATGTCACTCATCTTGACCGAAAATGTTCCACCGAAGCCACAACAATCGTGGCGATTTGGTAAATCAATCAGCTGTAGGCCTTTTACATTCTCCAGTAATTTAAATGGTGCTTCTGTTACACCTAATAACCTTGTCATATGGCATGACGTATGATAAGTAGCAACCCCCTCATAGCTAGCTCCTACATTTTCTACACCAAGTACTTCGACAATAAACTGTGTTAACTCATATGTTTTATCTTTCAGTTTCCTCGCTCGTTTCTGCCATTCTGAACCTTCTTCAAATAAATGTACATATTCATGAATCATATAAACACAAGAACCCGAAATACCTACTACATATTCGGCATCTTCAAAAGTTTCCACTAAATGCTTTGCCACCTCTAATGTTTCCTTATGATAACCACTGTTATAGGCAGGTTGGCCACAACATGTTTGCGCTTTCGGAAAATCGACTTCACAGCCGAGATGTTCCAACAATTCGACTGCAGCTTTTCCTGCATTCACATAAAACATATCTCCTAAACATGTAACAAAAAATGATACTTTCATGTTTTTACTCCCCTTTTAGGAACATCGCCATTGCTCTTTCTATCATTCTATCATGTTTCCTCCATATAGTAGAATGGATAAACCCTCATAACGAGAGTTTATCCATGTTCTATCATTATCTAGTAAATGCTGCTGCTACCCCACCATCAACAGTTACCATACAACCTGTTGTTTTTGCTGCTTTTGATGAAGCAAGAAAAGCAACAGATTCAGCAATATCCTCTGGTAAGATATTAACGTTTAAGATCGTACGTTTACGATAATGTTCTTCTAAATCGTCTGTACCAATACCATAGGAAGACGCACGTTCCTTCTTCCAAGAGGAATCCCAAATCTTAGATCCTCTAATAACAGCATCTGGTAAGACAGAGTTAACGCGAATACCTAATGCACCACCATCAGCAGCAACTGTGCGAGCTAAATGCACTTCCGCCGCTTTGGCTGTACTGTATGCCGCAGCATTTTTGCCAGCATAAATCGAGTTTTTCGATCCAATAAATACCATGTTACCACCAATTCCTTGGTCTTTCATTAATTTGAACACTTCACGTGCGACAAGGAAATACCCTGTTACTAAAACGTTAATATTTAAGTTCCATTGATCCATCGTTGTTTCTTCGAAAGGACTAGAGCTTGCTAAACCTGCATTATTAACTAAGATATCAATACCGCCATACTCACGTACAGATGCTGCTATCGCTGCTTGTACTTCTTCTTCTTTTGTAACGTCCATTTTCACCGCAAAAGCACGATTCCAACCATATTTATCGTTGATTTCTTTTGCTAGATTCTCAGCACCTTCTAGGTTGATATCAGCAATAACCACATGGGCACCATCTTCAATAAAACGATATGTTGTAGCAGTACCGATACCACCAGCACCTCCTGTTACAAAGGCAACTTGACGAGAAAATTCTGTTTCTGGTGGTGCAAGGCTTAGTTTATAGAGCTCTAAAGGCCAGTATTCAATTAAGTATGATTCTTCTTCATTAAGTGATACAAAGTTCCCAAGAACTGTTGCCCCACTCATAACTGCAATTGCACGGTGATAAAGTTGTTCACTAATGTTTGCCGCTTTCCAGTCTTTCCCTGTGTTGATCATACCCAGACCTGGAATTAAAATAATACGAGGGGCCGTTTCCATGATTTCGTCGCCTTCATTCTTATTCCGTTCAAAGTACGCGACATATTCCTCTTTATAGGCTTTAATGCCTTTTACAATTTTTTCTTTTAATAAATCGATATCACCTGATTGTGGATCCCAGTCAATATATAATGGTACTCGTTTAGTATGAACAAGGTGATCTGGACAGGCTGCTCCCACCTGAGATAACTGTTCTGCATTTACACTATTCACAAATGCTAAGACATTGTCATCATCATTATAGGTTGCTAACATTTGCTTATCATTGCTAACTTGTCCGCGCACAAGAGGCATTACTTCTGCGAGAAGATTTTCACGTTCTTCTTTTACTACTGACTGATATTTTTCACCACCAAATAATGTCTGACCTTGTGCTTTTTGGTTAATATAACTTTCTGCTTCGTTTATGATTTCAATTGTTTTATTGTAACTTTCCTTAGACGTTTCTCCCCATGTTACCAGACCATGTTTCTCCATAATCACTAATTCTGCTTTCGGATTATCTTTGACACCTTCTGCAATCATTTTAGACAGCTTGAAACCGGGACGAATATACGGTACCCATACAAAACGGTCTCCATAAATTTCTTCTGCTATCTCTTTTCCATTATCTGCACAAGCAATACTAATGATTGCATCTGGATGTGTATGATCTACCTGTTTAAACGGTAGAAAAGCATGTAATAATGTTTCAATAGATGAACGTGGATGCTTGGAATCTATCATACAATGTGATAAATATTCTACCATTTCCTCATCAGACATATCATCACGTTCAAGGAGTGGGCGGATATCATCCATCTTGAGTCCGGTAAAATTATGAGCTTTCATCGTTGCCAGGTCAGAGCCGCTTCCTTTTACCCACATTACTTCAATGTCATCGCCTTTGAAATCTTTTTCCATCGTCTTAGATGATGTGTTTCCCCCACCGATGTTAACAACTGCACGATCTGAACCTAATAGATTGGAACGGTAAACTAATGATTCTAATCCGTCACCTTGTGCAACCTGACTGTCATTCCATTTGTTTTGTACCACTGCATTTCCTCCTCAACATTTTTGTTTTGTTTTATTTGTTTGGTTCTGCTTTGATTATACTACAAAACAAAAATAAATCAACACAAACAAAGATTAATTATCCGCTATTTCGTTTAGATAATACTTTATTCTCGTAATCTTTTACTTCCTCGAGCCATTTTTCTTGGGCGGGTACTTCCATCTGTTCACAATAATAATCCCAAATAGCACCGAATGGATATGTTTTAAATTCTTCTAATAGTGCTAATCGATCTGTGAAATTGCCTTCTTCTTGTAATTGTTTTAAATAATCGTTAGGTAATAGTAATGCATATAGTAATGACTTGATCATATTTCTTGTACCAATTGTCCATGCTGCGACACGATTAATACTAGCATCAAAGAAGTCCAGACCAATCATGACCCTATCTAGTGCGTCGTTACGAACAATTTCAAGCCCGATTTCGCGGAGTTCATCATCCAATATAATGACATGATCACTATCCCAACGAACTGGTCGTGAGACGTGCAAGGCTAATCTTTCACTAAATAAAAGCATGGCAGATATTTTATTAGAAACCACTTCTGTTGGGTGGTAGTGACCACTGTCTAGTAAACAAAGCTTGTTGTTTTTAAGAGCATATCCCATGTAAAATTCATGGGAGCCAACAACATATGCTTCAGATCCGATACCAAACAACTTACTTTCTACTGCATCAATATTTAACGACTCGTCAACATCCGCCGCAAATATTTCATCTAATGATTCTTTTAGACGCTTACGTGGTGTCAGTCGATCGCTTGGAATATCTTTATACCCATCCGGGATCCAAATGTTCGTTAATGCTGGTTGACCTAATTCTTTTCCAAAATATTCGCCGATTTTGCGCGACCTGATACAATGTTCGATCCAGAAATCTCGAATCTCTTTGTCAGGATGTGCAAGTGTTAAACCATCTGCTGCTTTTGGATGGGAAAACAAGGTAGGGTTAAAATCAAGTCCTAAATCGTGTTCTTTTGCCCATTTCACCCAGTTTTTAAAATGCTTTGGTTCTAATTCATTACGATCTACCTTTTGTCCATCTGTTTCTGCATAAATCGCATGTAAATTAATTTTATGTTTTCCTGGAATCAATGATAATGCTTTTTCCAAATCACTTCGCAATTCTTCTGGAGTTGTTGCTTTGCCAGGATAATCACCAGTTACATCAATTCCACCTGACAATTCTTGCTGTTCTACTTCAAATCCGCCAATGTCATCACCTTGCCAGCAATGAATCGAAATCGGAACATTTTTTAACCTTTCAAAAGCTTCTTCTATTGATATTCCCCATTTTTCATACTGCTTTTTCGCTGCTTGAAAGTTCTCTTTTACACTCATGCCTTTTCACCTCTTATTTGAAATTTTTTAATATTAAACGATTGATTAATGATTTGCTTTGACTGTTCCATGGAATCGATTTGACCAGTGGCCATCATTTGAGCTAATAAATTTCCAATCGCTGTAGCTTCACCCGGTCCTGTGTAGATTGTTTTCTTACTCACTGCCGCTAGTTTTTCATTCATATAGTGGTTCTTACTACCACCACCTATGATATGGATGGATTTATACGTTTTCCCTGTTAACGCTTCAATTTCTTTTGCTGTATGATGATAGCTTTCTACTAAGCTATCAAAAATACACTTTGCAAATTCTCCTGCTGTTTCCGGAACTTGTTGATTAGTTTCCTGACAATAATGTTGAATCGCTTCTTTCATGCTTGGTGGACTTAAAAAACGTTGATCATTGACATCTACTTGTGATGTGAATGATGATGCCTGGTAAGCGAGTTCTACAAACTCAGCAAAGCTATATTGATCATTCCATTCGCGCTTAACTTCTTGGATCATCCAAAGCCCCATGATATTTTTTAAGAAGCGGATATTTTTATGAACGCCACCTTCATTGGTGAAATTATAATCAAAAGCTTGTGGTGTACTGATGGGTTCATGATGTTCAACGCCCATTAAAGACCATGTGCCTGAGCTAATGTAAATCGTATCTTGAGCCGGTACTGCCATGACTGCAGAGGCTGTATCATGTGTGCCAGGTAAGACAACTTCTAGATTAAAGCCAAGCTCTTCTTGTAAGTCTTTTGTTAAGGAACCAATAGATTGTATAGGATGACTAGGTTCAGAAAATATATGTGCAGGGATGTTTAATTTTCTTAGGAAATCTTGATGCCATGTTTGATTCGTAGCTTTTAACAGTTGGGTTGTCGTAGCATTGGTGTATTCATTTGTTATTTTGCCAGTAAGTAGATAATGAAGATAGTCAGGAATCATCAAAAAGTATTGTGCTTTTTCTAATATGTCCGGTTTTTCTTTTTGTAAGGCAAATAGCTGATAAATTGTATTAAATGGTTGAAATTGTATGCCTGTTTCGTGATAGATGTCTTTTTGATCGATAAGTTGAAAAACCTTTTCCATTACCCCATCTGTCCGGTGATCACGATAAGCAACTGCGTCAGTGATTCTGTTTTTGCCCTGATCTAGTAACACAAAGTCAACTGCCCATGTGTCAATACCAATGGTTAAAGGATGAAAATGTTGTTCGACACTCTTTTCTAAACCGGTCTTGATTTCTTGAAATAGTCCGTCAATATCCCAACACAAGTGGCCGTTTTTCTCTTCCATCTCATTTTCAAACCGATGGATTTCATCTAATACTAGCTTGTTATGTTGAAGATAGCCTGCAATCACACGTCCACTCGAAGCTCCAATGTCAACGGCTAAATTACATTTTTGCAAGTGATTCACCCTTTCTTTGTAAGCGATTTATAAATTTATCATAAAGGAATTATTCAGAATAATATATATCGAAAATTACAAATTTATTGTCCTTTTTTGCGAATAAGGAAAAATTTAACCAAGTAAAAAGCCCGATGAGTTAGATGAATTCAAACATCTACATCATCGGGGCTTCGTTGTACTCATTTTATTATTTTAATGCATATGCTTGTTTACGTACTTCCCATAATCAGGGACGGCAATTTGGTCAAATTCTTTTACTAGTTTTGCTAAGCCATTCGTTAATACCTCACCAGTCATCGGTAAGCCATGACCAGTTACAGCAATGTTAGGATTCAATTGATCTAATTTTTCCACTGATCGTTTCGCAGCTTTCCAATCAGTGGTCAAATATCGTGGTGGACCACTTATTTCCTGTTGTTGTGTAAGTACTTTATAAAGATTCTCCTGTTTAACGGTTACAAATGCATCTCCTACTAGTAAAGCTCCGTCTTCTTCTCTAAACAGAGAAACATGTCCTGGGGTGTGTCCAGGAGTATGGATCCATTTAAAGCTGTCCATATGCGGAATAGTTCCGTCAACTGGCAGCATTTCAATATGGTCACCTAAATCAATCGGTTCATTGGGAAACATGGGGGACATTTTTGCTATCATCCCACCTTCAACAGTAGCATCTGGTTCTGGATATGCTTTTTTTCCTGTTAAGAAAGGTAATTCTTGCTCATGCGCATATACAGGGATATCCCAATGCTTAACTAGTTCCACAACAGCTCCAACATGGTCAAAGTGACCATGCGTCAGTATGATAGCTTTCGGTCTGCTATCAGGTCCGAAACGCTCTTCTGTAACCGAAATAATCTCACTTGCTGAATCCGGCATCCCTGCATCTACTAGAACAAAGTCATTTGATTCTGGATTTCCAACCAACATAATATTGACAATTTGAATCGTGTGACAAAGTACATCTGGTAATACTTGTGTACTTATCCCACTTCCTATGGACGTTGCAGGAATATGATGATAATCACTTCCGTAATTCATTTCTTGATCCATATTTCTATCCTCCTGAATGAATAGTTGATTTCATTTTATTGTTCCATTGATTCACAATCATATTTATACAACTATAAAAAACATCTAGTTGTAACAAAAATCAGGCATAATTCGACCAAATTTAATTTGATAGATACTGCGAAGTGATGAAAACTCTGTTTGTTCGAAACTAAATGCACAGTCACTTATGAAGTAATTTTGACACATATCCTAATCATAATTGCCACTGCGGCTGCCCCCTTCCCTTTCCGTGGGGTTTGCCCTTCCGCTAACTTTTTCGAGCCAAAACCGCTCGACAAAGTGGATCTTCAGTCAAACAGGTCCCACAGGAGGGGAAGTGGGCGGCCTTCGTTAAGATATGCTCCACAACTCTAATCCGAAATCAACTGGTCGATTTCTCCAACATATGTAGCATAGGGTACAACTATGCTAAAGGGGTATTCACAGCCGATTAGTACTGTAATAAAACAGAGAATTTAGTTCCATGATTTCATTTCTTTCTATAAACAGAGAACAAAAATAGCGTAGGGAGAATACGGAGACTCCTGTGGGACTCACGAAAGCTGAAGATCCAATTTTGCAAAGGTAGCTAAAAACCGCCCATGGAAAGCGAAGTATTCTGGCAGAGCGGTTTGTTTGCACTCTTTAAGTCAATAATGGAAGAGCAAATCATCTTTAGTTATCGTTACTGCTCCGTTTATAGATTCTGTGCACTTTTATTGCTTGTTATGAAAAAATGCAGTTAATCTTCTTTGATTAACTGCATTTTATAAGCTTTAGGCGTCATACCGTATTTCTTTTTAAATAGGCGATAGAAATAGCTAATATTCTCATAACCCACTTCTTCGGCAATGGATTGCATTGGTAAATCACTATGCACTAATAAGTTCTTGGCTACTAACAGGCGTTTTTGCTGAACCAAATCTTTAAAATTTTGATTAGTTAATGATTTGATTTCTTTACTTACCCAGTAAACCGTTTGGTTAAAACGATTTGCTAATGATTGTAAATTGGCTTCTTGATAGTGTTCTTCGATGTAGCGAAATACTTCAGTTAAGAAGGCGTGTTGTTCGGATTGAATAGTATTTCGATTTGTTTGATTTTGTTGTTCGATCAACTCAATGATAAGTAATCCCATTAAAAATTTAATTTTCGACTTCGATAAGATCGATTCTTCCATCATTTCTTTTAATAATTGCTGCATAATGTCTTGAATACGGTCAGAATTAGAGACTGGATAATATAAATACTCACCTTTTTGGCTAAAATCAAAAATACTATTCATGAGAAAGTAAAGCATTTGACTCTGGACAAATCCAGTAGATAAATTAGATAGAATATAATCAAAAAAGGCTGGGTGAATAATAAAGTTGATAACAATATCATTTTCTTCACATGCAGCTAACTCATGTTCGATATGTTGATTTAATAGCAGGATATCACCTTGCTTTAAAGTAATTGGCTGATCAGCTACCTTTTGATGAAATTGACCATGGAAAACATAATTCATTTCAATATAATCATGAGAGTGTCTGGGAAAATTAATATATCTGGGGTGTTTGCGAATCATGATCAGGTCGTCTTTTAAAAACTTTTCACTTTGGATAACGAAATCCGATGTAAGATCTGTATATATTTGTTTATTAACCGCTTGATTTCCCTTTAAAATCGCAAGCTCTTCTTCTGTTTCCTTCATTAGTTCCTTGTATAAGAACGTATCCAAGTGCTCCTGCCCCCTTTGAACAAAAGTGGGACAATTCCCAGTCCCCCATAACTCATTGTCATATAGATGGATTTAAGAAAAAGGAAGCGCGGTTAAGTCGCTTCCTTTTGTCAAATTAATAATTGGAAAAGTTGTTCATCTTTGTTAATTTCGATGTAAGTAAAGCCTTTTTTCTCCATGCGAGAAATGATTTGATGGTAGTCTTCAGCCTGTTGGAGTTCAATCCCTACTAGAACAGGTCCCTTGTCACGGTTGTTCTTTTTCGTATATTCAAAGCGGGTGATGTCATCATCCTTACCTAAAACCTCATCCATGAATTCACGTAATGCGCCGGCACGTTGAGGGAAATTCACAATAAAATAATGTTTAAATCCTTCATAGATTAAAGAACGTTCTTTAAATTCCTGCATACGATCGATATCATTATTTCCACCACTAACGATACATACGACATTTTTCCCTTTAATCTCATCACGATAGTAATCAAGTGCAGATACGGGTAATGCTCCTGCTGGTTCAGCTACGATTGCATTTTCATTATATAAATCTAATAACGTTGTACATAGCTTACCCTCCGGAACAACTGCGATATCATCAATAAATTCTTTGGCAATGTCAAACGAAATATCTCCAACACGTTTTACACTGGCACCATCTACAAATTTATCGATTTTATCCAATTTGGTCACTTCGTCTTTTGCTAGGGCTGCTTTCATAGAGGCTGCACCTTCTGGTTCAACACCGATAATTTTTGTGTCTGGACTAATACTACTTATGTAAGACCCGACACCAGAAATTAGTCCACCACCACCTACAGCCATAAAGACGTGGGATATTGGCTCTTCCATGCTGTCCAATATTTCCAAACCGATGGTACCTTGCCCTGTAATGGTTCTCGTATCATTAAACGGATGGATAAATGATGCATTATGTTCGTTGCAATATTCCATTGCTTGATCAAAAGAATCATCAAAGGTGTCACCAATTAAACGGATTTCCACAAACGGACCACCGAAAAATTCAACTCGGTTTACTTTTTGACGTGGTGTTGTACTAGGCATAAAAATCACACCATTTACTCCTAAAGCTTTACAGGAATAAGCAACACCCTGTGCATGATTCCCAGCACTAGCACAAACCACTCCATTTTCTAATTCTTCTTTTGACAAACCTTGCATCAAATTATATGCTCCACGAATTTTAAATGAACGGACAACTTGTAAGTCTTCTCTTTTGAGATAAACATTACAATCATATTTATCAGATAAAATGGGATCGCGTTGCAACGGTGTTTTGACGACTACGTCTTTTAGTACTTGATTTGCAATTATGATATCTCTCACTTGAATTGGATTGACTTTTGTACTCATGATTAGAACCCTTCCTACTTCGATTGTTAGATTTATACTAACATAAAGAAGCGGAATAGAAAATATATTTATTCGTTTATTTTTCTTGTTTTTAGCAGACTAAAATAGCTACATCCGTGTTTTGTACTGTGATTGACTGAGTTACTTGCTTACCTTGTAAACAATCCTGATAGACTGTGCCCTCTTCTAAAGCAACCGTCACGGGGTCAGTATTATGGTTAAGAATAAACAAAAATGTCTTATCATTTGCTACTCGCTCTACGATTTCTACATTTTTTGGTGCCTCTAACGGTGCCTTGACTTCTAATTGCTGTAAGATTCCGTTTATTAATTGATCAAGGTACTCACCTGATGGATTGGTGCCAACATAAATTGAGCTTCCTTGTCCATATCGATGAATCGTAACTGCAGGCTTGTCCTGATACCAATTTTCTTTATACGTGGCTATTGCTTTCGCTCCTTCCAGTTTAATTATATCGGCCCAAGTGTCGACAGTGAATTTCTCTCCATTCGCAACAATTGTATTTATTTCATCATTTGCCATTGGAGCAAATTCTTCCACTGTTAATCCTAACAGTGATCGTAATGGTGCAGGATATCCTCCTAAATGGATATGGTCTTGTTCATCTGCAATACCACTGAAAAAACTAACTATTAATGTTCCGCCGTTTTTTACAAATTGCTCGAAATTGTTTTCCTCTCCGTCGCGAATCATATATAACATTGGTGCCACTACAAATTGGTAATCAGCTAGGTTTCCATTGGGTTCTACAAAATCAACCGCAATATTCTTCTCATAGAATGAGCGGTAATATTGGTAGACTTGATCTAAATAGGATAAACGGTTATGCGGTTTTCCCTCATGCTCCACAGCCCACCAATTTTCCCAATCAAAAACAATCGCAACTTGTGCCGTACCTCGTGCTCCTACCAGTCCATCCAATTGTTTTAGTTCATTCCCTAATTGTTTTACCTCTTGATAAACACGACTATTTGGATCATTGGAGTGGGGAACCATGGCACCATGGAACTTCTCTGCTCCGGCCTTTCCTTGACGCCATTGGAAATACATGACACCATCTCCGCCACGAGCTACAGTTGAATAACTCCACAACCTCATTTCCCCAGGTTTTTTCGTCAGATTTATATCACGCCAGTTTACATGTGATGTTACCTGCTCCATTAAGTAAAAAGGTTGGCCATTTTTTAAACTGCGCATTAAATCATGATGCATTGCATGTCGGTAAGGTTTTCCTTCTCTCGGATCTGGATACGAATCCCATGTCACTAAATCCATTTCTTTAGCCCACCCAAAATAATTTAACGGCTTGAACTCATACATAAAATTAGTAAATATCGGTATATCCGGAGTGATCTCACGTAATACCTCTTTCTCTATTTTATATAAATCAAAAATAGCATCATTCATAAAGCGTTTATAATCTAATTTTTGACTAGGGTTATAAAAAGTAGGCAAATTAACCGGAAATTGAATCTCATCCCACTCATTATAGCGCTGGCTCCAGAAATTCGTTCCCCATTTTTGATTTAAGTTCTCTATTGTCTGATAACGATTTTTTAACCATTTGCGAAATGCTGATAAGCTTTCATCACTAAAACACTCTGCTAAGTGACAACCATATTCATTGTTAATATGCCACATTTTTAATGCAGGATGGTCTTTATATCTATTGCCCATTTCCTTAACCAATTGTTTAACTGCATATCGAAACCGCTTACTATTAGGTGAATAATGTTGACGAGAACCAATTTGATAAGGTACTCCATTTTCTTGTACGGCTAACACCTCTGGATATTCTTTAGACAGCCAAGCTGGTGGTGAGGCTGTTGCTGTCGCTAAAGAGACACCAACTCCGTGCTCGTGTAAAATATCTAACACTCTATCTAACCAACTAAAATCAAACTTACCTTCTTCTCGTTCCAGTACGGACCAGCTGAATATGGCTACAGAAACAAGGTTTACCCCTGCCTCTTGCATTAACTTAGCATCTTCTATCCAAACATTTTCATCCCATTGCTCTGGATTGTAATCTCCACCAAATGCAATACTAGGCATAACTTCTTCTATACGTTTAACCATTTTCAACACTCCTTCAATTATTCACATTATGTATCAACTAATACGTACATCTTATAAGAAAACGCTATCATAATCAACCAATATTAATTGGTTAATCCTTCATGTGCCAAAACAAAATGCTGATTTTTCCATAAACTAATACTATCCTAGAAGGAAGATGGTGAGTACTTTGGTTAAACAGCAAAACAGCTTACTTGGGTCTTGGGAACAAGCAATTGGAACCGTATTATCTGCAGTAGGAAATACACCTTCCATTGCTCTTACTTCTGAAGTTAAAGAGAATCTTGATTTAATTGGAAATGTAATGCAAGCAACAGGCAATGCGCTCTTGGTGGAACATTTTTCTTTAGAAGAGTTAAAAAGCTTAGGAAACGAGATTCAAGCGATAGGAAATGCAACAGAGGTAGTTTCATTGCATTTGCCAGTATCAGTTAGCAGCAAAAAGCTATTAAACATACAGGGAGATATTCTTCAGGCGCTAGGAGGCAGTATTAATTTTGCTGAGGAGTTGCACAAAGAGCTTACAATAGAAGTAATATACAGTGCATTTGGTAATTTACTACAAGTAATTGGTAACAGTTTGCAAGCTCTTTCTACTCAAAATACAACAAAAGCAGGAGAATTAAACGCTATTGGGAATTGGATTCAAGCCACTGGTGCTATTATGACTGCGGTTGCGGAAACGATTCAATAGTTTAAGACTTCTATTATGTTCACAAGGAACCTGATGAAACGTATCAGGAATTTATCCGAGTGATATATTATTTAGGGTTTATCCTAAGAATC
Organism: Gracilibacillus saliphilus; assembly: GCF_010994085.1. Classification (NCBI taxonomy): domain Bacteria; kingdom Bacillati; phylum Bacillota; class Bacilli; order Caryophanales; family Bacillaceae; genus Gracilibacillus; species Gracilibacillus saliphilus. The sequence continues at coordinate 3,039 of NZ_WJEB01000020.1, read as the reverse complement.
GTCCCCGCCGGATCTGATATCCAAAATCCCGCTGAATGTTCATGAATCTCTACTTCATCGCGTCTCGGTATCTTCACCTTATTAAATAATTGTGAGGTTTCCTCTAGCCGACTCGACTTAAGTTCCAACCATACATCCTGTTGTGCATAATTTTCCATACAATCAAGCCATAGGGTGGAACTTCCGAATTCAAAAGCAACTGAATTTGCTTCTGTACCTTTATGAGGAAGACCCAAAACATCTTTATAAAATGCTACCGTTTCTTCAAATTTATATTTTGGAATTTTAATGGCTATATTATTTCCCCCTTCAATTTTCATGATTAACCTCCTCAAATAAATCTAGTTTATTTCCGGACAGATCTTCAAAACCAACCCCTATACCTCCTGGTACTTTCACGGGCTCACCTTCAAATTTTACACCGTTTGCTTTTAAATGTTGATATGTGTTATGAATATCATACACCTTAAACATAAGTAAAACTTGTTCTGCAGCTTGTCTACCTACAAGTTGTTTTTCCTCAGCAGTAACCGCTTCTATCAACTCTATAACGATCTCACTATTTGCTCGTGGCGAAACTGTCAAATAACTCCAATCATCCGTAAATTGAGCTTCATCTCGTATGATGAAACCTAACTTTTCCGTGTAGAAAGCCTTTGCCTCTTCTTTACTTTTAACAAAAAGAGTGATTTGGCATGTACTGTTTATCATAGAAAACTCCCTTTCTCATTATAAGCTAATTCTATTTATAGCACAGAGTGAGCCAGTCGATTTCTTATTTTTTGCTTACTTAACCTGATTCTATAACGCCATAATGAAATAATGAGTTTTTTCGTTTATATTGTGTAAAACCATAGTGTTGAAAGCGTTCACTTTTCCAATGATCTTTCAATACTACACGACGTCTAGCTACTCTTCGTGCTTCTTCCAACACTAAATTAGTAAGGTCGTCTTCCAAAGCTTTTGCCCTAATTAGATTTAATCCATTCGAAGCATCAATCGTTTCATGAAACATCGGGTCAAAATATACAACATCGAAAGCATTAGGTTTTTGCTGTTGTAAATACTCCAGATGTTGAACATGCTTCACCTCAATTCTCCTCATGGCTATATTAAGCTTTTCATTAGTGCTGATTAAATGCTGTAAGCCTTCATTTACCATAATATAAATGGCTTTACTACCTTCTAAACCGGTTACTAAACCATCAGAACCTACCGCCAAACTAGCTATGATACTATCTGATGCCAGTCCTAATGTACAATCTAACACAGACATACCCTTTTCCAATTTTGCTGTTTTCACAAATGGATCTTCTTCTTTACGTAGTAGCCGTTTTGCCCGAACCATTGCCAAATTTGGGTGGAAAAAGAGATTCGTTTGCTCTTCTAAGGGACAAAGAGATAATCGATCTTTTCCTACAACTATGACATCTTCTTGATAATCAGCTTTTAATTGCTGAATCGAACGTCCACTTCGTTCTATATAGGGAATTTGATATTTAGTAGATAATTGTTGTGCACTTTGAATTAGTTTAGGTGCTGAGCGACCTGCAGTAGTTAAAATCATCTAATACTTCCTATTCTACTTGTTTTTTTCATTATACTATAACTATTTTTAGAACATAATAAAACGGTCTGATGAGTTAATTTTCTGCTATTTTCATATGGAAGTTCGTACCTAAAACGAAGGGTCGTACATTGGAAGAATTGGAAAGTTTTATTTAAGAAATAATTCTATACGGTAGAGAAGGAGTTTCTATCGAATAGACCTTACCTAATACCTAATAAGTATCAGGTGAGGTCCATTTTTTCACTACTTTTTATACAGTGAAACTATAATCAGTGGGGTTTTCCAGGCGTTTAGCATCGTGATAAAAACAAAGCACGTAATATCCCCCTATTTAAGAGCGATATGTATTTCAATTTCACCACTTGGTAGATACTTTTCAAAATCAACGGTATATCCACGTTCAAGCTCATCTGATTCCTCTAATCCCCATATCTTTTGCCATGTTTTTAAAATCCCTTCTTCGTCTGATGACGCTACTTTAAAAACTTTATAGTTCGATTGATCTGGTATCACTATTTTTCCATTTTCAGCATCCTCAATTCCTACGCCTATCGAATAATCACCTTTAAAATCACTTTCATAATCAAAATAAACACCATACACAGTATCGCTTTTTCCTTCTAGACTTCGATAAGCTTCCTTCCACATATTTTGGATTTTTTCCATCATTTGATCATCATTAAAATTATTAGTTCGAATACTAGTAAGTAATTCAATTCTCATTACTTCAACCCCTCCATAAAATAGTAATTATTACTATTACGTAAGAAAGAACCAATTAGTTTCAGAATTTCCAACTTTCTAGAAACGCACCACCTTACCTAATAAATTTTTTATCCCCCCTCTCTTATATGAGTTCAATTCGAACTTTTCCTTGATAAGAATCCCGAAAGAAGGATTAAAGAATAAGCGAAAAGCAACCAAGACCCAAAAACACCATCAAGACGAGGATCTAAATTCACAAAGATATCTTCAAAATAAATTAGAACTATAGCATCAATTAACATACCAGGTAAAGCTATTAAAATTGCTGCTTTCACTTGTTCGGTTGAATCTAAATTTTTATACCGATAAAGCAGTAGAGTGAGAGCTAATATTAAAGGAATAACTAGAATATACGTTACTATTAATAGGGTGTAATTTTCTGAAGTGAAAAAATATTGTCCTGCAAACCGAAAAATAGCTGAGGCTCCTAGCCAAATCAAGACACCCCACAAGAGAAAAAACACCTATATCACTCCTAATTGATTTTTGTGTTGCACCAGATTTGATTCTATTAAAAAGGAAATATTTCATCCATTGCACTTGTTATAGTCATAATATACAACGTAGATGGTATCGCTTCTTCCTTCCAAACTTTAATAAACTTCTTCCTTTCACATATTTTGGATTTTTTCCATCATTTGTTCATCATTGAAATTATTAGTTTAAATACTAGTAATTGAACTACCCCCACTTAACCTCCTTTC